>NZ_CP031223.1:0-329250 GCF_008973485.1 Psychrobacillus glaciei
TTGGAACATTTAGAAGAACTATGGGCTAAAGTTCTCTCTGAGGTAGAAAAAAAGACTTCTAAACCTAGTTTTGAAACTTGGTTAAAGTCAACCAAGCTACTTTCATATAAAGGAGAAACTGTAACGATAGCTGCTCCTAATTCCTTTGCAAGAGATTGGCTTGAAAATCATTATGTTCACCTAATTGCCGGAATACTAACTGAGTTAACAGGCAATGAACTACTTATTTCGTTTGTTGTACCTAAAAATCAAGGTTTGGATGATTTTGAAGTACCAAGTCCTAAAATTTCTTCAAGTAATGGAGATCAACCTGATTTTTCACCAGGAATGTTAAATTCCAAGTATACGTTCGATACATTTGTAATTGGCTCTGGAAACCGCTTTGCTCATGCTGCATCTTTAGCTGTGGCAGAGGCTCCTGCAAAAGCCTATAACCCTTTATTTGTATATGGAGGAGTTGGATTAGGTAAAACCCACTTAATGCATGCGATTGGTCATTATGTTCAAGAACACAATCCAAATGCAAAAGTGGTTTATTTATCTTCAGAAAAATTTACAAATGAGTTTATTAACTCCATCCGTGATAATAAAACAATTGAATTTCGCAATAAATATCGTAATATTGATGTCCTATTAATTGATGATATTCAATTCCTTGCAGGAAAAGAATCAACTCAGGAAGAATTTTTTCATACTTTTAATGCTTTACATGAAGAATCTAAGCAAATTGTCATTTCAAGTGATCGACCACCAAAAGAAATTCCTACACTTGAGGATCGTCTTCGTTCAAGATTTGAATGGGGTTTGATAACAGATATTGCACCACCTGATTTAGAAACTAGAACAGCAATTTTACGCAAAAAGGCAAGAGCGGATGGCTTAGATATATCGGACGAAGTAATGGCTTATATTGCAAATCAAATAGATTCGAATATTCGCGAATTAGAAGGTGCACTGATACGAGTAGTTGCCTATTCTTCTCTCGTAAATAAAGATATTAACCCTGACTTAGCCGCCGAAGCACTTAAAGACATTTTGCCAAACGCTCGTCCACGAATTATTACAATTCTAGATATTCAAAAGGTTGTAGGAGAGCATTTTCATATAAGACTAGAGGATTTCACTGCTAAAAAACGGACTAAATCTATTGCATTTCCTCGACAAGTAGCAATGTATCTTTCTCGCGAGTTAACTGATTTCTCTTTACCTAAAATTGGAGAAGAGTTTGGAGGACGCGATCACACGACTGTGATTCATGCGCATGAGAAAATTTCGAGAATGCTTAAAGATGATCTAAACTTACAAGATGATGTAAAACAAATAAAGTCTATTTTAGGACGATAAAAGAAGTTGTGGATAAGTTGTATTGTTATCATTTAGTTTAACCACAACTTATCCACATGTGGATACTTTAGCGTAAGTAGGGGAAAATGATGTTATCAACAAATCCACAGCCCCTATTACTATATCTATTAATCTTTTAATAAATAATAATTATATAAGTGAGGTAGGAAAATGAAATTCAATATAACAAGAGATAGTTTGTTAGAGGGATTGAATGATGTAATGAAAGCGGTAAGTTCTAAAACAACTGTTCCGATATTAACTGGATTAAAATTAGAGGTTATAAATTCAGGCCTTTATATTACTGGTAGTGATTCTGATATCACAATTCAAACATTTATCCCTACAGAAAAAAATGGAGAACAAATTATTAAAATTACGGAAACAGGTTCTATAGTTTTACAAGCAAAAGTATTTAGTGAGATTGTACGTAAGTTGCCTACAAATGATGTAGAGATTGAAGTTACTAACCAGTTTCAAACACATATTCGCTCAGGAAAATCTGAATTTAGTCTAATAGGATTAGATGCCACCGAATATCCGTTACTTCCGCAAATTGAAGAAAATCGTCAATTTTTTATGCCTTCAGACTTATTAAAATCAATTATTAAAGAAACTGTATTTGCTGTATCTACCTCAGAAAGCCGCCCTGTCCTCACTGGAGTAAACTGGCAGATTAAAAATGGTGAACTTCATTGTGTAGCAACAGATAGTCATCGATTAGCCAGTAGAAAAACTAGCGTAAAAGAATTACCGGAAGAAGAATATACTGTTGTAATTCCAGGGAAGAGCTTAAACGAATTAAATAAAATATTAGAAGAAACATCTTCTGAAGTTGCTATTGTAATGACCCAACAACAAATACTATTTAAAACAGAAGATGTATTATTTTATTCTAGATTATTAGAAGGTAACTATCCGGATACATCTCGATTAATCCCAAGTGAATATAAAACAACAATTTTAGTAAACGGAAAGTCGTTACTACAAGCAATAGATCGTGCCTCATTACTAGCAAGAGAAGAAAGAAATAATGTCGTTCGTTTCTCAACGATTGGAGAGGGATTTGTTGAAGTATCCTCAAATTCTCCAGAAATAGGTAATGTAGAAGAGCAAATCTTGGCAGAGTCTATCGAAGGAGAAGAGTTAAAAATCTCCTTTAGTGCAAAGTATATGATGGATGCACTAAAAGCTATTGATGGACAAGATATAAAAATATTATTTTCCGGAACTATGAGACCCTTTGTTTTGAAGTCAGTACATGATGACTCCATTTTGCAACTAATTTTGCCAGTAAGAACATATTAATTTTAAGATAGTCACTTCGGTGACTATCTTTTTTTACTTATTTGATTATTTAGAGTAAAATGAAGGGATAATGAAAATGAGAAGAGGTTGAATTATTTTTGGAAAATATTCGATTTGACACGGAATTTATCACACTTGGTCAGTTATTAAAAATGACAGATGTAATAAGTTCTGGTGGGATGGCTAAATGGTTTTTAAGTGAAAATAGTGTTTATGTGAATGGTGAAATAGATCAGCGAAGAGGCCGAAAGCTTCGGAATAAGGATATAGTGAATATTCCTGGTGTAGGAATATTCCAATTGATTGGACCAGAGAACGGGGATTGACATGTATATCGAACGATTAGAACTAAAAGATTACCGTAATTATGATTCTATTCAATTGGATTTTTCCTCTAAAATTAATGTCTTTATCGGAGAAAATGCGCAAGGAAAAACAAATTTAATGGAATCACTATATGTTTTATCTATGGCGAAGTCACACAGAACAGCTAATGATAAAGAATTGATACGTTGGGATGCAGACTATGGTAAAATAAAAGGTGATATTCAAAAGAAATATGGTCGTTTGCCTTTAGAATTGATATTGTCAAAAAAAGGTAAAAAAGCAAAAGTTAATCACCTCGAGCAAACAAAGCTTAGTTATTATATTGGACAGTTGAATGTAGTGATGTTTGCACCAGAAGATTTATATTTAGTAAAAGGAAGTCCACAAGTTAGAAGACGGTTTCTTGACATGGAGATCGGTCAAATTTCCCCTGTTTATTTACATGATTTACTTCATTTCCAAAAAGTATTAAAACAACGAAATCATATTCTAAAACAGCATCAAGGGAAATCATTATTAAACGACGTCATGTTTGATGTATATACAGAACAATATATAGATGCTGCTGTAAAGGTTATTCAAAAAAGATTTCAATTCATGGACTTATTACAAAAGTGGGCAGAGCCAATTCATTTTGGTATTTCTAGAGGTCTAGAAAAGTTGACAGTATCCTATCATACAGCTTCTGGCATAAAAGCAGATTGGTCGGAAAATGAAATGAAAGAACATCTAGAAAAAAGATTATTTGAAAGTCAAAAAAGAGAACTTGATAGAGGTGTAACCTTAACAGGTCCTCACAGAGATGATCTCCAATTTTTTGTGAATAATTATGATGTTCAAACATTCGGATCCCAAGGACAACAGCGTACAACGGCATTATCTTTAAAACTTGCTGAGATAGAGCTTATAAAACAGGAGGTAGGTGAAGCTCCTGTTTTATTACTGGATGACGTTTTGTCAGAACTTGATGATTATAGACAGTCTCATTTGTTAAATACCATTCAAGGGGATGTACAAACCTTTGTCACTACTACAAGTGTAGATGGTCTTGCACATGAAACTATTCAACAGGCTCAAATGTTTCATGTGGAACAAGGGGCAGTTGTGATAAAACAATAAATTTCTAATATATTAAAATAGATTAGTTTCACCATTATTGAAGTGATGAAAGAGTGGGTGAGCAAGTTGGCAATGGAAGAAAAAGAATTAGAATCCTCTTATGATGCTGAACAGATACAAGTTTTAGAGGGATTAGAAGCTGTAAGAAAACGTCCAGGGATGTATATTGGTACTACCAGTTCAAAAGGACTCCACCATTTGGTGTGGGAAATAGTCGATAATAGTATTGATGAAGCGCTTGCAGGCTATTGCGATCATATTATCGTCACAATTGAAAAAGACAATTGGATCCGAGTAGAAGATAATGGACGTGGAATCCCTGTAAGTAATCAAGAAAAAATGGGAAAACCAGCAGTTGAAGTAATCATGACCGTTCTCCATGCTGGAGGTAAATTTGGCGGTGGAGGCTATAAAGTCTCCGGTGGACTTCACGGAGTTGGTGCATCTGTTGTAAATGCCCTTTCCGAGTTTACAGAAGTATATGTTAAACGTGATGGAAAAATTCATAGTATTAAATTTGAACGAGGAGATGTTAGTTCTCCATTAGCTGTTGTTGGTGATTCAGATGAAACTGGAACATTAACAAGATTTAAAGCAGACTTTGAAATTTTCACTGAAACTACTGTATATGAATTTGATCTCTTATCCCATCGTGTACGTGAACTGGCTTATCTAAATCGCGGTTTGTCTATTACAATTGCGGATGAACGAGAAGGACAAGAAAAATCTTTTAAATATTATTATGAAGGCGGAATAAAATCTTACGTGGAGGATCTTAATAAATCTAAAGAGCCAATTACGGAAGAAGCAATATTTGTAGAAGGCGAAAAAGATGGTATTTCCATTGAAATTGCTATGCAATATAATGCCGGATATTCGTCTAATATATTATCTTTTGCGAATAATATTAATACGTATGAGGGTGGAACACATGAGTCAGGTTTCAAAATGGCACTCACTCGTGTTATTAATGACTACGCTAGAAAAAATGGTCTCTTAAAAGATGCGGATACTAATCTATCGGGGGACGATGTAAGGGAAGGTTTAACAGCAATCGTCTCCGTTAAACACCCTGATCCCCAATTTGAAGGACAAACGAAGACAAAACTAGGTAATTCAGAAGTGAGTACTATTACCAATAGTTTATTTGCAGAAGGTTTTGATCGTTTTTTATTAGAAAATCCCCAAGTTGCCCGAAAAGTTGTAGACAAAGGCCTAATGGCTGCAAGAGCTCGTCTCGCTGCAAAAAAAGCTCGTGAATTTACTCGTAGAAAGTCAGCTTTAGAAGTTTCAAGTCTTCCTGGCAAACTGGCAGATTGTTCTTCGCGTGTACCTGCAGAAAGCGAATTGTATATCGTAGAAGGTGACTCTGCTGGTGGTTCGGCAAAATCAGGACGAGATCGTCACTTCCAAGCAATATTACCTTTGCGTGGGAAAATTTTAAACGTGGAAAAAGCACGTTTAGATAGAATTCTTGGAAACGCTGAAATACGTGCCATGATTACAGCTCTTGGTACCGGTATTGGAGAAGAATTTACTTTAGAAAAAGCTCGTTACCATAAAATAATCATAATGACTGATGCCGATGTTGACGGTGCACATATTAGAACTTTATTACTTACATTCTTCTTTCGATTCATGAGACCATTAATCGAAGCTGGCTATGTGTATGCTGCACAACCACCGTTATATCAAGTGAAACAAGGGAAACATGTAGAATATTGCTATAATGACGAACAACTAAAAGAAATTATAGATCGTTTACCGAAAACTTCAAAACCTAATATTCAACGATATAAAGGGCTCGGTGAAATGGATGCAACGCAACTATGGGATACAACAATGGACCCCGACGTTCGCACATTACTTCAAATAAACTTAGACAATGCTATGGAGGCTGATGCTGTATTTGAACAGTTAATGGGTGAAGATGTAGAGCCTAGACGTCTATTTATCGAAGAAAATGCAGTATACGTTAAAAATTTAGATATTTAAGTAAGTGTGTGACTGGAGGTATTGAGAATGTCGGAAATTCCAAATAAAGGCGTTAGAGGCATTAATATTAGTCAAGAAATGAAAACATCTTTCCTTGACTATGCAATGAGCGTAATTGTATCCCGTGCATTACCAGATGTTCGTGATGGTTTAAAACCCGTTCATCGTCGAATCTTATATGGTATGCAAGAATTGGGGAATACACCGGATAAACCTCATAAAAAATCTGCTCGTATTGTTGGAGACGTTATGGGGAAGTATCATCCACATGGTGACTCTTCCATTTATGAAGCAATGGTTCGTATGGCACAAGATTTTAGTTATCGTTATATGTTGGTGGATGGTCATGGTAACTTTGGTTCTGTAGATGGTGACGGAGCAGCTGCTATGCGTTATACAGAATCTCGTATGTCTAAAATTGCTTTAGAATTATTACGGGACATCAATAAAAATACCATTGATTATAAAGATAACTACGATGGACAAGAAAAAGAACCCGTTGTTTTACCTAGTAGATATCCAAACTTACTGGTAAATGGTGCTTCGGGTATTGCTGTAGGGATGGCAACAAATATTCCTTCTCATAATTTAGGTGAAGTAATTGATGGAGTATTAGCTTTATCTGAAAATCCTGCAATTACAATTGAAGAGTTAATGACCATAATCCCTGGTCCTGACTTTCCTACTGCGGGTATTATCTTAGGTAGAAGCGGCATTCGTCGTGCATATGAAACTGGTAGAGGTTCTATATTAATTCGAGCAAAAGTTGAAATAGAGCTAAAAGCTAGTGGTAAAGAAGTAATTATTGTTACTGAATTACCTTATCAAGTAAACAAAGCACGTTTAATCGAGAAGATTGCAGAATTAGTTCGTGATAAAAAAATTGATGGTATTACCCATTTAGCAGATGAATCTGACCGAAATGGAATGCGAATTGTAATTGAAGTTAGAAAAGATGCTAATTCACATGTTTTACTTAACAATTTATATAAACAAACTGCATTACAATCTAGCTTTGGAGTCAATATGCTCGCACTTGTTGATAATCAACCTAAAGTATTGAACATAAAAGAAATGCTTTACCATTATCTAGAGCATCAAAAAGTAATTATTCGTCGTCGCACTCAATTTGAGCTAAATAAAGCAGAAGATCGTGCTCATATTTTAGAGGGCTTACGAATTGCTTTAGATCATATAGATGAAATTATTACATTAATCAGAGCTTCTCAAACCGGCGAAGAAGCAAAAAATGGTTTGATGGAGAAATTCAATTTGTCTGAACGTCAAGCCCAAGCAATTTTAGATATGCGTTTGCAGCGTTTAACAGGGTTAGAACGTGATAAAATTGAAGACGAATATAGTGCACTTGTAAAACTAATAGATGAATTGAAATTTATTTTAGCCAATGACTATAGAATACTTGAGATAATAAGAGAAGAGATTACAGAAATTAAAGATCGTTATAGTGATAAGCGAAGAACAGAAATTGTTGCTGGTGGAGCAGAAGTGTTAGAAGATGAAGACTTAATTCCAGTGGAAAACTCTGTCCTTACTTTAACCAATAAAGGTTACATTAAACGTTTACCTGCAAATACGTATAAGAGCCAAAAACGTGGAGGTCGTGGTGTCCAAGGAATGGGAACGAACGAAAATGACTTCGTAGAACATTTATTGTATACATCAACACATGACACTATATTGTTTTTTACAAACAAAGGAAAAGTGTATCGTGCAAGAGGATTCGAAGTTCCGGAATATGGCCGTACAGCGAAAGGCTTGCCACTTGTTAACTTGCTAGGTATTGAAAAAGATGAACAAGTTACCGCAATGATACCAATGGCTTCTTTCGAAGAAGATAACTATTTCATATTCACTACAAAACAAGGTGTAACGAAGCGCTCTCCTGTATCTGGTTTTGCTCATATTCGAGCAAATGGATTAATAGCCATCTCTTTACGTGAAGACGATGAACTTATTGCAGTACGCTTAACAGATGGAAGTAAACAAATCATTATTGGGACACGTCAAGGAAAATTAGTCCGATTTGAAGAAACAGATATCCGCTCTATGGGTAGAACAGCTGGTGGGGTTAGAGGCATTCGTTTAAAAGATGACGATTATGTAGTTGGTATGGAAATTATCGAACCTGAACAAGAAATTTTAGTTGTAACAGAAAATGGTTACGGCAAACGAACACCAGAAATAGAATACCGCTTACAGAGTCGTGGTGGAATGGGTGTAAAAACTTGCCAAATTACCGATAAAAACGGTCCTTTATCTGCAGTTAAGGCAGTTGATGGAACTGAGGATCTAATGTTAATTACGATAAACGGTATGCTTATTCGTATGGATGTAAATGATATATCAATAACTGGTAGAAGCACACAAGGTGTCCGATTAATGAGATTATCGGATGACGAGTTAATTGCTACTGTTGCAAAAGTAGAAAAAGTAGAAAAAGAAGACGAAGAAGAAGAAGAAGAAGTAGTAAATGAAATTTCTTCTAATGAAATAAATGGGTCTATAATAGAAAATACAGAAGAATAAATGAAAAAACTCTTAGACAATATTTTTGTCTAAGAGTTTTTTTTTGCATATTTAAATAATGAATATTTGGTATAATTAAGAAAAATTAGAGAGAAGGGGGAAATATATTGGAATATACATTAGAGAATTTAGACGAGTTAAAATTAGGAAGTATGATTGCGGAAGATATTTTGGTTAACACGCAATCTCCTATTATACGAAAAGACACGAAAGTATCAAGAGAGCATATTCAAGTATTACGTGCTTTTAATATAAACAAAGTACCAATAGTAATTGATAACCAATTTAGTAGATCTGACGAAGAAATAATAAGCAAATTAAACAACAAAAAAGTAAATAAAATAATAAAAGAAACTCTACCAGAAATGAAAGTGGAATTTATCAATTTATATAATGATGGAGTGAATAATTTTCAAAAGGAATTTAATACTTGGGAATCGGGGATGAAAGTTGATGTAGCAAAGTTACGAAATATATTAATACCTATAATAGAAAGTGCATTGGAAGAAAGACAAATCTTTTTCCATTTGAATGACTACTCTTCTATAGAACAGTATATTGCTCATCATTCCATAGCAGTTGGAATACTTTCTGGTGCCATCGCTAAAAAAATGGGATACTCAGTTGGACAAACTATTCAAATTGCAACTGCAGGCTTAATGGCTGATATTGGAATGGCAAAAGTAGATAAAAAAATTAGAGAAAAAAAGGCGTATTTAACGGAAGCAGACTTTTCCGAGATTAAGAAACATACGATTCACAGTTTTCAAATGGTTAAAGACAGTCCTTTACTAAAGCCTGAGATGAAAATTGCTATTTTCCAACATCACGAAAGATTAGATGGTAGTGGTTATCCAAAAGGTGAAAAGTTGGATAGTATTTCCACGCTTTCTCAAATAATTGCTGTAGCGGATGTTTATCATGCTATGACATCAGAACGAATATATCGCGCAAAAACTTCATCTTTTAAAGTATTGGAAATGATTAAAGAAGAAGAGTTCGGTAAATATAATATTGAGGTCGTAAATGCTTTGATTTCATTAGTAGGTGCTCTACCTATTTCTACACCAGTTCTTTTATCTACAGGGGAAAAAGGAGAAATAGTTTTCATGCATAGAGATTTGCCATTTCGACCTATGATTAGATTAACTGAATCTGGCCAAATAATTGATTTGGCAGCCAATAGAACTGTTCATATAGAGACAATTATGTAACTAATTTATGTTGCTCTTTCCTAATTTTATTCAGAAGGGAAAGGGCTTTTTATTTAATTTCAATAAAGTGTTGACATAGATGTTTATTCTTGATATTATATAGAAGTCGCCAAAACAAGTCGACAACATGAACATTGAAAACTGAACATGCAAAACGTTAAGAAATATAGCTTGAAAGACTGACTTCGGTTAGTTTGATGGCAAAACAATTTGGACATCATTTAATGATGATGCCAGCAAAACAAAATGAGCTTTTTAAGTTCTCTATTATGGAGAGTTTGATCCTGGCTCAGGACGAACGCTGGCGGCATGCCTAATACATGCAAGTCGAGCGAATGACGAAGAAGCTTGCTTCTTCTGATTTAGCGGCGGACGGGTGAGTAACACGTGGGCAACCTGCCCTGTAGATTGGGATAACTCCGGGAAACCGGGGCTAATACCGAATAATCCATTTCCTCACATGGGGAAATGTTAAAAGACGGTTTCGGCTGTCACTACAGGATGGGCCCGCGGCGCATTAGCTAGTTGGTGAGGTAACGGCTCACCAAGGCGACGATGCGTAGCCGACCTGAGAGGGTGATCGGCCACACTGGGACTGAGACACGGCCCAGACTCCTACGGGAGGCAGCAGTAGGGAATCTTCCACAATGGACGAAAGTCTGATGGAGCAATGCCGCGTGAGTGAAGAAGGTTTTCGGATCGTAAAACTCTGTTGTGAGGGAAGAACAAGTACGAGAGTAACTGCTCGTACCTTGACGGTACCTCATTAGAAAGCCACGGCTAACTACGTGCCAGCAGCCGCGGTAATACGTAGGTGGCAAGCGTTGTCCGGAATTATTGGGCGTAAAGCGCGCGCAGGCGGTCCTTTAAGTCTGATGTGAAATCCCACGGCTCAACCGTGGAAGGTCATTGGAAACTGGGGGACTTGAGTACAGAAGAGGAAAGCGGAATTCCAAGTGTAGCGGTGAAATGCGTAGAGATTTGGAGGAACACCAGTGGCGAAGGCGGCTTTCTGGTCTGTAACTGACGCTGAGGCGCGAAAGCGTGGGGAGCAAACAGGATTAGATACCCTGGTAGTCCACGCCGTAAACGATGAGTGCTAAGTGTTAGGGGGTTTCCGCCCCTTAGTGCTGCAGCTAACGCATTAAGCACTCCGCCTGGGGAGTACGGTCGCAAGACTGAAACTCAAAGGAATTGACGGGGGCCCGCACAAGCGGTGGAGCATGTGGTTTAATTCGAAGCAACGCGAAGAACCTTACCAGGTCTTGACATCCCGTTGACCGTTCTAGAGATAGATCTTTCCCTTCGGGGACAGCGGTGACAGGTGGTGCATGGTTGTCGTCAGCTCGTGTCGTGAGATGTTGGGTTAAGTCCCGCAACGAGCGCAACCCTTGATCTTAGTTGCCAGCATTTAGTTGGGCACTCTAAGGTGACTGCCGGTGATAAACCGGAGGAAGGTGGGGATGACGTCAAATCATCATGCCCCTTATGACCTGGGCTACACACGTGCTACAATGGACGGTACAGAGGGTCGCAACCCCGCGAGGGTGAGCTAATCCCATAAAACCGTTCTCAGTTCGGATTGTAGGCTGCAACTCGCCTACATGAAGCCGGAATCGCTAGTAATCGTGGATCAGCATGCCACGGTGAATACGTTCCCGGGCCTTGTACACACCGCCCGTCACACCACGAGAGTTTGTAACACCCGAAGTCGGTGGGGTAACCCTTACGGGAGCCAGCCGCCGAAGGTGGGACAGATGATTGGGGTGAAGTCGTAACAAGGTAGCCGTATCGGAAGGTGCGGCTGGATCACCTCCTTTCTAAGGATAATATCGGAATACAGATTTTTATCTGTATCTTAACGTTTTGCAGTTCAGTTTTGAATGTTCATTTTTATGAGCATTTGAAAACTTGTTCTTTGAAAACTGGATAAAAAGACATTGAAAGAAACAAATTCAAGAAATTCAATTTGTAATCACTTTTGTGATTATATTTTGCGTAGTATTTTTAACTACTATAGGAAGTCCGTGTTTTCACGGAGGACCAAATTAGGTTAAGTTAATAAGGGCGCGCGGTGAATGCCTTGGCACTAGGAGCCGAAGAAGGACGGCACTAACACCGATATGCTTCGGGGAGCTGTAAGTGAGCTTTGATCCGGAGATTTCCGAATGGGGAAACCCACTGTTCGTAATGGAGCAGTACATTTACGTGAATACATAGCGTATCTGTGGCACACCCAGGGAACTGAAACATCTAAGTACCTGGAGGAAGAGAAAGAAAAATCGATTCCCTGAGTAGCGGCGAGCGAAACGGGAATAGCCCAAACCAAGAGGCTTGCCTCTTGGGGTTGTAGGACACTCTACATAGAGTTACAAAGGAATGAGTTAGACGAAGCGATCTGGAAAGGTCCGCAGGATAGGGTAAAAGCCCCGTAGTCAAAAGTTCATTCTCTCTTGAGTGTATCCTGAGTACGGCGGAACACGTGAAATTCCGTCGGAATCTGGGAGGACCATCTCCCAAGGCTAAATACTACCTAGTGACCGATAGTGAACCAGTACCGTGAGGGAAAGGTGAAAAGCACCCCGGAAGGGGAGTGAAATAGATCCTGAAACCGCGTGCCTACAAGTAGTCAGAGCCCGTTAATGGGTGATGGCGTGCCTTTTGTAGAATGAACCGGCGAGTTACGATTACATGCAAGGTTAAGTTGAGAAGACGGAGCCGCAGCGAAAGCGAGTCTGAATAGGGCGAATGAGTATGTGGTCGTAGACCCGAAACCAGGTGATCTACCCATGTCCAGGATGAAGGTAAGGTAACACTTACTGGAGGTCCGAACCCACGCACGTTGAAAAGTGCGGGGATGAGGTGTGGGTAGCGGAGAAATTCCAATCGAACCTGGAGATAGCTGGTTCTCTCCGAAATAGCTTTAGGGCTAGCCTCAAACGTTAGAATCTTGGAGGTAGAGCACTGTTTGGACTAGGGGCCCATCCCGGGTTACCGAATTCAGACAAACTCCGAATGCCAATGATTTATGTTTGGGAGTCAGACTGCGAGTGATAAGATCCGTAGTCAAGAGGGAAACAGCCCAGACCACCAGCTAAGGTCCCAAAGTATTTGTTAAGTGGAAAAGGATGTGGCGTTGCTTAGACAACCAGGATGTTGGCTTAGAAGCAGCCATCATTTAAAGAGTGCGTAATAGCTCACTGGTCGAGTGACGCTGCGCCGAAAATGTATCGGGGCTAAACAAATCACCGAAGCTGTGGATTGATACCTATGGTATCAGTGGTAGGAGAGCGTTCTAAGGGCGTTGAAGTCAGACCGGAAGGACTGGTGGAGCGCTTAGAAGTGAGAATGCCGGTATGAGTAGCGAAAGATGGGTGAGAATCCCATCCACCGTATGACTAAGGTTTCCTGAGGAAGGCTCGTCCGCTCAGGGTTAGTCGGGACCTAAGTCGAGGCCGATAGGCGTAGACGATGGACAACAGGTTGATATTCCTGTACCACCAAACCACCGTTTGAGCAATGGGGGGACGCAGAAGGATAGGGTAAGCATGCTGTTGGTTATGCATGTCCAAGCAGTAAGGTGTGAGTGTAGGCAAATCCGCACTCTGTAACATTGAGCTGTGATGGCGAGGACTTAGTCCGAAGTTCCTGATTTCACACTGCCAAGAAAAGCCTCTAGCGAGGTGATAGGTGCCCGTACCGCAAACCGACACAGGTAGTCGAGGAGAGAATCCTAAGGTGAGCGAGAGAACTCTCGTTAAGGAACTCGGCAAAATGACCCCGTAACTTCGGGAGAAGGGGTGCTCTTTTGGGTGTATAGCCTAGAAGAGCCGCAGTGAATAGGCCCAGGCGACTGTTTAGCAAAAACACAGGTCTCTGCAAAACCGTAAGGTGAAGTATAGGGGCTGACGCCTGCCCGGTGCTGGAAGGTTAAGAGGAGTGCTTAGCGCAAGCGAAGGTGCGAATTGAAGCCCCAGTAAACGGCGGCCGTAACTATAACGGTCCTAAGGTAGCGAAATTCCTTGTCGGGTAAGTTCCGACCCGCACGAAAGGCGTAACGATCTGGGCACTGTCTCAACGAGAGACTCGGTGAAATTATAGTACCTGTGAAGATGCAGGTTACCCGCGACAGGACGGAAAGACCCCGTGGAGCTTTACTATAGCTTGATATTGAATTTTGGTGCAACTTGTACAGGATAGGCAGGAGCCTTAGAGCCCGGAGCGCCAGCTTCGGAGGAGGCGTCGGTGGGATACTGCCCTGGTTGTATTGAAATTCTAACCCATACCCGTAACCCGGGTAGGAGACAGTGTCAGGCGGGTAGTTTGACTGGGGCGGTCGCCTCCTAAAGTGTAACGGAGGCGCCCAAAGGTTCCCTCAGAATGGTTGGAAATCATTCGAAGAGTGTAAAGGCAGAAGGGAGCTTGACTGCGAGACCTACAAGTCGAGCAGGGTCGAAAGACGGGCTTAGTGATCCGGTGGTTCCGCATGGAAGGGCCATCGCTCAACGGATAAAAGCTACCCCGGGGATAACAGGCTTATCTCCCCCAAGAGTCCACATCGACGGGGAGGTTTGGCACCTCGATGTCGGCTCATCGCATCCTGGGGCTGTAGTCGGTCCCAAGGGTTGGGCTGTTCGCCCATTAAAGCGGTACGCGAGCTGGGTTCAGAACGTCGTGAGACAGTTCGGTCCCTATCCGTCGTGGGCGTAGGAAATTTGAGAGGAGCTGTCCTTAGTACGAGAGGACCGGGATGGACACACCGCTGGTGTACCAGTTGTTCTGCCAAGAGCATCGCTGGGTAGCTATGTGTGGACGGGATAAGTGCTGAAAGCATCTAAGCACGAAGCCCCCCTCAAGATGAGATTTCCCATTACGCAAGTAAGTAAGATCCCTCAAAGACGATGAGGTAGATAGGTTCGGGGTGGAAGCGTGGCGACATGTGCAGCTGACGAATACTAATCGATCGAGGACTTAACCAAATAGAATTTGCACATTTCAATGTCTTTTATCCAGTTTTGAGTGAACAAGCACTCAAATTAAAGGGTTCCAAGACGCAAGCAGTGCTAGGAAACGATTGAGAGAAAGAAGGAGCGTACTTAAGTACGTGACTGATTGATCGAATGAAGTTGACAACGCAATGCGCAGTGTATTGAAAGCCGAACTAGTCTAGTGATGATGGCGAAGAGGTCACACCCGTTCCCATACCGAACACGGAAGTTAAGCTCTTCAGCGCCGATGGTAGTTGGGGGTTTCCCCCTGCAAGAGTAGGACGTCGCTGGGCACTATAAAAAGTCGTTACCGAGTAATCGGTGACGACTTTTTTTTATATATACAAGTCTGTGAGATTTAGTCTCGGTTACCGCAGAATTGATCTCAAAGTGACGTCTTTTAACTGATTATGGATAATAATTCAAGGTACTTTTTAATTGAAATTGCTGTATTAAATTAGCTCTTTCGCCTAGATATACTGCATATTTGGAGACTTGGTCACTCCTAGTCTAGCAACCATTCTTTAATAAGTACTTATACAAAAACAAGTCTATTGATTATCTAACGTCTTCTATTTAATGAAACAAGATTATGGCTTACAGTTATATGTTTCAGTACGCTTTTTAGAAATAGTGCGTCTTAGTAACCGCCGGGATTTCCGCTCTAGGCGGACGCATTCAGAGGGGGGAGCGATGAGCCAGCACCGTCGCATGTGCGCCGCTGGTGCGGTCTCATCTGTCTCCCTGATCCCTTCGGAGTCGCCGTCTGCCGCTGCAAACCAGCATATTTGCTAGCTATTCAGTTTCACTATTCACTTTTCAATCTTAACTGTATTATCTGAAGTGAAATCCAATAAATAGATGATCGAGACAAATCACATGATGAACACGACAAATTTCTCATAATAAAGTTTTAACTTGGCATGAGATAGCACTGATTAATTGCACGCACTTTTAATAACGCGTACTAACAAAAAACCTCTATTCTTGTGGCACTTTTTAATATTTAGTTGGAAAAAAGGGGAGTTTAGTTAAAAAAGAAATTATTCTTCTCTTTTTTATACACAATTCCACAACTCAGAATAACTAGCAAGCTCTAGTGGATTGTAGCGAAAGGTCGGCGACTCCTGTGGGATGAGTGAGACAGATGCCCCATCACATCGTACGCGTAGCGTCGGTGATGGGGCATCGCTCACCCCACGGAAAGCGTCCGCCCTGCAGCGAAAATCCTAGCGGTAACTAAGACGCATTATATCTACACTAAGACGGAAAACTAATCGTACATTAACCTAAATGTAGTAGTTAGAAAAAATATGATAACCAACAGTCGTGATGCAAATACACTAATATCGCTTGCTGTATTCTATAAAACCTTATAGTTCTTTCAAAAAATTAAGAGGGATAAAATTACTTTTTAAAACTACCTACATGAAGGGTGTCCCTTTAAACACAAACTAAATTCTTGAGATTATTTAAAGAAAGAAATAAGGTAGAGATAAGCTTAAAAAAAGGAGAGAAAAAATGACTACTATTTACGACTTTACGGTGAAGAATACAAAAGGTGAAGATGTTTCCTTAAATATATACAAAGATAAACCAATGATTATTGTAAATACTGCAAGTCATTGTGGTTTTACACCACAGTTTGCAGAACTACAGAAATTATATGAAACTTACAAAGAAGAAGGGCTCATAATACTAGGATTTCCTTGCGATCAATTTAATAATCAAGAATTTGAAGAAATTGAAAGCACTATTGAATTTTGTCAGTTGAATTATGGGGTAACATTTCCTATATTTGCAAAAGTAAATGTGAAAGGAAAAGAGGCTGAACCTTTATTTCAATTTTTAGTGTCAGAAAAAAAGGGATTTTTATCTGAGGCAATTAAGTGGAATTTTACAAAATTCCTTATAAATAAAGACGGGAAAGTAATAGACCGATATGCTCCACAAACTTCTCCATCTAAAATGCTACAAGATATAAAAAAACAATTTAAATAGAAAAATCGGAATAATTGTATTACTATTTGATTCTTGACAGTGAGTCTAGGCGCTGATAACCTTACAATAATATTCAATTATAGAGGAGGAAATTCGGAAAATGTGGGAGTCTAAATTTCAAAAAGAAGGTTTAACGTTTGATGATGTTTTACTAGTTCCAGCACAGTCAGAAGTATTACCGAAAGATGTGGATTTGTCTGTTCAATTAACATCAAAAATTAAGTTAAACATTCCAATCATTAGTGCTGGTATGGACACTGTTACAGAAGCAAAGATGGCAATTGCTATGGCTCGTCAAGGCGGTCTTGGTATTATTCACAAAAATATGAGTATTGAAGAACAGGCCGAGCAAGTGGAAACGGTTAAACGTTCCGAGAATGGAGTTATTACAGATCCTTTTTTCTTAACTCCAACTCATCAAGTATATGATGCTGAACATTTAATGGGGAAATACAGAATTTCTGGAGTTCCAATAGTAAACAATAAAGATGAACAAAAGTTAGTTGGAATTATTACTAATCGTGATCTACGTTTCATTCAAGATTATTCTTTAATAATTGATGAAGTAATGACGAAAGAAAAATTAGTAACTGCTGCAGTTGGTACGACTTTAGAAGATGCAGAGAAAATCTTACAACAGTATAAAATAGAAAAACTTCCTATTGTAGATGAAAATGGAATCCTAAAAGGTCTCATTACAATCAAAGATATTGAGAAAGTGATTGAATTTCCAAATGCAGCAAAAGATCAACATGGACGCCTATTGGTTGGAGCGGCAGTTGGAGTAACCAAAGATACAATGCACCGAATTGAAAAGCTTGTTCAAGCACAAGTAGATGTTATTGTGATTGACACAGCTCATGGACACTCACAAGGTGTTATGGATACTGTAAAGAGTATTCGTGAAGCATATCCTAACTTAGACATTATTGCTGGAAATGTTGCAACTGGTGAAGCTACTCGTGCGCTATTTGAAGCAGGTGCTGACGTTGTAAAAGTTGGTATTGGGCCAGGTTCAATATGTACTACCCGTGTTGTAGCAGGTGTTGGAGTACCACAAATTACAGCAGTATATGATTGTGCAACGGAAGCTCGTGAAGTTGGAAAAACAATTATTGCAGATGGTGGTATTAAGTACTCTGGTGATATTATCAAGGCACTTGCAGCAGGTGGACATGTTGTCATGCTAGGAAGTTTACTTGCAGGTACAACAGAAAGTCCTGGAGAGACAGAAATATTCCAAGGTAGACGCTTTAAGACTTACCGTGGTATGGGGTCAATTGCTGCTATGGAAAAAGGTTCAAAAGATCGTTATTTCCAAGAAGAAGCTAAAAAATTAGTACCAGAAGGAATTGAAGGTCGTCTACCATATAAAGGACCACTTTCAGATACAGTTCATCAATTACTTGGTGGTGTTCGAGCTGGTATGGGCTATTGTGGAACAGGAAATTTACAAGATTTACGTGAAAATGCACAGTTCATACGCATGACTGGTGCAGGTTTACGAGAAAGCCATCCACATGATGTCCAAATTACGAAAGAAGCACCTAACTATTCCATATCATAAGTAACGTAGAAAGAACCTTTTGCATCCATTTAACGTCTTTATCTAGGCAAAATGGGTGCTTTTTTTGCGGAAAGTGCTATGAAGTAACAAAGTGTGTTAAAATGGGCATTGAAAAAACTTATAGTGGGGGTACAGTAGTGAAGAAAGTTTGGATGACATCAATGATTAAATGGCTAGTACTTCCTATGTTTCTTGTTTCAGTTGTATGTGGAATGCCGACTGCTACAAAAGCTGAGGAAAGTTTAAATTTAAATGTCGATGCAGCAATATTAGTTGATGCAGATACAGGTAAAATTCTATACGAGAAAAATGCAGATGCACCATTAGGTATTGCCAGTATGACTAAAATGATGACAGAGTATTTATTATTTGAAGCGATTAAAGATGGGAAAATTTCTTGGGATCAACAGTATTCTGTTACAGATTATACATACAAAATTTCTCAAAATCGCGCATTAAGTAATGTACCTCTTCGCCAGGATGGTAGCTATTCCATTCATGAACTTTATGAGGCAATGGCAATATACTCTGCAAATGCAGCTACAATAGCTATAGCAGAGACTATTGGAGGGACGGAAGAAAACTTTGTGAAGCTAATGAATGATAAAGCAGCGGAAATGGGCCTGAAAGGTTATAAATTTGTCAATTCAACAGGTTTGAATAATGCGGATTTACAAGGCATGTATCCAGCTAATTCAGGTGCCACTGATGAAAACGTGATGGCAGCAAAATCGGTAGCAACACTTGCATATAATTTAATGAAAGATTATCCAGAAGTATTAGAAACAACGAAAATAGCTAAAAAGACATTCCGTAAAGGGACGTCAGATGCAATTGAAATGAGTAACTGGAATTGGATGTTACCAGGACTAATATACAAATATGAAGGTGTAGATGGATTAAAGACAGGTACAACAGAATTTGCAGGACATTGTTTTACGGGAACAGCTACAAGAAATGGAATGCGTGTTATTGCGGTTGTGATGAAGGCTGTAGATGCAAATGGAGCTGGTTCTTATAAAGCTCGATTTGATGCAGCAAGAGCGTTATTTGATTATGGGTTTGCTCAGTTTTCTAAAACAGAAATAGTTCCATCGGGATATAAAATTCCTGAAAATGAAACATTACCAGTTGAAAAAGGAAAAGAAGATTCCGTTTCAATTGCTGTAAAAGATCCAATATCAATGGTTATTAAAACAAGTGAAAAAGATCAGTACAAGCCAATTTTCACTCCGAAAGAAAAAGCTTTAGAGGCGGATGTTAAAAAGGGTACTGTAGTAGGTACAGTTCATCTCGAAAAGACGGAGGGAACTGATTATGGTTATGTAACCGATAAAGCAACAGAAGTAGATGTGGTGACAACTGAAGATGTAGACCGCGCAAGTTGGATTAGTTTAATGTTCAAAGGTATCGGTAAATTCTTTGGTAATTTATGGCATAGTACAACTGACTTTATAGGCGGACTATTTTAAAAAAACACCGTGAGCTCTCTAATGAGTTTACGGTGTTTTTCTAATTTCCCATACTTTTATTAATGTGTTTATAGAAGCTGAGATATCATTCGTATCAATTCCTCCAAATCCTAGCACAATTTTAGGTGTCGAAGCATTCTCAAAATCTCCAGTTATATATTCTTGAAGAGCATATATTCGAATTCCTGCTTGTTTGGAGAGTAGTACCAACTCTTCTTCTGTTTTACAAGTATGAATCGTCAACAAAATATGCATACCTGCTTGTTCACCTGAAATAGTAACAATAGGATTAAACTCAGCAATAGTTTTCGTAACAATTTCTAGTTTTCGTTTATAAATTTTTCTCATTTTATTTAGATGTTTAGCAAAATGACCGGATTCCATAAACTTCGTTAATACATGCTGGTCCATGCGAGGTACTGTAGCAGCGTAATAGGAATACTTTTGCATGTATTGCATAATAAGTGTTTTTGGTAATACGGCATAAGCAATACGAAGGGAAGGCATTAATGATTTTGAAAATGTACTTAAATAAATAACCCGTTGATTTTGATCGATTCCTTGTAAGGAAGGAATTGGTCTGCCTGTGTATCTAAATTCACTATCGTAATCGTCTTCGATAATATATCTATTCTCTTGTTGGTAAGCCCAGGATAACAGCTGACTACGACGTGTGGCAGATAGAACAGCCCCAGTAGGGAACTGGTGGGAAGGAGTTACATACATGACGGTTGCATTTGTTTGTTCTAATTGCGAAACAATTACGCCTTCTATATCGACTGGAATGGGAATCGATTTATGCTTATCCTCTAAAAATAAATGGTGTGTAAGTGGATACCCAGGATTTTCAATTCCGTAAATAGCTTCTTTGCCAAGTAAGCGGATGATTAAGGGCATTAGTTGCTCTGTTCCAGACCCAAGTATAATTTGTTCAGGTGTACACTTAACACCTCGTGATTGATATAAATAAGAAGAAATTTGCTGTCTTAATTCAAAATCTCCTTGAGGATGCCCCAGTTGTAGGAAATCCTTATTTGCCTCACTGATTATTTCTTTCATATATTTTCGCCATATAGCAAAAGGAAAAGATTCTGTATCAATTTTTCCTGGTGAAAAATCTATAAAAATATCTTCCGTCTCGTTTCCTTCTCTAGTCATATGGGTGGATTCTTGTTCAATAAGAGCTAAGTCTTCCAAATTTTGAACAAAAAATCCTTTTCTTGCTTCCGAAGAAATAAAACCTTCTGCTACAAGTTGACTATAGGCAAATTCAATAGTTGTTTGGCTTACAGCTAAGAACTCAGCTAATTTTCTTTTGGATGGAAGTTTTGCTCCTTCTTCAATTGTTCCGTCTATTATAGCTTCTTTAATTTCGTTGTAAAGTTGCTCGTATAAAGGAGTTTTAGCGTTTTTTTCAAGCTGAAACATTAGATAGTCCATTCTTCACTCCAATCTGACCCCTTCGTATCCTTATTTTCTGACGCTTTTAAAATGGTCATCTTTTATTATACTAAATTCATAAAGATAATGGAGGGAATAATAATGACTATTAATTTTACGGGAACGGATCGAGTTAAAAGAGGAATGGCTGAAATGCAAAAAGGTGGCGTTATTATGGACGTTATTAATGCAGAACAAGCTCGAATTGCTGAAGCAGCAGGTGCAGTAGCAGTAATGGCGTTAGAACGTGTACCATCAGATATTCGCGCAGCTGGTGGCGTTGCGCGTATGGCAGATCCAAGCATTGTGGAAGAGGTCATGGGAGCAGTGACAATTCCAGTAATGGCAAAAGCACGGATTGGACATATCACAGAAGCTCGCATCTTAGAAGCAATGGGCGTTGACTATATTGATGAATCAGAAGTATTAACTCCTGCAGATGAAGAATACCACTTACGTAAAAGTCAATTTACAGTACCATTTGTATGTGGATGTAAAGATTTAGGAGAAGCAGCTCGTCGTATTGGTGAAGGAGCTTCTATGCTTCGTACAAAAGGCGAACCTGGAACAGGGAATATTGTAGAAGCCGTTCGTCATTTACGGAAAGTAAGTGCACATGTACGCAAAATTGTTCATATGAACGAAGATGAATTAATGACAGAAGCAAAAATTTTAGGAGCACCGTATGATGTTTTATTACAAATTAAACATCATGGTAAATTACCGGTTGTAAACTTTGCAGCAGGTGGCGTAGCGACCCCAGCGGATGCTGCTTTAATGATGGAGCTTGGGGCGGATGGCGTATTTGTAGGATCTGGTATTTTTAAATCAGAAAACCCTGAGAAATTTGCAAGAGCCATCGTAGAAGCAACAACACATTATATGGATTACAAATTACTTGTAGAAATATCAAAAGACCTAGGGATTCCGATGAAGGGAATTGAAATTTCTCGTTTAGCTGCACAAGATCGTATGCAAGATAGAGGGTGGTAAGATGGTAAAGATCGGCGTATTAGCTCTTCAAGGAGCGGTGAGTGAGCATGTTCGATCTATAGAAGCGTGCGGGGCAGAAGCAATTGCAATAAAAAATACAAGTGATTTAACTTTAGTTGATGGATTAATCCTCCCTGGTGGAGAAAGTACAACCATGCGTAAACTAATTGGCCGATTTGAAATGCTTGAGTCTTTACAACAATTTGCTGCAGCGGGTAAGCCAATGTTTGGAACTTGTGCTGGACTAATATTACTAGCTAAGCATCTTGTTGGGTATGATTTTGCACATATTGACGTTTTGGATGCGAAAGTAGAGCGTAATTCCTTCGGTAGACAAGTGTATAGCTTCGAAACAAATTTAAAGATTAAGGATGTTGCAGAACATTTTCCTGCTGTATTTATATCTGCACCACATATTGTAGACGTTGGTGAGACTGTTGATATACTTGCTACTTTTGAAGGAAGAATCGTCATGGCAAGACAGGGACATTTGTTAGGATGCTCCTTTCACCCAGAACTGACGGATGATCACCGAATTACTGCGTATTTTATCGAAATGGTGAGGGAAAGGCTTGCAAAACGAGTAAACCTATAGTAAAGTATGAGTAATTTCATGAATTCTAAAAACGATGATAGGAAGTAGTAACAAGCACGTTTTTTCTAGAGAGTCAGCGGTTGGTGTAAGCTGATATTAACACTTGTGAATCCATCCTTTGAGTTGCGCGGCTGAATATTTAGTAAGTCGTGGCCGGTTGAAAAACCGTTATGAGACAAGTGGATTTGGTATGATACTAAATCAATCAGGGTGGCAACGCGGGTATGCTCTCGTCCCTTCTATTTGGGATGAGGGCTTTTTTGCGTTTTTTTATTAATTAAAAGGAGGAATTTCGTATGTTAGATGTAAAATTTGTACGAGACCATTATGAAGATGTAAAAGCAAAACTTGCTAAACGTGGAGAAGATATTTCTGAGTTTGATCAATTTCAACCTTTAGATCAAAAGCGTAGAGAATTAATTGCAAAAACAGAAGTGTTAAAAGCAGAAAGAAATGAGTTTTCTCAAAAGATATCAGAAATGAAACGAAATAAAGAAAATGCGGATGATTTGATCGCTCGTATGCGTGAAGTGGGCGATGAAATCAAAGTATTAGATGATGAGTTAAGAGATGTGGAAGAGAAATTTGACTATATGATGATGCGTATTCCTAATATTCCACATGATAGTGTTCCAATTGGTGATTCTGAAGATGACAATGTGGAAATCCGTAAATGGGGAGAAGCCCCCTCTTTCGATTTTGAAACAAAAGCGCATTGGGATATTGCAACCGATTTAAAAATAGTAGATTTTGAGCGTGCAGCAAAAGTTACAGGAAGTCGTTTTGCTTTTTATCTTGGTTTAGGGGCAAGACTCGAACGTGCATTAATAAATTTCATGATGGACTTACATTCTGAAGAGCATGGATATGAAGAAATGCTTCCTCCTTATTTAGCAAATCGTGCAAGTTTAACTGGCACAGGGCAACTACCAAAGTTTGAAGAAGATGCATTCTTAGTAAATGAAGAGGATTATTTCTTAATTCCAACGTCAGAGGTACCTGTGACGAATTATTATCGGGATGAAATTTTAGCTGGAGGACAACTTCCACAAGCATTTGCTGCATTTAGTGCTTGTTTCCGTTCAGAGGCAGGTTCTGCAGGTCGTGATACACGTGGTTTAATCCGTCAGCATCAATTCAACAAAGTGGAACTTGTTCGTTTTGTGAAACCGGAAGATTCATATGAACAGTTGGAGCTTTTGATTGGTCATGCGGAAAAAGTATTACAATTATTAGGTCTTCCATATCGTGTACTTCATATGTGTACTGCTGATTTAGGTTTTACCGCAGCCAAAAAATATGATCTAGAAGTTTGGTTACCAAGCTACGGCGAGTACAAAGAAATTTCTTCTTGCAGTAATTTTGAGGATTTCCAAGCTCGTCGTTCAGGTATTCGCTTTAGAAGAGAGGCTGGGGCTAAACCGGAATATGTACACACTTTAAACGGTAGTGGACTTGCACTTGGACGTACGGTTGCGGCAATATTAGAAAACTATCAACAAGTAGATGGGACAGTAGTGGTTCCAGAAGTTTTAGTTCCATACATGGGTGGAAAAACGGTAATTAAATAAAAAAAAAAGAATCAGAAACGGTATTATCCGCGTTTCTGATTCTTTTTTTGTTCTCGAAGATTGCGAAAAAATTGTGTAAGAAGGCTACCGCATTCCTCTGCTAAAACACCTTCTATCACTTCACACATATGATTAAATCTATTGTCGTTTAAAAGATTATAGAGGGAATCCACGCAGCCTGCTTTAGCATCTCTTGCACCATACACAACGCGGGGGATCCGTGATTGTAGAATAGCACCAGCACACATAGGGCATGGTTCTAATGTGACATATAAAGTGGTTTCTTCTAATCTCCAACTGCCGATCTTACTACAAGCTTCTTGAATGGCTAATATCTCTGCGTGTGTAGTTGCATTTTGTGTAGTTTCTCTTAAGTTAAAGGCCTTCGCAATGATTTCATTTTTATATACAATGATTGCACCAATCGGTACCTCTCCAAGACAAGCGGCTTTTTTAGCTTCTTCTATTGCTATATTCATATAGTGTTCATCCAATTTGAATCAGCCCCTTTTACCTAAGTGTAGCATGTTTTATTTATCTCATGCATATTGTATTTTGAAGGAGTGATCGATTGATTTATGTAGTGAAAAGTGGAGATAATTTATACTCCATAGCAAAGCATTTTGGTACAAATACGGCAACACTTACCTCTATCAATGGACTACCGGACCCTGATGTATTAGTGGTAGGGCAAGCGCTAGTTTTACCATCTACTCCAAGCCCAGACAGACCAATGATTGATACAAATTTATATGTAGAATGGTATACAGAAAGTCCATCTCAGCATGTCATAGACCAAGTAGAAAAGGATGCACCAGGGTTGACTTACATGATGCCTTTTGCGTATGAAGTTCTTCGTGATGGATCATTGACTTCGATGAACTGGGGTAAATTGGGCGAAGTAGCAAAGAATCATCAAGTAGAATCCGTTATTGTGCTTGCAAATATTGAAAATGGAGCATTTAATGATACTCTAGCGCATACTATCTTTACGGATGACCAAGTGAAACAAAGAGTGTTTGAGAATGCAGTTGCTGAGGCTACTGTTAAAGGAGCAACTCATATTCATACAGACTTTGAGTATATTGCAAAAGAAGATCGGAAAAACTATGTAACTTTTTTAAAGGAATTAAAAGAGTTTGCTAAAGGATTTACGATTTCCTCTAGTCTTGCACCAAAATCAAGTGATAATTTAAAAGGAAAATGGTATGAAGGGATAGATTATAAAGCAATTGGTGAAGTAGTTGATTTTGTTGTAATAATGACTTATGAGTGGGGTTATAGTGGCGGCCCACCAATGGCGGTGTCCCCAATCGGACCAGTTCGCAAGGTGCTTGAGTATGCTAAAACAGAAATAGAGTCGAAAAAAATAATGATGGGACAAAATTTGTATGGATATGATTGGACGCTTCCTTATAAACAAGGAAATGCATTTGCTAAAGCATTAAGTCCACAGCGAGCTATTCAATTGGCAAGGGAACGTAATGCAGCAATTGAGTATGATCCAATTGCTCAAGCCCCTTTCTTTCATTATTGGAAAGATGGGATAGAGCATGAGGTGTGGTTTGAGGATGCGAGATCTATTCAAGCAAAGTTTAAGTTATTGAAAGAATTAAACCTTTTAGGAATTTCTTATTGGCATAGCGGATTCGATTTCCCTCAAAATTGGTACTTGTTAAATGAAATGTTTCGTGTGAAGAAAAAATAGAGCAAATTTGCCTTTCTTATAGAAAGGTGGATTTGCTCTGTTTTTCATTTTCTTGCTATGATAAAATAAAAGGCACGACTTGAAATATTGGAGCGAGGTTAAAAATATGTCCATTCCATTTATAACGGTAGAAGGTCCTATAGGGGTTGGAAAAACTTCCTTAGCAAAAGCGATTGCCACTACCTATCAATTTGAATTATTGAAAGAGATTGTGGATGAAAATCCTTTCTTAGATAAATTTTATGACGATATTGCAGAGTGGAGTTTCCAAACAGAAATGTTTTTTCTTTGCAATCGATTTAAACAATTAAGTGATATCCAAAAGAATTACTTATCAAAATCAAAAGCAGTAACAGCGGATTATCATATTTTTAAAAATTTGATTTTTGCTAAACGGTCGTTAAATAAAGCCGAATTTGAAAAATATGAAGCAATCTATAAGATATTAACAAATGATATGCCTGTTCCAAATATGGTTATCTATTTAGATGCTAGCTTAGACGTTCTTATTAATCGTATCGATATACGGGGAAGAGATTTTGAAAAGAAGATAAGTCCTGATTATTTGCAGCAACTTGCAGCTGATTATCGTACATTTATTGACGACTTTGAAAAGAGACACCCGGAAGTCCCAGTTCTAAGATTCAATGGGGATGAAATAGATTTTGTTCAAAATGGACAAGACCTACAATTAATTTTAAATAAGGTAGATCAAACATTACATAAGAGGAGTTTTTAACCATGAATTTGAGAGAAAAGTATAGCATCCCTCCTGATGCAGTTATTACAATTGCTGGAACAGTAGGCGTTGGTAAATCTACCATGACAAAGGCAATTGCTGATGCACTACACTTTAAAACATCTTTTGAAAAAGTAGATTCAAATCCTTATTTAGATCGTTTTTATGAAGATTTCTCGAAATGGAGCTTTCATTTGCAAATTTACTTTTTAGCAGAGCGGTTTAAAGAGCAAAAAAGAATGTTTGAATATGGTGGGGGATTTATTCAAGATCGATCGATTTATGAAGACACTGGTATATTTGCTCAAATGCATAAAGAAAAGGGAACGATGGATCCCGTAGACCACGAAACCTACACTAGTTTGTTTGAAGCAATGGTGATGACACCCTATTTCCCACATCCAAACTTATTAATTTATCTAGAAGGATCATTAGACGATATTATTGATCGAATCCACGATAGAGGGCGTCCGATGGAACAGCAAACGCCAATATCCTATTGGGAAGAAATGCATGGCCGGTATGAGAACTGGATTAATTCGTTTAATGGTTGTCCGGTACTACGTTTAAATATTAATGATTATGATATTGTTCAGAATCCAGAAAGTGTGGAAGTAATCATTGGGCGAATTGGACATTTTATGGAACAAACAGAAGCATTGCGGAAATAAATAAAACCCTCTTGCAAACTATACGCAAGAGGGTTTTATTTCATAAAAAAAAGAACGTAACAATTAAAGTTACCTTCATAATATTCTGAACAAGATAGGTTAAGAAAAATTCGTTACCAATGCAACGAATTCAATCTCAAATTTATGCGTGTGTGTATTTAAAATGGAGGAGGAAGAGGGATTCGAACCCCCGCGCGGTATGACCCGCCTGTCGGTTTTCAAGACCGATCCCTTCAGCCAGACTTGGGTATTCCTCCGAAGTACATGAACTAATTTATCACGGATAATATTCAAAGTCAATACATTTGAGTAACTTTTTATAAAAAATATTCATATGTACTGGTAGAATAAAATGAGCTATATCAATACTTAGAGATGAATATAGTAGATGTGATAAACTTAAATTCTCGTATTCATTGATTTTTTTTAAAAAAGTGCGTATACTTAGTTATGCCGTGCTAGGTGGGAAGGTAGCGGTGTCTTGTAACTCGCAATCCGCTCTAGCGAGACTGAACCCCTTCTCTGAGGTTGAATATATGTAGGGTCTGGTATTTGCACGTGATGTTGACGTTTGGGTCCTGCGCAATGAGTGCCCATGAACCATGTCAGGTCCGGAAGGAAGCAGCATTAAGTGGTGCTTTCTCATGTGCCGTGGGGTAGCCTAAGCCGAGTTAACGACAAAGGTGCCGCTTATGTGTTTCAAGCGAAGGAAGGTGCACGGCAATAATTTAAAACATCAACTCATTTATCCAATGGATGAATGAGTTTTTTTATATTAAAAAACGCATGTATTTATAGACGAAGTCACTGTTTCTTTATGGTATAATAAAATTACTATTAAACTTAAAATGAGAAGGGGGCAGGTTTGTTGTCGTATCAAGCTTTTTACCGCGCTTATAGGCCACAGTCGTTTGCGGAAATGTCTGGGCAATCACATATTAAACAAACACTTCAAAATGCCCTCCTTTACAATAAAACTACACATGCGTATTTATTTTCAGGTCCACGCGGAACGGGGAAAACAAGTGCAGCGAAAATATTCGCTAAAGCTTTAAATTGCGAGAATGGTCCAACTAAAGAGCCGTGTAATGCTTGTGGAACTTGTAGAAGTATTACAGATGGTTCGAATACAGATGTGATTGAATTTGATGCAGCTTCTAATTCTCGTGTAGAAGAAATGCGAGATATTATTGAAAAAGTTCGTTTTGCACCTTCAAATGCTCGTTATAAAGTGTATATTATTGATGAAGTGCATATGCTTTCTACAAGTGCTTTTAATGCGCTATTAAAAACATTAGAAGAACCGCCAGCGCATGTTGTCTTTATCTTGGCTACAACCGAACCACATAAAATCCCTTTAACTATTATTTCTAGATGTCAGCGTTTTGATTTCAAACGAATTACGTCCACAGACATCGTTGCAAGAATGAAAGAAGTATTAAATGATGCTAAGATTGAATATGATGAACATGTCTTAAAAATCATAGCCCAAGCAGCTGCAGGGGGTATGCGTGATGCCCTAAGTATGCTCGATCAAGTAGTATCGTTTAGTGGAGAGAAAATGACACTAGAGGATGCGTTACTTGTGACAGGCTCTATTGGTCAGGATGTCTTCTTTCAGTTAGCGAATGCATTAATTGAAAAGGATGTAGCGAAAGCTTTAAGTTGCGTGGAACAATTAGTAGATGATGGGAAAGATCCTGTTCGTTTAACAGAAGACTTTATAACATTTTACCGAGATTTACTTGTGTTAATTGTTGCACCCGAACAAACAGAGCTTTTAGAAATAGCAACAGGAGACGTTACTTTTCGTGATTTAGCTTCTAAATTTCCAATAGATACATTGTATAAAAGCATTTCTATTTTGACGAATACGCAACAAGAAATGCGTTTTTCTAATCATGCCAAGGTTTATTTAGAAACTGCTATTATTCGATTAGCACAAGTTCCAAGAGAAGCAACCTTGTATAGTGAAGGCAGCACAGAGCTCGAACAGAAAGTAAAATCACTTGAAAGTCAGTTGCAGCAATTGCAACAACAAATTAGTCAAGGTATCATACCCCAAGCGAATGCTGCGGTGCAGGAACAACCAAAAAAACAAAGACAGAGATCAACTGGCGGTGTCAAAGTATCAAGTGGTCGTATTCATGAGATATTAAAAAATGCAACAAAGACAGATATTCAAGCTATTAAATCTCAGTGGGCTAGTATTTTACAACAGCTCCAAAAATCACATGCTGCACTTTTAAATGATGCCGAACCAGTTGCAGCATCATCAAGTGCATTTGTGTTAAAATTTAAGTATGATATTCATTGCCAAATGGCTGTGGAGAATAAAACCTTTTCTACCTCTTTCCCCCAGCTTATCGCTAACTTAACTGGTACGATGTACGAAGTGGTATATGTGCCAGAGGAAAATTGGTTGAAAATAAGAGAAGAATTTATTCAACAAAACGGCTTAAAACAAAGTAATGCAGAAACTGAAGAGGATGCTGGATCTAATTCTAGTGTGGCGATGGATATTTTACATGATATGGAAGAAATATCGGAAGATCCTTTAATTGTAGAAGCAGAGAAGTTATTTGGAAAAGAATTTGTAGAAATACATGACGACTAAGGAGGAAAATAATTATGCGTGGAATGGGAAATATGCAAGGTATGATGAAGCAAATGCAAAAAATGCAAAAGAAAATGGCTGAGGCACAAGAAGAACTGGGAACACAACGCTTTGAAGCGGTAGCTGGCGGAGGAATGGTGAAGGTTGTTGTATCGGGACATAAGGAAGTATTAGAGGTAGTTCTGGATTCGACGGTAGTAGATCCAGAAGATGTAGAAATGCTTCAAGATTTAATCGTCATTGCTACAAATGAAGCAATGAAAAATGCAGAAGAAACAGCGAACTCCACGATGGGTCAATTCACGAAGGGATTGAACCTCCCTGGCATGTTCTAGGAGGAAAAAATATGCATTATCCTGAACCAATATCAAAACTAATAGATAGTTTCATGAAACTGCCAGGGATTGGGCCAAAAACTGCGGCCCGTCTGGCATTTTTTGTATTAACGATGAAAGAAGATACCGTTTTAGATTTTGCAAAAGCATTAGTAGATGCCAAAAGAAATTTAAGTTATTGCACAGTTTGTGGTCATATTACTGATATTGATCCATGTCATATCTGCCAAGATCAACAACGTGATTTATCCATGATTTGTGTAGTCCAAGATACAAAAGATGTAATAGCTATGGAGAAAATGAGAGATTATAACGGTTTGTATCATGTACTTCATGGGGCAATCTCCCCGATGGATGGAATTGGCCCCGAAGATATCAATGTTCCTTCTCTTTTAAAAAGATTACAGGACATACAAGTGGAAGAGCTAATACTTGCAACTAACCCTACAATAGAAGGAGAAGCAACTGCGATGTATATTTCTCGACTCGTGAAGCCTTCGGGTATTAAAACAACAAGAATTGCACATGGTTTACCAGTAGGTGGAGATTTAGAGTATGCGGACGAAGTAACCTTGTCCAAGGCATTAGAAGGACGCCGAGAGTTGTAAGGGAGTTGTAGTAAGATGTTTTTCCAGAAAGGTAAGTTAAAAAAAGAATTTGATTATCAGTTTGTGGGTTTAATAAAAACCACAAAAGAAGATTGGCAACAAGCGCAGTTAATAGAAGATTTTTTGAATGACTATGATTTAGATGTAGTAGCAAAAAGAAAAATCGCTGAGAGTATACATTTCTATTTATATAAAGAGGCAAAAATTCGAAATGTCATTTTGAAATGAGAATGATAGTAGTACTAGCTTCATATACTAGGAGATAGTTAGTTTATGGAGGAGAGATGTTTCATGAAGTTAGTTATCATCGTATGTTCGCTAATGCTACTATTGTTTCTTTTGTTTAGAACGTCATTTTCAAAAGTAATGGAAAATCTACCGTTTTTTTTATTTCGTTTAGGTTTGTCGTTTTTTTTATTGTTTGGAGTGCATTTACTTTTAGGGTTATTTGGTTATGTAATCCCTATTAATTTGTTTACAGGTGCAGTGGTAGCGATGTTAGGAGTACCTGGTGTAGCCTCGGTAGTAGCTATTTCTATATTAATATAAAAAGTTTTTAAAAAGTGTTGACTTATGAAGATTAAGAGAGTAATATTGTAGAAGTCGCCAAGAGGTAAACGAAACGGCAGACAACATGAACATTGAAAACTGAACATGCAAAACGTTAAGAAATATAGCTTGAAAGATTGACTTCGGTTAGTTTGATAGCAAAACAATTTGGACATCATTTAATGATGATGCCAGCAAAACAAAATGAGCTTTTTAAGTTCTCTATTATGGAGAGTTTGATCCTGGCTCAGGACGAACGCTGGCGGCATGCCTAATACATGCAAGTCGAGCGAATGACGAAGAAGCTTGCTTCTTCTGATTTAGCGGCGGACGGGTGAGTAACACGTGGGCAACCTGCCCTGTAGATTGGGATAACTCCGGGAAACCGGGGCTAATACCGAATAATCCATTTCCTCACATGGGGAAATGTTAAAAGACGGTTTCGGCTGTCACTACAGGATGGGCCCGCGGCGCATTAGCTAGTTGGTGAGGTAACGGCTCACCAAGGCGACGATGCGTAGCCGACCTGAGAGGGTGATCGGCCACACTGGGACTGAGACACGGCCCAGACTCCTACGGGAGGCAGCAGTAGGGAATCTTCCACAATGGACGAAAGTCTGATGGAGCAATGCCGCGTGAGTGAAGAAGGTTTTCGGATCGTAAAACTCTGTTGTGAGGGAAGAACAAGTACGAGAGTAACTGCTCGTACCTTGACGGTACCTCATTAGAAAGCCACGGCTAACTACGTGCCAGCAGCCGCGGTAATACGTAGGTGGCAAGCGTTGTCCGGAATTATTGGGCGTAAAGCGCGCGCAGGCGGTCCTTTAAGTCTGATGTGAAATCCCACGGCTCAACCGTGGAAGGTCATTGGAAACTGGGGGACTTGAGTACAGAAGAGGAAAGCGGAATTCCAAGTGTAGCGGTGAAATGCGTAGAGATTTGGAGGAACACCAGTGGCGAAGGCGGCTTTCTGGTCTGTAACTGACGCTGAGGCGCGAAAGCGTGGGGAGCAAACAGGATTAGATACCCTGGTAGTCCACGCCGTAAACGATGAGTGCTAAGTGTTAGGGGGTTTCCGCCCCTTAGTGCTGCAGCTAACGCATTAAGCACTCCGCCTGGGGAGTACGGTCGCAAGACTGAAACTCAAAGGAATTGACGGGGGCCCGCACAAGCGGTGGAGCATGTGGTTTAATTCGAAGCAACGCGAAGAACCTTACCAGGTCTTGACATCCCGCTGACCGTTCTAGAGATAGATCTTTCCCTTCGGGGACAGCGGTGACAGGTGGTGCATGGTTGTCGTCAGCTCGTGTCGTGAGATGTTGGGTTAAGTCCCGCAACGAGCGCAACCCTTGATCTTAGTTGCCAGCATTCAGTTGGGCACTCTAAGGTGACTGCCGGTGATAAACCGGAGGAAGGTGGGGATGACGTCAAATCATCATGCCCCTTATGACCTGGGCTACACACGTGCTACAATGGACGGTACAGAGGGTCGCAACCCCGCGAGGGTGAGCTAATCCCATAAAACCGTTCTCAGTTCGGATTGTAGGCTGCAACTCGCCTACATGAAGCCGGAATCGCTAGTAATCGTGGATCAGCATGCCACGGTGAATACGTTCCCGGGCCTTGTACACACCGCCCGTCACACCACGAGAGTTTGTAACACCCGAAGTCGGTGGGGTAACCCTTACGGGAGCCAGCCGCCGAAGGTGGGACAGATGATTGGGGTGAAGTCGTAACAAGGTAGCCGTATCGGAAGGTGCGGCTGGATCACCTCCTTTCTAAGGATAATATCGGAATACAGATTTTTATCTGTATCTTAACGTTTTGCAGTTCAGTTTTGAATGTTCATTTTTATGAGCATTTGAAAACTTGTTCTTTGAAAACTGGATAAAAAGACATTGAAAGAAACAAATTCAAGAAATTCAATTTGTAATCACTTTTGTGATTATATTTTGCGTAGTATTTTTAACTACTATAGGAAGTCCGTGTTTTCACGGAGGACCAAATTAGGTTAAGTTAATAAGGGCGCGCGGTGAATGCCTTGGCACTAGGAGCCGAAGAAGGACGGCACTAACACCGATATGCTTCGGGGAGCTGTAAGTGAGCTTTGATCCGGAGATTTCCGAATGGGGAAACCCACTGTTCGTAATGGAGCAGTACATTTACGTGAATACATAGCGTATCTGTGGCACACCCAGGGAACTGAAACATCTAAGTACCTGGAGGAAGAGAAAGAAAAATCGATTCCCTGAGTAGCGGCGAGCGAAACGGGAATAGCCCAAACCAAGAGGCTTGCCTCTTGGGGTTGTAGGACACTCTACATAGAGTTACAAAGGAATGAGTTAGACGAAGCGATCTGGAAAGGTCCGCAGGATAGGGTAAAAGCCCCGTAGTCAAAAGTTCATTCTCTCTTGAGTGTATCCTGAGTACGGCGGAACACGTGAAATTCCGTCGGAATCTGGGAGGACCATCTCCCAAGGCTAAATACTACCTAGTGACCGATAGTGAACCAGTACCGTGAGGGAAAGGTGAAAAGCACCCCGGAAGGGGAGTGAAATAGATCCTGAAACCGCGTGCCTACAAGTAGTCAGAGCCCGTTAATGGGTGATGGCGTGCCTTTTGTAGAATGAACCGGCGAGTTACGATTACATGCAAGGTTAAGTTGAGAAGACGGAGCCGCAGCGAAAGCGAGTCTGAATAGGGCGAATGAGTATGTGGTCGTAGACCCGAAACCAGGTGATCTACCCATGTCCAGGATGAAGGTAAGGTAACACTTACTGGAGGTCCGAACCCACGCACGTTGAAAAGTGCGGGGATGAGGTGTGGGTAGCGGAGAAATTCCAATCGAACCTGGAGATAGCTGGTTCTCTCCGAAATAGCTTTAGGGCTAGCCTCAAACGTTAGAATCTTGGAGGTAGAGCACTGTTTGGACTAGGGGCCCATCCCGGGTTACCGAATTCAGACAAACTCCGAATGCCAATGATTTATGTTTGGGAGTCAGACTGCGAGTGATAAGATCCGTAGTCAAGAGGGAAACAGCCCAGACCACCAGCTAAGGTCCCAAAGTATTTGTTAAGTGGAAAAGGATGTGGCGTTGCTTAGACAACCAGGATGTTGGCTTAGAAGCAGCCATCATTTAAAGAGTGCGTAATAGCTCACTGGTCGAGTGACGCTGCGCCGAAAATGTATCGGGGCTAAACAAATCACCGAAGCTGTGGATTGATACCTATGGTATCAGTGGTAGGAGAGCGTTCTAAGGGCGTTGAAGTCAGACCGGAAGGACTGGTGGAGCGCTTAGAAGTGAGAATGCCGGTATGAGTAGCGAAAGATGGGTGAGAATCCCATCCACCGTATGACTAAGGTTTCCTGAGGAAGGCTCGTCCGCTCAGGGTTAGTCGGGACCTAAGTCGAGGCCGATAGGCGTAGACGATGGACAACAGGTTGATATTCCTGTACCACCAAACCACCGTTTGAGCAATGGGGGGACGCAGAAGGATAGGGTAAGCATGCTGTTGGTTATGCATGTCCAAGCAGTAAGGTGTGAGTGTAGGCAAATCCGCACTCTGTAACATTGAGCTGTGATGGCGAGGACTTAGTCCGAAGTTCCTGATTTCACACTGCCAAGAAAAGCCTCTAGCGAGGTGATAGGTGCCCGTACCGCAAACCGACACAGGTAGTCGAGGAGAGAATCCTAAGGTGAGCGAGAGAACTCTCGTTAAGGAACTCGGCAAAATGACCCCGTAACTTCGGGAGAAGGGGTGCTCTTTTGGGTGTATAGCCTAGAAGAGCCGCAGTGAATAGGCCCAGGCGACTGTTTAGCAAAAACACAGGTCTCTGCAAAACCGTAAGGTGAAGTATAGGGGCTGACGCCTGCCCGGTGCTGGAAGGTTAAGAGGAGTGCTTAGCGCAAGCGAAGGTGCGAATTGAAGCCCCAGTAAACGGCGGCCGTAACTATAACGGTCCTAAGGTAGCGAAATTCCTTGTCGGGTAAGTTCCGACCCGCACGAAAGGCGTAACGATCTGGGCACTGTCTCAACGAGAGACTCGGTGAAATTATAGTACCTGTGAAGATGCAGGTTACCCGCGACAGGACGGAAAGACCCCGTGGAGCTTTACTATAGCTTGATATTGAATTTTGGTGCAACTTGTACAGGATAGGCAGGAGCCTTAGAGCCCGGAGCGCCAGCTTCGGAGGAGGCGTCGGTGGGATACTGCCCTGGTTGTATTGAAATTCTAACCCATACCCGTAACCCGGGTAGGAGACAGTGTCAGGCGGGTAGTTTGACTGGGGCGGTCGCCTCCTAAAGTGTAACGGAGGCGCCCAAAGGTTCCCTCAGAATGGTTGGAAATCATTCGAAGAGTGTAAAGGCAGAAGGGAGCTTGACTGCGAGACCTACAAGTCGAGCAGGGTCGAAAGACGGGCTTAGTGATCCGGTGGTTCCGCATGGAAGGGCCATCGCTCAACGGATAAAAGCTACCCCGGGGATAACAGGCTTATCTCCCCCAAGAGTCCACATCGACGGGGAGGTTTGGCACCTCGATGTCGGCTCATCGCATCCTGGGGCTGTAGTCGGTCCCAAGGGTTGGGCTGTTCGCCCATTAAAGCGGTACGCGAGCTGGGTTCAGAACGTCGTGAGACAGTTCGGTCCCTATCCGTCGTGGGCGTAGGAAATTTGAGAGGAGCTGTCCTTAGTACGAGAGGACCGGGATGGACACACCGCTGGTGTACCAGTTGTTCTGCCAAGAGCATCGCTGGGTAGCTATGTGTGGACGGGATAAGTGCTGAAAGCATCTAAGCACGAAGCCCCCCTCAAGATGAGATTTCCCATTACGCAAGTAAGTAAGATCCCTCAAAGACGATGAGGTAGATAGGTTCGGGGTGGAAGCGTGGCGACATGTGCAGCTGACGAATACTAATCGATCGAGGACTTAACCAAATAGAATTTGCACATTTCAATGTCTTTTATCCAGTTTTGAGTGAACAAGCACTCAATTTAGAGGGTTTCAAGACGCAAACAGTGCTAGGAAACGATTGAGAGAAAGAAGGAGCGTACTTAAGTACGTGACTGATTGATCGAATGAAGTTGACAACGCAATGCGCAGTGTATTGAAAGCCGAACTAGTCTAGTGATGATGGCGAAGAGGTCACACCCGTTCCCATACCGAACACGGAAGTTAAGCTCTTCAGCGCCGATGGTAGTTGGGGGTTTCCCCCTGCAAGAGTAGGACGTCGCTGGGCACTATAAAAAGTCGTTACCGAGTAATCGGTGACGACTTTTTTGATGCGTAAATTTAAAGGATACATATTTTTAGCACCATTCAATATAATATAGCAACTAACTTTGGACTTTTTTCTGTATTAGTCTTGTTTTATAAATTGAATGAACTAACTCAAATAGAGCCAACTCTTTATTGTAAGATTTAGCCTCGGGTAAGTGTGAATTGGTCTCGAAGTGCCATTTTCTAACTCATTATGGATAATAATTCAAGAGATCATCATATAATTCTGGATTGCCCTATTATTAAAATAACCTTGCTTGGTAACAATTCTTTATTGAGAAACTTAGACACGAATTGATTGCTCTCTTTGCAGCATATTAACTTTTAGACAGACTTATCTTATGATTTTTAGAGTGATTTGAAGACTGAGCGTTCCTAGTTCATGTATAATAGAAGAAGGAAACCAGAATAAAATAGTGGGGTAATAAAAAATGCAAGAGAAACGCCCGTTAGTCGAAGCAATAGAAAAATTTCATAAACAAAAAAGCATTTCTTTTCATGTGCCTGGACATAAAAATGGGCTGTTATCAAATTTGCCAAAAGCAATAAAAAAGACTATGGAATATGACTTTACGGAATTAGAAGGATTAGATGATTTCCATCATCCTGAAGGAGCTATAAAAGAGGCAGAGCAATTACTTTCAATGGCATATGGAACTCATAAAAGCTTCTTTTTGGTAAATGGAACGACGGTGGGCAATCTAGCGATGATTTATGCTACATGTCAGTTTGGTGAGCAGATTATTGTTCAGAGAAATGCACATAAATCAATTTTCCATGCAATTGAACTAGTTGGGGCAGAACCTATCTTTGTAACTCCAGAGTGGGATGAGAAAACCAAAACGGCTACCTGTGTAACGTTTGAAATTATTCAAGAAGCATTAGCAGCATATCCCCAAGCTAAAGCTATTGTGTTAACCTATCCTAATTACTATGGGGTAGCATCTTTACAATTGGAAAACATAATAAACCTATGCCATTCATATAGCATTCCAGTTCTAGTAGATGAGGCACATGGTGCACATTTCCAAGCTAATAAAGACTTTCCGAAATCTTCTCTTGTATATGGAGCAGACCTAGTTGTTCAATCTGCTCATAAAACATTACCTGCACTAACGATGGGTTCCTTTTTGCATGTCAACTCGAATTTAATCGATACAAGAAGAGTAAATAATTATTTAAGGATGCTACAGTCAAGCAGTCCATCTTATCTATTATTAGCTTCTTTGGATGATGCAAGAAGCTATGTAGAAAGATACAACGAGTTTGATTTCAAGCATTTTATATATAGAAGGAAACTATTTATAGAGGCATTAGAGACGATTCCTCTACTAGAAATAGTTCAAGTAGATGATCCACTCAAATTATTAATTCGTATTGAAAACTATTCAGGTTTTCAATTACGGAAAGTGCTGGAACAGCAGAATATTTATGTGGAGTTAGCGGACACATATCAAGTTTTAATGATTTTACCATTATTAAAACTTGATCATGAATATCCTTTTGCAGAAATTAGAAAGCGAGTAAAGCATGCGGTGGATATATTACGTAATGAAGTTCCTAACAGTCCAAGTCATTCTCTTATAATAAAACAAAAGTCAATTTCAACATTACATATGAATATTAGTTTGTTAAATGAAAAACAGGGAGAATGGATACCATATGTCCGATCCTTGGGTAAAATTGCAAAAGGAATGATTATTCCATATCCACCAGGCATCCCTCTAATATTGGCAGGAGAAAAAATAACGATAGCTATGTTAACGGAACTAGAAGAGTGGATAGAAAAAGGTGCAGTATTTCAAGGAGAGCATCGATTGGATCAAAAGTTAATATATGTGGCGGAGGAGTAATTGTGCAGAATAAAGGGTATTTTATATCAAGTGAAGGTCCTGAAGGGGCTGGAAAAACGACTGTGATGAATCTACTTGGAGTTAGATTAAAAGATGAGGGCTTCGATGTAGTTATGACCAGAGAGCCAGGCGGCATTATGATTTCAGAAAAAATTAGAAACATAATATTGGATAACGAGCATATAATGATGGATAGCCGTACAGAAGCGTTACTATATGCAGCAGCTAGAAGACAACATTTAGTAGAAAAAGTACAACCTGCTTTAGATGCTGGAAAGGTAGTAATATGTGATCGATTTATAGATAGTTCACTTGCTTATCAGGGTTATGCAAGAGGCATTGGTGTTGAAGAAATTTTGGCAATTAATCAGTTTGCAATTGGAAAAACAATGCCAGATAAAACTATCCTCTTTGATATAGAACCAAAAGTCGGACTAGCCAGAATTGAGGCACACAATAATAGGGAAAAAAATCGTTTAGACGTGGAAAGTTTGGATTTTCATCAAAAAGTAAGAGAAGGATATTTATCACTAGTAGACAGGTATCCAAAACGTATTCAAGTTGTTGATGCTTCTCAATCATTACAGATAGTATTAGAAGAAGTTTATAATGTTATAAAAAGGGAATTAGAAATTATTAGATAATTCATGTTATAATAATAAAAAGAAAAATAATAGGAGTGAGTATCGATGAAATTGATAGTAGCGGTAGTGCAGGATCAGGATAGTAATCGATTGTCTAATGCTTTAACAAAAGCAAAGTTCAGAGCAACTAAACTGGCAAGTACAGGTGGGTTTTTGCGCTCTGGGAATACTACGTTTTTAATAGGTACAGACGACTCATTAGTATCATCGGCATTAGAGTTAATAAGAGATAATTGTAGAGCACGAGAGCAAATGGTTGCACCTGTTTCTCCAATGGGTGGAAATGCCGATTCATATATTCCATATCCAGTGGAAGTAGAAGTTGGAGGCGCCACGGTATTTGTTCTACCAATTGAACAATTCCATCATTTCTAATAATGAAGGAAGGGGTAGAAAAGGTTGAAAATAAATCAAGATGTACGAGTGGGTATAGATAAAATTCGAAAAGATTCTATTCAAAATAATACACAATCAGCGAAATTTGGACAAATGATAACCAAGCATGATCAAAAAATGCAATCAGAAATATTAACCAGATTATTAGGAGATATTTCGACTGCTGGTGATCGTATTGCACGTTCCAGAAATTTACGTGATATGGCAAAGTTTAAAATGCTAATACGAAAGTTTTTACAAGAAGCCGTGGATTTTGGAATGGGTTTAAAGCAATCACATACTTGGAATCGCTTTGGTGAAGGTAGAAAACTGAAACTAGTTGAGACTATTGATGAAAAACTAGTCGAGTTAGCAGAAGAGATCTTAGATAAAGAGAAAAGCTCCATTGATTTGTTAGACAAAATTGGAGAAATAAAAGGTCTACTAATAAATCTATACACGTAAATTCCCGTGTTTTCGCTTTAAGCGAGGCACGGGAATTTTTCAAAATTATTATTCTGTAGTAAATACGTTTAGGAGAACTTGATAAGAGAAGGTGACTAACATGGAAGATTGGTCTATTGAAGGGATAGAAAAAGTACAACCTGTTGCGATTAAACAAATACAATCCATTGTATTGAAAAAACGAGTGGGACATGCATATGTAATTGATGGTGCTAAAGGGACAGGAAAAACGAAGGTCATGCAATTTTTTGTTCAACTAATTTTTTGCGAAAATCCGACAAAAAATGTTCCATGTGAAACATGTCGATCGTGCAAAAGATTAAAATCAACTAATCATTTGAACTTCACAGAAATAGAGCCAGATGGTCAATTTATTAAAAGAGGTCAAATCGATGAACTAATACAAGAAATGAGTAAGACAGCTATCGAAACAGGGCGTAAAATATATGTGATTCACCATGCAGACCAGTTAAATGCTAGTGCTGCAAATGCATTGCTTAAATTTTTGGAGGAGCCACAAAGTGAAATAACTGCAATTCTTTTAACAGATAAAGTTCATGCACTCATTCCAACCATACGCTCCAGATGTCTGCTGCTTAGCTTAGCTGCTATGCCTCATTCTATTTTAAAACAGAAATTAATAGAAGGAGGAATTACCGATTCAATGGCTTCTACGGTATGTAAAATGACGAATCAAGTCGAAGAAGCTAAACTTTTAGCGAAAGACGAGCTTTTTGGACTTGCAAGGAAATCAGTGTTAAAATTGGTTGAAGCAAGTGGTAAAAGTATTCAAGATGCGCTAATGTGTATTCAAGCGGATTTTGGCCCACTTTTAAAAGAGAAAGAACAAGCAGAACAAGCATTAGATTTACTACTATTCGCCTATCGTGATATAGTAGCAATAAAAGCTAGTCCCATCGCAGTTTGTACTTATCCAGACATGATCCATTATTGGAAGCAGGTTGCTTTACATACAACGTATGAGCAACTATCTAAACAATTAGAAATGATATTACATGCAAAACAAAATTTGCATAAAAACATGAACCGAACACTGATGATGGAGCAATTAATGTTAAATCTGCAGGAGGGATTTACTTTTGTATAATGTTGTAGGAGTCCGCTTCAAAAAAGCGGGTAAAATATATTATTTTGATCCAGTGGATTTTATTTTAGAAAAAGATGACTATGTCATCGTAGAAACTGCTAGAGGTGTAGAGTACGGAAAAGTTGTTGTACCAATTAAGCAGGTAGGTGAGCATGATGTAGTGCTTCCATTAAAGCAAGTAGTTAGGCCATCAACAGAGAAAGATCGAATTCAAGTGGATGAAAATCGATTAGAATCTGCTCAAGCTTTAGCTTTAGGAACAGAAAAGATTTTAGAAAGAGAACTAGAAATGAAGCTGGTAGATGTTGAATATACATTTGACAGAAACAAGATAATTTTTTACTTTACTGCTGAAGGTCGCGTAGATTTTCGTGATTTAGTAAAAGATTTAGCTTCTGTATTTAGAACTCGAATAGAGCTTAGACAAATAGGGGTTCGTGACGAAGCAAAAATGTTAGGCGGCATTGGTCCATGTGGTCGTATGCTCTGCTGTTCAACCTTTTTAGGTGATTTTGAGCCCGTATCTATTAAAATGGCAAAAGATCAAAACTTGTCATTAAATCCTTCTAAAATTTCTGGGTTATGTGGTCGATTGATGTGTTGTTTGAAATATGAAAATGATGAATATGAAATGGCACGAGAACAAATGCCGGATATTGGAGACCGAGTAGAAACTCCAGATGGTTTAGGCAAAGTTGTCAGTATGAATATTTTAGAAAGAGTACTACGTATAGAGTTGAATGATCCACACCGAGTGTTAGATTATACGTTAGAAGAAATTATAAACCATACGGAAAATCCGGTACAATGGTCAGGGCAATGAGGTGAATGTGTGATGGACCGAAATTTTTTTGATACAATTACAGAATTTGAAAAACAATTAGAGTCCACGCAGCTGCAATTTCGCGCTTTAAAAGAATTTGTAGCGATAATGGTAGAGGAACGTCAAGCGCTGCAACAAGAGAACAATCATTTAAGACAAAGACTTGATGAAATGCACGAAAAAGAATTACTGCTAGAAAAAGCGCAAGAAGAAAAAGTGCAGTTAAGCAAAACAGATATTGGAGAAGGCTATGATAATCTTGCACGACTATATCAGGAAGGCTATCATGTATGTCATGTTCACTTCGGAAGTTCTAGGAAAGAAGAAGATTGTCTATTTTGCTTGTCATTTTTGAGTAAACAAAACATATAATCAATTGACTGATGCCACTCCAAAAGTGGGTGTCAGTCTTTTGTTTTGCTGGGGGAATCAATTATGGAACAATGGTTAAGGGATGATGAACGCCTTGATTACTTATTGGCAGAAGAATTGAGAATTATTCAAAGTCCTTCTGTTTTTTCATTTTCATTAGATGCAGTGCTTCTTTCAAGATTTACTTATGTCCCAATCAGTAGAGGGAAAATTGTGGATCTATGCACTGGTAATGGAGCCATACCATTATTTTTGAGCGCAAGAACAAAAGGAGAAATTATTGGAATCGAATTGCAGGAACGACTAGCGGATATGGCTAAAAGGAGTGTGCAATACAATAAGTTAGATTCACAAGTCATGATTAAACAAGGCGATGTCAAGGGAATTGCTGCGCAAATTGGATTTGAAAAATACGATGTAGTGACATGTAATCCACCTTATTTCCCTGCACATGAAGCAAGTGATAAAAATCTAAAGGAACATTTAGCAATAGCTAGACATGAAATCCATCTCACTTTGGAGGAGGCAGTTCGTTCAGCTAGCGAGTTGTTAAAACAAGGTGGGAAAGCTGCTTTTGTTCATCGTCCAGGAAGACTGCTCGATATAGTAACCGCAATGAGAGCTAATCGGTTAGAGCCTAAGCGGATTCGATTTGTTTATCCAAAGGAAGGTAACGAAGCGAATACTTTATTAATAGAAGGAATAAAGGATGGCAAGCCAGATTTGAAAATTCTACCTCCTCTATATGTCTATGGAGAAAGTGGAGAGTATACAGAAGAAGTGAAAGAGCTGCTATATGGGAAAGAATGAAAAAAAGCATACTTTTTATGTGTTAAAATGTGGCGATGGGTCTTACTACGCTGGATATACGAATGATTTAGAAAAAAGAATTAACGTACATAATGAAGGTAAAGGAGCAAAATATACGAGAGCAAAACTCCCGGTTTTTTGCATATACCATGAAGTGTATGAAACTAAACAAGAAGCTATGAAAGCAGAATATGCATTTAAACAACTAACAAGACCACAAAAAATTCATTATATGGGAGGGCAAATAAAAGATGAAATCTCAAAAGTCGACCGAACATGAAAAGACTAGCTGCTTATACTTAGTTGCGACACCCATTGGTAATTTAGAAGATATGACAATGCGAGCAATTAGGATTCTAAAAGAAGTAGATATGATTGCTGCCGAAGATACGCGAAATACGAAAAAGCTTTGTAATTACTTCGAAATTTCAACATCGCTCATGAGTTATCACGATCATAATCAACAAGTAGGCGGAGAGAAGATATTAGATTTATTGAGACAAGGAAAACGTATTGCATTAGTAAGTGACGCTGGTTTACCTTGTATCTCAGATCCGGGAGCAGACATTGCTGCAAAAGCGCTTAGTGAGGGGTTTGCAGTTGTTCCAATTCCTGGAGCAAATGCTGCGCTTAGTGCATTAATAGCATCCGGATTGACAACGCAACCATTTTTCTTTTACGGATTTCTAAGTAGAAATAAAAAAGAACGAAAAGAAGAGATAACAAAAATTCAAAAAAGACAAGAATCTATTATCTTATATGAGTCACCACATCGTTTAAAGGACTCATTAAAGGATATGCAAACGATGATGGATGGTAGTAGAAAGATTGTATTAGCAAGAGAGCTAACGAAAAAATTTGAAGAGTTTTTAAGAGGTACGATTGATGAAGCTGTGGCATGGGCAGAACAAGCGGAAATCCGTGGGGAGTTTTGTATTGTGTTAGAGGGAACAAGTGATGAACAAGTTGAAGAAACAGAATCTCATTGGTGGGAACAGTTAAGCGTTGAGGAGCATGTAAACCATATTATAGAAGAAAAGCAATGCACATCGAAAGAAGCTATTAAAGAAGTTGCTATTCAAAGGAGTTTATCCAAGAGAGAGATTTATCAAGAGTATCATGTAAAATAAATAAGAGGACATTATTATTCTATGAAAAAAATAACGTATTCCATAATAATGGAATACGTTATTTTTTTTATTTTAAATTGTTTTGAATTTCTTTAATAAGTAATTCTGCACCTTCAGGGCTTAGAATTAGTTTTCCACCAACTAGACGTAGGTTGTCATCAGATACTTCTCCTGTTACAGCACAAGTCATGTTTGGCATATATTTTTTTAGAATAATTTTGTCATCATCAACGTAGATTTCAAGAGCATCCTTTTCTGCAATACCTAGTGTGCGACGAAGTTCAATTGGAATAACTACGCGTCCTAACTCATCAACTTTACGAACAATACCTGTAGATTTCATAATAAATTTTTCTCCTCTCAAGAGTGCGTTTTTTTCGTCAAGATTCGACATAAATCTCTTTGATGTTATTTATCATACCAAGTAATACCATTTCCGTCAATAATTAAAGAGAAGATTAAAAGTTCTTTTTGATAAAAAAATATTAAAATATGCACTAATTTAATAAAAAAGTGATGTGTCTTTTATGATAATAGGAATAATTTTGATATATTAACTATTTTAATGAAAAGTTAACATTCCTAATTAATATTCGACAAATCTTGCGTTAATTAATTAATTGAAACAAGTTCAACGTTTCGATAGAATAAAGAATAAAGAAGATTCAACATTGGAGGAAGCTTTACATTGAAAGATCAACAGAGAACATTTTATATAACAACACCAATTTATTATCCGAGTGGGAAATTTCATATCGGTACTGCTTATACGACTGTAGCATCTGATGCAATGGCCCGTTACAAAAGATTAAGAGGTTTTGATGTGCGTTTTCTTACAGGGATGGACGAACATGGTCAAAAGATACAAGAGAAAGCACAGGAAGCTGGTATGGAGCCTCAAGTATATGTAAATGAGATTGCAGCAGCTGCAAAAAAAGTGTGGGCGCTAATGGATATATCATATGATGATTTTATTCAAACTACGGAGGAACGTCATAAAAAAGTCGTTGAAATTATTTTTCAAAAGTTTTTAAATAATGGAGATATTTATAAAGGTGAATATGAGGGATGGTATTGTACACCCTGTGAATCATTTTTCACAGAGACACAATTAGTAGACGGCAATTGTCCAGATTGCGGTCGTTCCGTTCATAAAGTAAAAGAAGAATCTTACTTTTTTAATATGAAGAAATACGCAGATCGATTATTAGCCTATTATGAAGATAATTTAGGGTTTATTGAACCAGAGTCTAGAAAAAATGAAATGATTAATAATTTTATTAAACCTGGTTTAGAGGATCTATCTGTATCGAGAACATCCTTTGACTGGGGAATTCACGTACCAGGTGATCCAAAGCATATCATTTATGTATGGGTGGATGCGTTAACGAATTATATTACATCGCTGGGGTATTTAACAGAGGATGATTCGCTATTCCAAAAATTTTGGCCAGCAGACGTACACGTTGTAGGAAAGGATATTGTTCGATTCCATACAATTTATTGGCCAATCTTCTTAATGGCTTTAGACTTACCACTTCCTAAAAAAGTATTTGCTCATGGATTTATTATGATGAAAGACGGTAAAATGTCGAAGTCAAAAGGGAATGTAGTATATCCAGAAATGTTGGTAGAACGCTACGGTTTAGATGCCACTCGCTACTTCCTGTTGCGAGAGCTTCCATTTGGACAAGATGGCGTATTTTCTCCTGAATCATTTGTAGAACGAACAAATTTCGATTTAGCAAATGACTTAGGCAACTTGTTAAACAGAACTGTTTCCATGATTAATAAATACTTTGATGGAAAAATTCCAGTTAATCAAAGCGAACCTACTGAATTTGATGCAGGGCTTCATCAATTTGCAAAAGAAGTAGTGGAAAAATATGAAGCAAATATGGAAAAAATGCAATTCAGCGTAGTATTAGGAGATTTATGGTCACTAGTGTCTCGTACAAATAAATATATTGATGAAACACAACCATGGGTACTTGCAAAAGATGAAACGTTGAAAGGTCAATTAGCAGCAGTAATGACGAATTTAGCAGAAAGTTTACGTCAAATTGCTATATTGACCCAACCATTTATGACGAATAGTCCAAAAGAAATCATTGGACAACTTGGTTTAACAGAAGCGTATTTGACATGGGATCTACTAGGGAAATTTAATGTGATTGAAGATGGAGTGCAAGTAATTACAACAGGGGTTCCAATTTTCCCAAGATTAGACGTAGAAGTAGAGGTAGCCTATATTCGAGAGCAAATGCGTGGTTCAGTACAAACTCCACAAGAAGAAGTGGAAGAAGAGCCTCAAGCGGAAGAAATTTCTATTGATGATTTCTTCAAGGTAGATTTACGTGTAGCGACAGTTATCGAATGCGAACCAATTCCAAAAGCAGACAAATTGTTAAAGCTACAACTGGATATGGGATATGAAAAACGTCAAGTTGTTTCAGGAATTGCCCAACACTATAAACCAGAAGATCTTGTCGGTAAAAAAGTTATTGTAGTAGCGAATTTGAAGCCGGTAAAACTTAGGGGAGAACTGTCCCAAGGGATGATTCTCGCAGGTGAAAAAGATGGTTATTTAACACTTGCAACAGTGGATGAAAAACTTGAAAATGGCGCCCAAGTAAAATAATTATTTAAGACCTGTCACGAGGTTTGTGGCAGGTCTTTTTAACAGTTTTCATGCTATGAACAGGTTGATTTCTGCGGGCGGTCCGCAAGCCTCCTCGCTTCGATGTGGGGCCTCACCTGGACAAGATTTCCCCGCAGGAGTCGCCACCTCCCGCTCCAAACAACAGTGCTAATAAGGAAAGAATATACTTCATCCAATTAATGAATTGGTGTATTTTCTTTTCTTCTTTTCTTATCAAGGTAAGCGGAAACTAAGAAAGAATGGGTAGTATTCATTGATAAAGAAGTGCTGAGCGGACGAAATTGCATCTTCGTCCGCTTTTAAAAGAATAGGACAGTATTTTATCTCTCATTATCCAAACGAATTGCATCCTGTCTTTGAATATTCCAAGAGGGCGACGGACAACATCTGCCATAAGATTAATGAAAAAAGTGTAACCAATGTTTCTTCCAAAATACTCAGGAATCAGTGACGACAAGACGCACTTAAAAGACGCTTGCATTTTTCTTTTAAGAAAAATATCTCAGTATATTATTTTTGACACAACAATTAAGGGAAATTCTTGAAACAAAGAGAATTAATATTGCCACCGTAAACTAAAAAGGTGACTTTATTAAAGTAATTGTAATAGTATTGTGAAGTAGATAAAGACATTCCACCAAATTAACCAAAGCGAGGAGAAAAAACTATGTATATAGACACACATGTTCATCTAAATGCAGATCAGTACGACGAGGATCTCCAAGAAGTGATTGATAGAGCGATAGCTGCAAATGTTCAGAAAATGGTTGTCGTTGGATTTGACCATAAAACAATAAAGAGAGCAATGAAACTCTCGGAAGATTATCCGTTTATTTATGCAGTAATTGGTTGGCACCCAGTGGATGCAATTGATTGCACAGAAGAAGATTTACAATGGATTGAAGAACTTACTGCGAATAAAAAAGTGGTTGGTATTGGGGAAACTGGACTTGATTATTACTGGGATAAGTCACCTAAAGATGTTCAACAAGTATTATTTCGTAAGCAAATACGTCTAGCGCAAAAAGTAAATTTACCGGTTATTATACATAATCGAGAGGCAACGGAAGACGTTTTACGTATTTTAAAAGAAGAAGAAGCGCATTTAACTGGTGGCATCATGCATTGCTTTGGTGGAAGCGTAGAAACGGCTCAGCAATGTATTGATATGAACTTTATGATCTCACTTGGCGGTCCAGTTACATTTAAAAATGCAAAAAAACCAAAAGAAGTAGCAACAGAAATTCCGTTAGAACATTTATTGATTGAAACAGATGCACCATATTTAGCTCCGCATCCTCATCGTGGAAAAAGAAATGAACCTTCACTTGTACCTCTTGTAGCCGAAGAAATTGCACGTTTAAAAGGTCTTTCTATTGAGGAAGTGGCGGCTGCAACTACAAAAAATGCAGAAGATTTTTTTGGACTTATTGATTAAAAAACCTAGAACTTTCTATACTGTTAACAGAGGAATTTTTTGGTTAGTTAGAACTATAAAAAAATCCGTAAGTGTTGACAAGCTGAAAAGTACTCTATATAATCACACGAGTGAACAAGGAGGTGTTTTTCATGTCAAATAATACCATGGAAAACCTGTTCTTTCATTCATTGAGGAGCAAGCAAACACTAGTAGTAGTTGGAACTATACTATTGTTTCTTGCAGTGGTTTCTTTCGTTTTATTCGAAGGAACAAAGAAAACTGTTGCTTTAACAGTTAATGGTGAACAACAAGAGATTTTAACGCATGCAAATACCGTTGGTGAACTATTAGAACAAAACAATATAGTAGTTGCCAACGAAGATTATTTAAAACCCTCAGTGAACACATCAATCAAAAATAACTTAGCGATTGAGTGGGAGCAGGCAAGACAAATAGAAATCACGGTAGATGGAAAAATTCAAACCATTACAACTACCGCCGATTTAGTTTCAGAAATACTCGCAAAGGCAAATGTTCAACTAGACGAACATGATGCAGTAACACCTGCTATGAATGCAGCGGTTGGACTTGATTGCAAAGTTGCTATTGAAAAAGCGTTTGATGTAACACTTTTAGATGGCAAGCAAGAGCAAAAGGTACGGTCCACTTCGACTACGGTCGCTGACTTTTTAAAACAACATAACATTCAAATGAATGAATTCGACCGAGTGGGACGGGAAATGGATGAATTAGTACTTCCGGATTCTGTAATACAAATAGTGCGAGTAGAAAAGGTCACCGATGTAGTTGAGGAAGAAACTAACTTTGCAGTAGAAACGAAAAAAGAAGATTCGCTATTAAAAGGGAAAGAAAAAGTGGTGCAAGCGGGAGAAAAAGGATCCGTTTCACGAAGTTATGAAGTTATAAAAGAAAATGGCGAAGAAGTATCTCGTAATGTAGTTAGTGAAAAGATTATAAAAGAGCCAATTAAAAAAGTTGTAGTAGTGGGTACGAAGATTGTTACTGCCAGTGTTTCTCGTGGAGAAAATTCGTCCTCTACACCATCAGGGGGAAGCGAGTTTTACGTAACAGCAACAGCTTATACAGCTTATTGTAACGGTTGTACTGGTGTTACTACATCTGGTTTAAACTTGAAATCCAATCCAGACTTAAAAGTAATTGCAGTAGATCCAAGTGTAATTCCACTTGGATCAAAAGTTTGGGTGGAAGGCTATGGTTATGCAGTAGCGGGCGATACCGGTGGCGCAATTAAAGGGAATAAAATTGATCTATTTATGCCATCTAAATCCAAAGCATATGACTTTGGACGCAAAAAGGTACGTATAAAAGTATTAAATTGACCTAATACACCTGGATACAAACCTTGCACTGGTTTATTAATTAAAAAGTGCCTTTTTAAAGAATAAAGAAGTATATAAGTTTTGATGTCTTGAACAGGTTGATTTTCGCTGCAGTCGCAGCCTTCCGCTCCAATCAATAGAGCGAATAAAAAAGACAATATGCTTAGGTGAAATAATGAACTAGTGTTTATAACGAGTATTTAGGCGAATATGCATACGGTAGGTGCTGATAATTGATACCTTTCAACTCACTAGGTCTTGATTTTTAATTGGTTTTCTTTTTATTTCCAACGTTTGAAGTACGCATAATTCAGAGAGTAAATGATTAGAGTTGGATAAACCTGAAAAAATAGATGGCATCTATTGATACAGTAGTGCTGAGCGGACGAAATTGTATATTCGTCCGCTTTAAAACGAGTAGAACAGTATCTTATCTCTCATTATCCAAACCAAAGGCATCATGTCTTTACATATTCCGAAAGGGCGACGGACAAACATCCGCCACAAGATTACCGAAAAAAGTGTAGTCAATGTTTCGTCCAAAGCACTTGGGAAATGGTAAAGACAAGATGCACTTCAAGTGTGTTTGCGTTTTTCTTATCTCAAAGCTTCCTTTCGTTGGTTGGGGAAGCTTTTTTGCGTTATGATAGAAAGCAGGAGAAAGAAAGAAAAGAGGAAATTTGCTTGCGAATAAAAGAAGTAATAGTCGTAGAAGGAAAAGATGATACAACCGCTATAAAACGATCCGTTGAAGCTGATACTATAGAAACGAATGGATCCGCCATTTCTAAAGAAACACTTATTAAAATCCAACATGCACAAGATAAAAGAGGGGTTATTGTTTTTACTGATCCAGATTATCCAGGGAGACGAATACGTGCAATTATTGAAGAGCATGTTCAGGGTGTGAAACATGCCTTTTTATCGAAAGAAAAAACGATTGCTAAAAACGGTAAAGGGCTTGGAATTGAGCATGCAAAAGATGAGGATATTCGACAGGCACTTGCGGGTGTTTACACTCCAAAGTCTGATGGGGATGCAGCACCAAATATTCCTTTAGAAGTTTTAATTGAAGGAAAACTCATTGGTCACCCAAACTCCAAAGAGCGAAGAATGATACTTGGAGAATTGTTGAAAATAGGTTATACAAATGGAAAGCAATTACAAAAAAGACTTTCCATTTTTCAAATTAGCAAACAGCAGCTAGAGGAAGCAATCATGCAGCTCGATATGGAGGATAAATAATTTATGCAAAAAGATATAGCAACACCAATCCGCACTCAGGAAATACTGAAGAAATACGGCTTCTCATTCAAAAAAAGCCTAGGACAAAACTTTTTAATTGATCCGAACATCTTACGTAATATTGTGTCACATGCAGATTTAACAAAGGATTCTGCAGCTATTGAAATTGGACCAGGAATTGGCGCGTTAACCGAGCACTTAGCAAGAGCGTCAGGAAAAGTAGTCGCGTTTGAAATTGATCAAAGATTGCTGCCGGTTTTAGAAGATACCCTATCCCCATATGAAAATGTAGAAATTATTCACTCGGATATTTTAGAAGTAGATGTAAAGCAAATTTTTCAGGATAAGCTAGCAGATTATAAAGATGTAATGGTCGTTGCAAATTTACCTTATTACGTAACAACGCCTATTTTATTAAAGTTGTTAATGGATCGTTTGCCTATTCGCGGAATGGTCGTTATGATGCAAAAAGAAGTGGCAGATCGAATTACAGCTTCACCCGGCACTAAAGCCTATGGGTCACTTTCCATCGCAATACAGTATTATATGAAGGCAGAAGTAGCGATGGTAGTACCAAAAGCTGTTTTCATGCCGCAGCCTAATGTGGATTCTGCGGTTATAAAACTCACTCGCCACCTGATTCCGCCAGTGAATGTAATAGATGAAGACTTTTTGTTTAAAGTTTCTAGAGGTTCGTTTGTTCAAAGAAGAAAAACAATTATTAATAATTTACAGTCCTCTTTACCAAATGGCAAGGAAAAGAAAGAGATAATTATACACTCTTTAGAAAAAGTAAATATTAACCCAACTAGAAGAGGCGAGACTTTGTCCATTGAAGAATTTGGACGTTTGGCAGATGAATTATATCCACATTTCCATTAACACTACTTGTTACAATATTAGTAATATTTATAAACAAAAGTAGTGTTTATAAGGAATAAATGTATTGACAACTATATGCTTTGATTGTTAAAATGTTTTGTTTGACAAAAAAATAAATGAATGGTATTATAGTATTCAGTGAGGTGTAAGCAGAATGCCAAAAACTTTAGCTGATATTAAAAAGTCATTAGATCATCATTTAGGCAAACGTTTGCAATTAAAAGCAAACGGAGGACGTAAAAAAACAATCGAGCGAGCTGGCGTATTGAGAGAGACTTATCATGCCGTTTTCGTTATCGACTTGGATCAAGATGAAAATTCTTTTGAACGTGTATCTTATAGTTATGCAGACATTTTGACAGAAGCAGTAGAAATCACTATTTTTGATGAAGCAAATAATTTAATAGTTGTGAAATGATTATTTAGAACTTTTATTTTTTCTATATTTCGAAACAAACTGCTTTTGCATTCCTTGAATGTAAAGGGAGTTTTTTTTTATTTATAGGACATACTATAAATGCTAGTTGTTTAAAAGGAGGATACACCACATATGGCTAAAAGAGGGATTATGTCTGATCAATTGAAAGAAGAGATTGCAAAAGATCTTGGATTTTATGATGTAGTCAAGACCGAGGGCTGGGGTGGGATAAAATCACGTGATGCTGGTAATATGGTAAAAAGAGCAATTGAAATGGCTGAACAACAAATGAAGTCACCAAAGTAAATTATTCGTATGGCCATTCTGGTTTTACACTGGCAAGCAAACGGGATCCAAAATAATGAACAACTAGCGTTTAGAAAAGGCGGCGAAATCTGCCTTTTCTTTTTGAATAGATAAGAAACTACCATGGCTCAGGTTTAACAAAAGCCACCATCTACAATGAAAAGAGCTAATTTAAACTTTAAACCTTTATTATTTTGAATATAATTGGATATCCTATTAATTTTGAATATGAATAAAGCCGCTGTTTTCATACAAAAGTATATGAATATTGGATGCTAGGAATTCAGTAATAGCTGGGCTTTGTAGAGTAATTTAATGATGGATTTGTGATTTAGCGCTCTTTGATTAGAGTAGGTGGAACTAGAGAAAAATAGATGGTATTCATTGATAAAGAAGCGCTGAGCGGACGAAATTTCATCTTCGTCTGCTTTTAAAAGAATAGGAAGTATCCAATCTCTCATTAACCACACCTAATGCACCTTTTCTCTACACATTTCAAGAGAACGAAGGACAAGCATTCGCCACAAAAATTTCAACGGTAATAGTGTAGCCGATGTTTCATCCAAAGCACTCTGGAAGCGTTAAAGACAAGATGCACTTAAAGGAGGCTTCCGTTTTTTTAAAAGATAAGAAAGTATATGGATTATCGTACTGCGAAACCAGCGTTCATAGTACTTTAAAGAATTATATAATACCGCGGATTTTCGTTTCAGGTGGACGCGTTCCGCGGGGTGAGCGATGAGGAACGAAGGCTAAGAGTGCCACATCGTGTGGCAACGCCTTCGTGACCAACATCCTGTTGGCCTCCGTCTGGAGTCGCCACCTTTCACTACAATCCATTAAGTGAGTAGTTCCTAATAAGAAAGTATATGAAATTGAAATACTAGAAATCCAGTATGCACAACGACTTGAAGTGATTTTAATGGTGTCTTCCTTAAGCAGGATTTCCTATACGTTTTTACTTTTATCGTACACAGTATACATGAATCAGCGGGTAGATGATTAGAATTGGTGGGGCCTGAAAAAATAGGTAGTATTCATTGATAAAGAAGCGCTGAGCGGACGAAATTGCATCTTCGTCCGCTTTTAAAAGAATAGGAAAGTATCTAATCTCTCATTAACCTAACCTTACGCACCTTGTCTCTACAAATTTCAAGAAGGCGACGGACAAACATCCGCCACAAGATTATCGAAAAAAAGTGGATGGAGAAGTGACGCAGTCACTTCTCCATCCACAAAAATTCCCGCGGTAATAGTCTAGCAAATGTTTCGTCCAAAGCACTCTAGAAATAGAGAAGACAAGGTGCACTTAAAGGGCGCTTGCGCTTTTCTTAAAAGAAAAAACAGCTCCTAAACTGTACAGAGTTCAGCTCGAAGTTCTTCTAGGATCCGATTTATTGTTGAATCGACACGATGTCTCGAACTTAGTCTGTATTCCTCTTGCATAGTCGCTTCCGCATTTCTTATGCAGTGTGTTAAAATAGGGGACAACCTATGTTTGAAAAGGAGCAGATGGAATGTACTATGTAAAAGCACCTGCTAAAATAAATTTAACACTCGATGTATTACATAAACGTCCAGATGGTTATCATGAAGTCGAAATGATTATGACGACAGTTGATTTGTCGGACCGTATTGGATTAGAGCGAAGAGAAGATGGGAAAATACATATTCTGTCTGTGGATCGTTTTGTTCCTACTGATTTTAGAAATTTAGCATATCAAGCAGCAAAGATATTAAAAGAAATGTATCACGTAAAGTCTGGAGTTACGATTAAGATTGAAAAGAACATTCCAGTTGCCGCTGGATTAGCTGGCGGTAGTAGTGATGCTGCTGCGACTCTAAGAGGATTAAATACACTTTGGAGTTTAGGGTTATCTTTAGATGAACTTGCTCAAATCGGCACAAAAATAGGTTCTGATGTTGCGTTTTGTGTGTATGGCGGAACAGCACTTGCCACGGGACGAGGAGAAAAGATTCGAGAATTGCCGTCTCCAGCAAATTGTTGGGTAATTCTTGCAAAACCTACACTAGGAGTTTCTACAGCAGATATTTACGGTAGTTTAAAAATAAACCAGATAGAACATCCGAAAACAAAACAAATGATAGAAGCGATTGAAAAAAAAGATTTTGTGCAAATGTGTGACTCTGTGGGGAATGTGCTAGAAAATGTCACATTAAAACTGTATCCTGAAGTTGCTAATTTAAAGGATCAAATGCAAAAATTTGGAGCGGATGCAGTATTGATGAGCGGCAGCGGCCCCACGGTATTTGGGATAGTTCAACACGAATCAAGAGTACAAAGAATTTATAATGGGCTTCGTGGCTTTTGCGATGAAGTATATGCTGTTAGATTAATAGGAGAACGAGACTCACTTGCTTAAATGCGGATGATTGTGATACGTTTTCTTTAAAATATTCGTGTTTGGAGGTGACTATATGAAATGGAAAAGAAGTGAACGACTCGTAGATATGACGCAATACATGATAGAACATCCCCATAAATTAATTCCTTTAACGTACTTTGCATCTTTATACCAGTCAGCTAAATCTTCCATTAGTGAAGATCTAACGATAATAAAAGAAACGTTCGAAGAAAGAGGCAGAGGCTTACTGATAACTGTCCCAGGAGCAGCTGGGGGGGTTAAATTCATTCCTACTATGACAAGCGAAGATGTTAATGAAATAGCACAGAGCCTAATAGAGCAACTTTCAAAAGCTGATCGTTTACTACCAGGTGGTTATTTATATATGACAGATTTATTAGGAAATCCGTCTCTTATGAATAAGGTAGGTAAAATATTTGCATCTTCTTTCGCGCATGAAAAAATAGATGCCATAATGACAGTTGCAACAAAAGGTATTTCGATTGCACATGCAATTGCAAGACATTTAAATGTACCAGTTGTGGTAGTTCGTAGAGATAGCAAAGTAACGGAAGGTCCGACGGTAAGTATTAATTACGTATCTGGATCGGCAAGACGGATTCAAACCATGGTTCTTTCGAAAAGAAGTATGGAAAAAGGACAACGTGTATTAATCACAGACGACTTTATGAAAGTGGGCGGGACAATTAATGGAATGAAAAACCTGCTTGAGGAGTTTAATTGTGAACTTGCGGGGATAGCTGTATTAGTTGAAGCGGATCATGAAGGCGAACAACTAGTGGATGAATATTTATCACTTATAAAATTACGTGAAGTCAATGAAAAAGATGGTACAATTGTTTTAACGGAAGGCAACTATTTTGAGAAGGGTGGAAACAATGATGAAAGCAGTAACAACAACTAATGCACCAGCGGCTATCGGTCCTTACGTACAAGGAGTGATTGTGAACGGAATGTTTTACAGTTCAGGGCAGATTCCATTAACTCCCCAGGGAGAAGTTGTAGAAGGTTCTATTACAGAACAAACAGCACAAGTATTTGCTAATTTAAATGCGGTGCTTACAGAAGCTGGAACCTCATTGTCAAAAGTAGTTAAAACACTTGTTTTCTTAAAAGATATGAATGATTTTGCAGAATTTAACGAAGCATATGAAAAACATTTTGAGGGTCATAAACCAGCGCGCTCTGCAGTAGAAGTAGCGAGGCTCCCGAAAGATGTAAAAGTAGAAATAGAAATAATAGCAGTTGTCTAATAAAAAGAGTATGCCTTCTTCGGAAAGCATACTCTTTTTATTTGTAAAACATGGTCCACAGATTAAAAGACTACAATATTTTAATATTGAAAATATTTTCACAGAAAAGAAGGATACTGGAAAGTTTTGTAGAATTACTATAATAGGATTTTTTCAACTAAGAAGAGAGGTGGTGTAAAAATGGAAGTAACGGACGTAAGATTACGTAAGGTACTATCAGATGGTCGTATGAGGGCTATCGCTTCCATTACACTGGACAACGAGTTTGTTGTACATGATATTAGAGTAATTGATGGAAATGCGGGGTTATTTGTTGCAATGCCAAGTAAGAGAACCCCAGAAGGTGAATTCAGAGATATAGCTCATCCGATAAATTCTGGAACACGTACAAAAATTCAAGAAGCGGTGTTATATGCTTATCATTTGAGTGGTGAACCAGAGGAAGAGGAACAAGCAGTGGAAGCTAGTTATTAGTAATTAGATATTCTAATCGTACACAGTAAAATAATAATTTCTGAATTAAGCCATTTCTAAGGAGATGGTTTTTTTTGTGCTAAAATTATCCATAATACTTGTTTTGTCATGTATTTGTCAAGAGATATTTCCTTGAAAAATCACGCTATTTCCGCTATAGTCAAAAGAGGAAATTAGCCCACTGGAGGGAAAACGGAAAATGACAAATACTTATGCGGTTGTGTTAGCTGCTGGTAAGGGAACTCGTATGAAGTCTAGTCTATATAAAGTACTACATCCTGTTTGTGGGAAACCTATGGTAGAACATGTTGTAGCAAACATGGAGAAGCTAGGCGTTGAAAAGATTGTAACAATTGTTGGACATGGGGCAGAAACTGTTCAAAGCAAGTTAGGTACTAGAAGCGAATACATTCTACAAGCGGAGCAGCTAGGCACAGCTCATGCAGTTCTACAAGCGGAGACGGCACTTCTAAATCTTTCGGGTACAACTATTGTTATATGTGGAGACACGCCTCTAATTACTGCTGAAACAATGAGGGATCTATTAGATCTTCATAAAGAAACAGGTGCAAAAGCAACCATTTTAACAGCAATTGCGAGTAATCCAGCAGGTTATGGAAGGGTTATTCGAGCGGAAGATGGAAGTGTAAAAAGTATTGTTGAACAAAAAGATGCATCTGCAGAAGAGCAACTTGTACATGAGATTAACTCAGGAACTTATTGTTTTGATAACGAGGCATTATTCAAATCGTTGAAATTAGTAAAAAATGAGAATTCTCAAGGTGAATATTATTTGCCGGATGTAATTGAGATTTTACAAAAAGATGGAGAGGTAATTTCTGCATATGCAGCAAAAGACTTTGATGAAATTTTAGGTGTAAATGATCGAATTGCGCTTTCTCAAGCAGAACAAACAATGAGATCTCGTATTGCACAACATCATATGCGTGAAGGCGTGACAATTATAGATCCTAAAAATACATACATTAGTAGTGATGCTGTGATTGGTGCGGATACAGTTATCCAACCAGGAGTTATCATTGAAGGAAATACTACTATTGGAGAAAACTGTACGATTGGCCCAAACAGCCATATTGTTTCAAGTGTAATTGGAAATGGAACGACTATTCATTCTTCCGTTATATTATCGAGCGAAGTGGGTAATCACACGGCTATTGGTCCATTTGCACATATTCGACCACAAACAGAGGTTGGAAACGATGTGAAGATTGGTAACTTTGTCGAAGTAAAAAAATCCACAGTAGGAAATGGAAGCAAAATTTCTCATTTGAGTTATATGGGAGATGCATCAATTGGCTCCAATGTGAACATTGGATGTGGCACAATTACTGTAAACTATGATGGAAAAAACAAATTTATTACGAAGATTGAAGATGATGCTTTTGTTGGCTGTAACTCCAATTTAATAGCTCCAGTTACAATTGGCAATAAAGCATATGTTGCTGCGGGTTCTACCATTACAAAAGATGTACCTGGGGAAGCACTTGCAATCGGACGTGCTCGACAAGAAAATAAATTAGGCTACGTAAAAAAACTTAAACTAAAATAACCCACTATCCAGGAGGATTATCATGCCAGAACAATACGCAAACTCAAAATTGAAAATATTCACATTAAATTCTAATAGAGAATTAGCTGAAGAAATTGCGAAAGAAGTAGGTCTGCCATTAGGTAAATCTACAGTAACTAGATTTAGCGATGGAGAAGTCCAAATCAATATTGATGAAAGTATTCGAGGGTGTGACGTATTCATCGTTCAATCAACTTCAGGTCCAGTAAACGAACATCTGATGGAATTGTTAATTATGCTTGATGCTGTTAAACGCGCATCGGCTCGAACAGTAAGCGTGGTATTACCTTATTACGGATATGCGCGTCAAGATAGAAAAGCGCGTGCTCGTGAACCAATTACGGCTAAACTTGTCGCAGATCTTTTAACAACAGCAGGGGCAACTCGTGCAATCGTACTTGATCTACATGCTCCTCAAATCCAAGGATTCTTTAATATTCCAATTGATCACTTAGTTGCTGTTCCTATTTTATCTGATTACTTCTTAGGGAAAGACCTTGATCCATCCGAATTAGTTATCGTATCACCTGACCACGGTGGTGTAACTCGTGCTCGTAAAATGGCGGATCGTTTAAAAGCTCCGATTGCTATTATAGATAAACGTCGTCCACGTCCAAATGTAGCGGAAGTAATGAATATTGTAGGTAATGTAGAAGGAAAAACGGCTATCTTGATCGATGATATTATTGATACTGCGGGTACCATTTCGATTGCAGCACAAGCTTTAATAGAAAGTGGAGCAAAAGAAGTATATGCTTGCTGTACTCATGCAGTATTATCTGGACCTGCAATTGAGCGAATTGATAACTCCGTGATTAAAGAATTGGTCATTACGAATTCAATTCAATTATCTGAAGATAAAACTTCTCCAAAAATCAAAGAACTATCTGTAGCAAAATTACTGGGCGATGCAATTGTACGTGTTTTCGAAGAGAAATCTGTCAGCACATTATTTGATTGATTCTAAAAACGTTTGAAACATCCTCTAAATGGGTAAGAATATAGGTAGGAACCTATGGGAGGATGAAAAAAATGAGTACATTAATCAATGCCCAAAAGCGTAAACATAAAGAAAATGCAAGTTTGAGAAAAAGTGGGTTTATTCCAGCAATCGTTTACGGTTTCCAAGTGGAATCCCAACCAATAGCCGTAAATGAAAGAGATTTAGCCAAAACACTTCGAGAAGTTGGTCGCAATGGTGTCATAAAACTAGCGGTAGACGGTAAAACTGTCCATGTCGTAATGAGTGATTACCAAATGAATATTCTAAAAGGCCAAATGATTCATGCGGACTTTCTAGCGATTAACATGAAAGAAGAGTTGGAAGTAAATGTATTAGTAAATCTAATTGGTGATTCCGTTGGTGTTTCAGAAGGCGGTATACTCCAACAGCCAAATCGTGAAGTGACGATTACAGTGAAACCATCGGATATTCCTGAGAGTATTGAGTTGGATGTATCGAAAATGGCTATTGGTGATACATTAACAGTAGCAGAAATTCGAGAGACAGTAGATTACTTAATTGTAAATGAAGATGATTATACGCTAGCAATTGTATCAGCGCCTCGCATAGAAGAGGAAGAAACTGAGGCAACTGGTACAGAAGAAGCCGAAACACCAATTAAAGATGAATAAAAGAAAAGAGATTGTCTAAAGGCAATCTCTTTTTTCTAATGGATATGATAAAATGGATGAAATACGTATTAAAGGAATGGAAATGAATGAAAATGATTGTTGGACTTGGGAATCCCGGTAAACAATATGAAGCAACCAGACATAATATCGGATTTCATGTAATAGATGAACTTGCAAATCGATTAAACATACCCCTTACTCAATCTAAATTTAATGGGATGTATGGTATTTCGCACATTGGAGCGGAGAAAGTAATGCTTCTAAAACCACTGACGTATATGAACTTATCTGGCGAATGTATTGTTCCTGTGATGGATTATTTTGATGTGGAAGATGACCAAATGATTGTAATTTATGATGATTTAGACTTACAGGTAGGTAGATTACGTCTTCGTCAAAAAGGAAGCGCAGGAGGGCATAATGGGATTAAATCACTCATTCAACACTTGGGTACACAGGAGTTCAATAGAGTTCGGATTGGGATCGATCGTCCGACAAATGGAATGAAGGTTCCGGATTATGTTTTGTCGAAATTTACTGAAGAAGAGAACGCAGATGTAATAGATGCGGTGAAAAAGAGTGCAAATGCGTGTGAAGCATGGCTAACGAAAAGCTTTTTAGAAGTGATGAATATATATAATGGTGCATAAACTTTAGCGTACATACCTATACTTCCTAAAAAGGAGGTATTAGGAATGCCAATTCATTATAAATGCCGGCATTGTGAAACAGAGATAGGCCAATTGCCGTTGGATTCTATAGATGAACAGTTTTTACAGAAAAACAATATTACACCAGAAGAACAAGATTTATATATAGTGCATGGAGTTGAAGGGGATTATACAGTGCAGTGTATTTGTGAAGAGTGTCAAAGTTCGCTACAAAAATTTCCAAACTATTATGCGTTAAAAAAGTGGATACAGTAAAATTGCTTTGGCACGTTTTCGTGCGCAAAGCCTTTTTCTGTTTTGATAGAATGTCTAGCTAAAGCGCCATGCCCTTCAAGATATACATTTATTGTTGTGGCTAAGTAAGCGTTTTATGCTTTTCTTAAAAGAGCGGGGGGTTGAAATGGAACTTTTAAGCAATTTATTAATGGATGATACACATATGCAAAAACTAGTGAAAGAGTTGGAGCGCGGTCAAGATCAACAACTAATAACAGGTCTTTCGGGTAGCGCAAGAGCAGTATTTATTAAAATGTTATATAGAGCGCGCAGAAAAGCTGTTCTTATTATTACTCCTAATTTACTTCACGCTCAAAAGCTAACAGAGGATTTGGTAAAGCTTGTTGGGGATGACTTGGTGCGTTTGTATCCTGCAGATGAGCTTATAGCCGCTGACATTTCGGTAACAAGTCCAGAGCTACGTGCACAGCGAATTGAAACGTTAGATCATATGTTAACGAAAAGAAATGGCGTTTATATTGTGCCTGTCGCAGGTCTGAAAAAACATATGCCTACTGTGACAGACTGGAAGCAAAGTACTGTTTCTATTGCAGAAGGTGAAGAAGTAGAGCTAGAAGTACTTCTACAAAACTTAGTAAATATGGGATACGTACGACAACCTATGGTTACTGCACCAGGCGAATTCGCTCTAAGAGGTGGCATTGTGGACATTTATCCACTCTATCTAGAGCATCCTATCCGTATTGAATTATTTGATACGGAAATAGACTCAATTCGTACATTTTCAGCAGAAGACCAACGTTCTTTAGATAAATTAAAGGAAATTCGTATTTTACCAGCAACAGAATACGTCCTAACTGAAACGAAGAAGAAACTACTTGCGCATAAATTGGAACAGTCGTTAGCAGAAAGTTTAAAAAAAGTAAAAATACCCGAAATAAAAGATCAATTTTATCAAAATATTCAACATGATATTGAACTTTTAAATCAAGGCGAGCAGCCAAAACAATTTATGAAGTACGTTTCACTATTAGAAGATGGTAATAGCTTCTTAGGCCACTATTTCAATCGAGATGGGATGGTTTTATTTGATGAACTTGGTAGAATTCAAGAAGTTACAGAAACGTTAGAACGAGAAGAAAAAGATTGGTTTTTAGCTTTGTTAGAAGAAGGAAAAACAGTACATGATGTAAAACCATCTTTGAGCTTGAAAGAAATTATTCAAATGCTTCCGAACGAAAAATTGTATTTCTCGTTATTTTCACGCACATTTTCAGGGATAACCATCAAAAAGAATACTACTTTCTCTTGTAAGCCAATGCAAAATTTTCATGGGCAAATGCATTTATTGAAAAATGAACTTGAGCGGTTTACTAATGGAAAGTTTCGTGTCGTTATTCTTGCTGATGGGAAGGATCGCGCACAAAAGATTCATACGGTTCTTGAAGATTATGAAATAGTTTCGAAGATTGGTGCTTCAGGAGAGGACTTGCAGAAGTCGGGGATTTTTATAGTAGATGGAGATTTAGAAGCTGGTTTCGAATTGCCTCTCCAGCGTATTGCGGTCATTACAGATGCAGAATTATTTAAACAAAAACATAAGAAAAAAGCGAGGGCTCAAAAAGTATCCAATGCAGAGCGTATCAAAAGCTATTCTGAAATAAAACCTGGCGATAATATCGTACATATTCATCATGGGATAGGGAAATATATAGGAATAGAAACGCTCTTAGTAAACGGAATTCATAAAGATTATTTGCATATACGTTATCGCGGTGAGGATAAATTATTTGTTCCCGTCGATCAAATTGACCTAATTCAAAAATATGTCGCTTCCGGCGAAAGAGATCCAAAGCTACATAAATTAGGTGGAGCAGATTGGAAAAAAACAAAAACGAAGGTATCTGCTGCTATTCAAGATATAGCAGATGAGTTGTTGAAACTCTACGCGAAACGGGAGTCCGAAGTTGGTTACGCTTTCGAGCCAGATGGTGAAATGCAACAATCATTTGAAGCGGCTTTCCCATATGAGGAAACAGAAGATCAACTTCGTTCGATTGAAGAAGTGAAGCGGGATATGGAAAAGTCACGTCCAATGGATCGTCTTATTTGTGGAGATGTAGGATATGGAAAAACAGAGGTCGCAATAAGAGCGGCATTCAAAGCGGTAATGGAAGGGAAACAAGTAGCATTCCTTTGTCCGACAACCATTCTTGCTCAACAGCATTACGAAACTATGCTAGAACGATTTCAAGACTTTCCAATTGAAGTTGGTTTGCTTAGTCGTTTCCGTTCCAAAAAACAGCAAACGGAGACGATTAGTGACTTAAAAAAGGGACTAGTAGATGTAGTAGTAGGTACACATCGCATATTATCAAAGGATGTTGTCTATCACGATTTAGGACTTTTGGTCGTCGATGAAGAACAACGTTTTGGGGTAAAGCATAAAGAAAAAATTAAACAACTGAAAACAAACGTAGATGTCCTTACACTAACTGCTACGCCTATTCCTCGGACATTGCATATGTCGATGATAGGTGTAAGAGATCTATCGGTCATTGAGACACCACCAAAAAACCGTTTTCCAGTTCAAACATATGTCATGGAATTTAACGGATCACTTGTACGGGAGTCGATTGAACGAGAACTAGCAAGGGGAGGACAGGCATTTTATCTATATAATCGAGTAGAAGACATAACTCGAAAAGTAGATGAAATTCAAATGTTGGTCCCTGGAGCTAGAGTAGGTTTTGCTCATGGTCAGATGCCCGAAACGGAACTTGAATCGGTCATTATTAGCTTTTTAGAAGGCGAGTATGATGTCCTCGTAACAACGACCATTATTGAAACTGGTATTGATATACCAAATGTAAATACACTTATCATTCATGATGCAGATAAAATGGGACTATCTCAGCTTTATCAATTACGGGGGCGTGTAGGACGATCAAATCGAGTTGCATACGCCTATTTAATGCATCAAAGAGATAAGGTTTTAACAGATGTTGCAGAAAAAAGATTACAGGCAATTAAAGAATTTACGGAGCTTGGATCTGGATTTAAAATCGCAATGCGTGATCTTTCCATTCGAGGAGCAGGAAATCTATTAGGTTCACAGCAACACGGATTCATTGATTCGGTTGGTTTTGATTTATATACACAAATGTTAGAAGAGGCTATTGAAGAGAAGCGAACGGGCATCAAAAAAGAAGATCTGCAAGACTTAGAAATTGTTTTATCAACGGAAGCCTATATTTCAGACGATTATATACCAGATGGATATCAAAAAATTCAAATGTATAAACGTGTTAAAGCCATGGAGAAAGAAGAAGAATATTTAGATATCTTAGATGAACTACAAGATCGTTTTGGAGAAATTCCTCTGGAAGCAGACAAATTATTACGAATTGCTCGCCTGAAAATTTGGGGTAAAGATGTAGGGGTAGAATCTATTAAGGAAATAAACAAGCTTGTATCTATTCGTTTTAGTAAAGAGGGTACAAAAAATATAAATGGTGCTTTGCTTGTGGAAAAGTCCATGAAGTATGGACGTGCGGTGGGATTCAGTATGGATGATGCGAATTTAGTCATTACAATAGATGAAAGAAAAACAGGGAAGTTTAATCCATTTGATATCTTGGAAGAAATAATGAGATTATTGCCTGAAGCAAAAAAAGAAACGGTAGAAGTGAAATAACATTTTGCATATTTTTTGGTAATGTGATGCATACTATGGCAGAAATGAAATTTAATACCCAATCAGTCGAAAGTGAGGCACATTACATGAAAGCAACAGGCATCGTACGACGTATTGATGATTTAGGTAGAGTAGTTATTCCAAAAGAAATACGCAGAACGCTTCGAATCCGTGAGGGAGACCCTCTGGAGATTTTTACGGATAGAGAAGGGGAAGTCATATTAAAAAAATATTCTCCTATAAGTCAATTAGGAGATTTTGCAAAAGAATATGCTGAAACTTTATACGAAACGCTTGGAACGCCAGTATTAATAAGTGATCGTGATGAAATGATTGCAGCGGCTGGATTATCTAAAAAGGATTATTTGAATAGAAGACTTAGTCCAGATGTGGAAGAGATTGTTGGAAAACGAACAATTGTTACGGAAAAACATGAAAATTCAGTGGAATGGGTGCCAGGAGTTTTTGAAACGGTAAAGTCATATTGCATTGCTCCTATTATCTCATCGGGTGATTCAATTGGAGCGGTATTTATCATTTCGAAAGTCCACTTTATAGGAGAAGCAGAGATGAAAGCAATCGAAACTGCGGCAAATTTTTTAGCAAAACAAATGGAAAGTTAACCCATATTATTACAAAGCCTTTCTCACATAGGGGAAGGCTTTTTTGGATGATAAGAAACTTTATAAAACAGTATTCATAGGTTTTGTCTCTAGCTACCCAAAACCCTAAGAGATCCAGCAAATAGTTTCTATAAAAAATTTAAAGCTTTACAGCTGTTTTACAGTTAGTCTCGGTTAAGCAAAAAGTAGTCTCGCTATCGGATGAATTGGTCGCATGTGCGCCGCTTGTGCGGTCTCATCTGTCTCCCTGATCCCTTCGGAGTCGCCGTCTGCCGCTGCAATCCAGCATATTTGCTAGCTATTCACTTTTCAATCTTAACTGTATTATCTGAAGTGAAATCCAATAAATAGATGATCGAGACAAATCACATGATGAACACGATAAACTTCCCTTTGAACGCGACAAATTTCTCATAATAAAGTTTTAACTTGGCGTGAGATAGCACTGATTGATTGCACGCACTTTTAATAACGCGTACTAACAAAAAAACCTCTATTCTTGTGTCACTTTTTAATACTTAGTTGGAAAAAAGGGAAGTTTAGTTAAAAAAGAAATTATTCTTCTCTTTTTTATACACAATTCCACAACTCAGAATAACTAGCAAGCTCTAGTGGATTGTAGCGAAAGGTCGGCGACTCCTGTGGGATGAGTGAGACAGATGCCCCATTACATCGTATGCGTAGCGTCGGTGATGGAGCATCGCTCACCCCACGGAAAGCGTCCGCTCTGCAGCGAAAATCCTAGCGGTAACTAAGACGCATTATATCTAAAGTGTCCAAAGTAAACCGAAAACATGTAAATGCAAATGGATTGTATGAACTTTTTACTAAAATGTAAGAAGACGATTAATGAACATGTGTAAAAGAAAGCACCTGATTAAGCGGCTCTTAACTTTTTAAAAGCATTTTGCAATTATATCTTGAGAACTGAATGTGACATTCTAATAATGATGTGCTCTTGCGCAAGCTCGTCGCATAAAAGATGTGTTCCTACGATTACGTCCAAGAAAAAATGTCCTGTCGTGGCAGACATAGGCGATTACGCTTTTATTGATGTATAATGGATGCATTGAACTGAATGGAAGTAGGATTTGCGAATGAGTAATGAATGGAATATGAAAACTTATATGAAAGGCGCTGCAATGTTGACGGTTTCCGCTGTTATTGTAAAGCTGCTTAGTGCTATTTACCGTGTGCCTTTTCAAAACTTAGTGGGAGATGAAGGTTTTTATATTTACCAACAGGTTTATCCATTCATTGGAATAATCACAACATGGACATCTTTTGGCTTTGCAGTTGCTTTATCTAAAATTTTATCTGAATATAGATCGACCGGTAAAGCGCATGCGCTACCCAGAATTTTGCAAATAGCTTTTGTTTATATCGGAATGATATCTATTGCATTTTTTTTATTATTATTCTGGGGATCAGATTTCTTAGCAAAAGCGATGGGAGATGAAAAGTTAGCAAGTCTATTAAAGGCAGGCTCCTATGTTATTTTGTTAATGCCATTGCTAGCTGTTTTAAAAGGAGAATTTCAAGCAGGTGGTCGTATGGGACCAGTGGCCTATGCACAAGTTGTAGAGCAAGTCGTTCGAGTATCCGTCATATTGTTGGGTACATGGATTGTCGTGTCAAATGGTTTAGATTTATATAAGGCCGGAAGCATGGCGATGTATGGTGCAGTAGCTGGAGAATTGGTTGGGGTAATCTTTCTTTCCTTTATTTATTGGAGAGGGTTTGAACGTTCTCAAGTAAAACAGATAAAACAATTCGTTCCGATATGGCATATTTTAAAAGATTTGACGATAATCAGTATAAGTGCAAGTATAAGTGCACTTTTATTTTTACTATTTCAGTTGGTTGATTCATTTACGGTTTTTCAACTATTAGTTGAAAATGGTATGGGAAAACTACAAGCGATGGAGAAAAAAGGTATTTATGATAGAGGACAACCACTAGTTCAATTAGGAATTGTAATTGCTTCCACATTGTCTTTAGCTATTGTACCGTTAGTTGCACATCGAATGAATAAAGAAAAAGGAAGAACGGCTATTCCGTTCATGCAACTTACATTTAGAATTGCTTTCACGTTTGGAATAGCGGCAGCAATGGGGCTGATTGTAGTTCTTCCATATGTAAATGAAATGTTATTCCAAACAAAAGAAGAATCAATTACTTTAATGGTATTTGCATTTCAAATTGTATGGATGTCTTTAATTCTCACCTTGATGGCTATGCTTCAAGGAATCGGGAAAGTAAAAATCCCTACATTATTTTTACTTATTGGCGTATGCAGTAAATGGCTATTAAATGATATGCTTGTACCAACTCATGGTGTATTAGGAGCGGCGATATCCGGAAATATTAGTTTAGCCATTGTATTTTTATGTATGCTTTTTTATTTTAAAAAGAACTGGAATATTCCATTTGCATCTTTTGCGTTTTATAAAGGGATTGCAATTGCTTCGCTCTCGATGATTGTTTGCGTTTCGGCGTATGAATGGTTAGCGGATAACGTCCTATTTGAAAGTTTAACAAGTCGAATCCGGTCTCTATTCATCTCTATTAGTGCTGTGACATTGGGAGCGTTTGTTTTCCTAATAATAATTGCAAAAAGGCGCGTTATTGGAGAGAAAGAGTGGTTTTTATTGCCGTTCGGAAAAAGAATGGCTATTTTCCAGTTGTGGTTAAATAAAGAAAAATAAGGTTGTGAGCAGATGAATGAAATTATAATAATTGGACTTGGAGCGAGCGATCTAGATCAGTTGCCTCTAGGAATATATAAAAAATTAAAAGCAGCCGAACATCTGTATGTTCGGACGGAGCAGCATCCAGTTTTACAGGAATTAAAAAAAGAAGGTCTAACTTGGGCAAGTTTTGATGCAATATATGAGAAAAATGAACAATTTGAAGGGGTTTATGAGGAAATTGTCGAAACACTTCTTCAGCTAGCAAATGAATATCCCATTATGTATGCAGTGCCTGGACATCCGTTAGTAGCAGAACAAACAGTGCAGTTATTAATCGAAGCGGAAAAACAAGGGAAAGTGAAAATTTGCATCGAGGGCGGACAAAGCTTTTTGGATCCCATTTTTGGAGCACTGCGAATAGACCCCATTGAAGGGTTCCAATTGCTAGATGGAACAAGCTTGAAACGGGACACTATTCAAATGAATTCGCATGTACTAATAGGGCAAGTGTATGATGCGTTTAGTGCCTCTGAAGTAAAACTAACGCTCATGGAAAAGTATCCAGATGAATATGAAGTAACGATTGTAACTGCGGCGGGTTCTACAAAGGAAAAGTTAACGAAGGTGCCACTATTCGAGCTAGATCGAGTAATGGAATTAGATAATTTAACTACTTTATATGTTCCACCGATACGTGAACAAGAAGATCGGTTGAAGGAGTGGCAAACACTACGTCAGATTGTGGCTGATTTAAGGGGTCCTAATGGTTGTCCGTGGGATAAAGAACAAACACATTCAACTCTGAAGAAATTCGCGGTAGAAGAAGTGTATGAGCTATTACAGGCGATTGAAGAAGAAGATGATCATCATATTGTCGAAGAGCTCGGTGATGTACTTTTACAAGTATTTTTACATGCGCAAATAGGGGAAGATAACGGCTACTTTAGTCTAGAGGATATACTTCAATCAGTTTCAGATAAGATGATTCGTAGGCATCCTCATGTCTTTGGAGATGTTATTGCGAATGATTCAGAAGAAGTGCTTCGTAATTGGCAACAAATCAAATCAGAAGAAAAGAAAGAAGTCATAGGGTCACTATTGGATGGAGAAATGCGATCGGATTCTTCCTTGCTTACATCTTTTAATTATCAAAAAAAAGTCGCTAAAGTTGGTTTTGATTGGCCTGATGTGACTGGTGCTTGGGAGAAATTTGAGGAAGAGCTGGATGAATGGAAAATAGAGTTGAAAGATGGCACGAGTGACGCGCAAGTGGACGAACTAGGAGATGTGTTATTTACAATTGTCAATTTGGCACGTTTTTATGGTTTATCTCCAGAACAAGCGATAATTCAAGCAAATGAAAAGTTTAAAAGAAGATTTCAATTCATTGAGTCAAGCGTGAAAAAAGGTAAAGGCGACTTTGCACTTTATCATTTAGATGAGCTTGATGATTTTTGGAAAGAAGCAAAGAAATTAGAGAGGTAGGGTTATTATGAGATTAGATAAATATTTAAAAGTATCACGGCTGATAAAACGTAGAACGCTTGCCAAAGAAGTAGCAGATCAGGGGAGAATAACGATTAACGGAAAAGTGGCAAAAGCTAGTTCCGATGTGAAGGCTTTAGACGAGCTATCCATTCGTTTCGGACAAAAAGTGGTTACAGCTACTGTTGATACTATTAAGGACTCTGCGAAAAAAGAAGATGCTGCATCCATGTACACAATTATCAAAGAAGAAAGACTAGAAAAAATAGATCCAGCATTTATGGATGATGAAGATTAAGAAAAAGCATGGCATTTGTCATGCTTTTTTTTTATGTGCATACAATACAAAGATAGGACAAGGAGAGGAGAGAGTATATGCAATTTCAAGCAGAAAATCAAACAATTACCATTCCATCGGGGGATCACTTGATTTCACTAAGAAATCGAAAAAGAATGGATTTAACTTCGGTAAAATCCATTGAACGATTTGATCAAACAGAATTTTATGTAAGAACATCCCAAGGAATCCTTCACATTAAAGGAGAAGAATTAAAGATTGTTCATTTAGACGTAGATAAAGGCCTCCTTACATTAGAAGGAATCGTTCGAGTAATGCAATACGATGAGGAGCAGCAGGCAGACGGAGCAAGAGGATTACTTCATAAACTATTCGGATGACACTCTCTCTCCAATTTGTTAGCTTATTATTGTTGATGGTGAGTGGAATTCTAATTGGGGCAATCATTGAAGGGACGCGCTTTCTAACAGGAAGTTTTTCAAAGCGTTCCTTTATTTTTAAATCTCGAATAGGTATTGAAGTAATTATTTGGATATCACTTGGATTAGGAACCTTTTTCTTGCTTTATGAAGTACGGGACGGGGTATGGAGAGTTTATGATCCGTTGGCGCAATTATTAGGTATTCTTTTATACGAAAAGCTATTTCAGCCCGCATTTCAATTGACGGGAAGGATCTTTTTGCGTTTAATCGTTAAGCCTATATGGTTTATATTACATGCATTTATAACACTAATAGGTAAAATTAGTAGTTTAATCTTCCTGCTAATATTAGTTATTACTAAACCATTTCGTTATATATATTTAAAAACACTGCATTTGGCCCTTCAGAAAAAACCCAACTTCCGTTATAATAAAAAGTACACGAAAAATTGAAATAGTTTGACGGGAGAGGGCGAAGTGGGAGAAAATCAAAGGAAAGCACCTTTTGAGAAACAACTTGCATCAATTAATACTGATTACGTTCGCTCGATCGAACGTCAAGAAAACCGTAAACAGGCCAAAAAACTTCGTTTATTCAGACGCTTATCTATATTTGGAGTTATGTCCGTTGTAATTATTGGTGTTTTAATTTCCGCATTGATAAATAGTAATAATGCTTTAGAAGAAAAAAGAAAGAAAAAAGAACAAGTTACAGAAGAACTTGCAAAAGTACAAGAAGAGCAAGAATTGTTGAAACTTCAGATTTCTAAATTAAATGATGATGAGTACATTGGCAAATTATTGAGAAGAGATTACTTTCTGTCAGAAGAAGGAGAAATTATTTTTGCTTTGCCTGATAGCAACGAAAAATAAGATAAAATAACGCTTCAAAAGAGTAGTCTTATTGACACTCTTTTTTTGTTGGCTATAATAAAGGTAGGGTCTGTATGAAAAAATCGTATATACTCGTTAAAGAGTCGCTTAAATTTTAAGGAGGAGCATTTTTTTTATGTCAATTGAAGTAGGCAGCAAGGTAGAGGGTAAAGTAACAGGAATCACTAACTTCGGAGCATTCGTCGAGCTACCAGGAGGCTCAACAGGTCTGGTTCACATTAGCGAAGTTGCGGACAATTATGTGAAAGATATTAATGAGCATTTGAAGGTTGGAGATGTTGTTGAAGTTAAGGTGATGAATGTTGAAGCGGATGGCAAAATCGGATTATCTATTCGTAAAGCAAAGCCTCAAGCGGAAAGACCAGAGAGACCAGAACGTCCTCAGCGTCCACGTAACAACAATCGTTCAAATGATCGCGATCGTCCGATGAAAGAGAATTTTGAGCAAAAAATGACACGATTCTTAAAGGATAGTGAAGATCGTTTGTCTACGTTAAAGCGTGCAACAGAATCTAAGCGCGGTGGCAGAGGCGCTAAAAGAGGATAAATTGCTGTCTGTTTTATCGGTAGAAAAAATGTTTAATAGATGGAATTATTAAAAGCCCAACTTTTGTTGGGTTTTTTTTATTGTCTGAAGAAGGATGGAATATTCAATGACAAGTGAATAGGATAGGGAAACAAGTAACTAAATAAGTTGATTAATATACTTTGACGTTTGCTTTCTTTTAATATAGTATAATACCTAGTAATTCTATAAGAATAAAGGGGGATAAAAATGAAAAAATTATATACTTTATTATTTGCTATTGTTACTTCGGTTTTCATGCTTGCGGCGTGCGGAAACTCAGATGAAAAAACATCTGATAAAAATAATGCAAGCGCGGACAAATCTAATGCGGATCTATTAGCAAAAATTCAAGGAAAAGGTGAGTTATTAATTGGTACAGAAGGGACATATCCACCATTCTCATTCCATGACGATTCAGGGAAGTTAACAGGTTTTGACGTAGAACTAGCAGAAGAAGTGGCTTCACGATTAGGCGTAAAACCAAAATTTATGGAAACACAATGGGATGCTATTTTTGGAGGTCTTGATTCAAAGCGGTTCGATCTAATAGCGAACCAAGTAGGGATTCGTGAAGATCGATTAGAAAAATATGATTTCTCGAAGCCATATATTTCATCGGCAGCTGTATTAGTAACAAATATAGATAACAACGACGTGAAAAGTTTTGAAGATATTAAAGGTTTACAAGCTGCTCAGACACTAACAAGTAACTTCGGCGATTTAGCAAAATCATATGGAGCAACGTTGGTAGGGGTAGAAGGTTTTAACCAAGCCATAGAGTTGATAAATTCAAAACGTGTAGATGTTACGATTAATGATAAATTATCAGTGTTAGATTTTAAAAAAAATAAGCCTGATGCAGCGGTAAAAATTGTTGCAGAAGCAGATGATGCTTCTCAAAGTGGTTTTATGTTCCGGAAAGGGAACGAAACTTTAATCGAAGCAGTAAACAATGCGTTGAATGAAATAATTGAAGATGGTACGTACGAAAAAATTTCTAACAAATGGTTTGGCGAAAATGTTTTGGAATAGTTTTGACATAGACCCTGACAAATTAGAGCGTTATATAACAATAGCGAGATCCTCCCTTCAGCCTTTGCTGGAGGGAGCTGTTGTCTATACGCTTCCGTTATCTCTTATTACCTTTGTACTCGGGTTAGCAATAGCTGTGTTGACAGCCCTTTCCCGAATTTCAAACGCAAAAACGCTTCAATGGTTTGCTAGAGCTTATGTTTCTGCAATTCGTGGCACACCTTTACTCGTACAATTATTTATTTTGTTTTATGGTCTGCCATCTATTGGAATTGTAATTGATCCGTTCCCTGCTGCTGTTTTAGGATTTTCGTTAAACGTTGGTGCGTATGCTTCTGAAGTGATTCGTGCTGCTATTTTGTCGATTCCAAAAGGTCAATGGGAAGCTGCACAAATGATAGGTATGAATTATGTACAAATGATGCGACGTGTTATTTTACCGCAGGCAACACGTGTATCCATTCCGCCATTATCAAACACTTTTATTAGCCTAGTTAAAGATACATCGCTTGCCTCTCTGATTTTAGTAACTGAAATGTTCAGAAGAGCACAAGAAATTGCTGCGACAAACTATGAGTTCCTTTTGCTATATGCTGAAGTTGCCATTCTGTATTGGGTCATCTGCTTCCTCCTGTCTATTGTTCAAAGCAACTTAGAAAATCGATTTGATCGGTATGTATCGAAATGATGGAAAGGAAGGGGAGTTTATGATGATTAATATACAAGGATTAGTAAAACGTTTTAATCAGGTCGAAGTACTAAGAGGAATTGATTTATCCATTGAGAAAGGACAGGTAATCGTTGTCATCGGACCATCAGGATCTGGAAAGACCACGTTATTACGCTGTTTAAATGTGTTGGAGGTACCATCTGAAGGGATTATTAGAATTGGTGATCAAGCGTTAGATTTTTCAAAACGAATGGCGAAAAAAGAAGTAGAAAGCTTCCGAAAAAAGTCTGCGATGGTCTTTCAGCACTATAATCTTTTCCCACATATGACAGTGCTACAAAATGTGATGGAAGGTCTAGTTACGGTAAAAAAGGAAGATAAGGGAAAAGCCAGAGAAAAAGCTGCTATTCTTTTACAAAAGGTAGGACTCGCAGATAAGCTCGATTATTATCCAAACCAATTATCAGGCGGACAACAACAACGTGTGGGTATTGCGCGAGCACTTGCACTTGAACCAGAAGTAATGTTGTTTGATGAGCCGACATCAGCGTTAGATCCTGAACTAGTAGGGGAAGTTCTTCAAGTAATGAAAGACTTAGCTGGAGAAGGCATTACCATGGTTGTAGTGACACATGAAATGCGTTTTGCGAATGATGTAGCCAATGAAGTGCTCTTTATGGATCAAGGGCGAATTATTGAACGTAGCACACCGAGTGACATGTTCATGCATCCAAAAGAAGAGCGTACTCGCCAGTTTTTAAACTTAATAAAATAAGTCGCAGCGTCCACAGAAAATTTGTGGATGCTTTTTTGTAGGAATAGATTGGTGAAAATAATTCAAAAAAGAAGTTAGATTGGATTTTCAACTCGAATTAAGTAGGGGATGAAAAAAAGAGGAGTGATTCAATTGAAAAAGGAAGAGATACTTGAACACCAACGGAACTACATAGCGTGGATAGAAACTTTGCATGAGGTTTCGGAAGAACAAGCGATATCTCCATATGCAGAAGGTAAATGGTCGCCAAATGAAATAGAAATGCATTTAGCTGAATGGGATCGTGGAACGTCTCCCACAAATGAAAGAGGGGAGAAGACATGAAGAATTTCCCGATTTCGAAGGCTTTAATACAAAAGCAGCAGCCCAGGCTCAGGAACTAACTTTTAAAGAAACCCTAAGGTACGCTAAGCAACAACGTCACGCTATAATAGAGCAACTTCTGGAAATTGAAGAAGTAGAATGGGACAAAGTCTTCTTTATCGGTGAGCACCAATTATCGATTCGTAACTATTTCACCGATTTTATTGATCATGACAATTATCACATAAAGCAAATCTCTAATAACTAGGAATTCGGTTTTGGGGGTTTTGTATATTTCTAGCTATAGCTTCGTATGCCACAAATCAAATGGCGTAATTTTTCTGCTAATACATTTTTTAAATGAAACTTTTTCTTTCTCATAAAGAGTTCACTCTTTATGAGAAAGGGAGGCTTTCGTCTTCTATAGGTTATTAGCAAGTCAGCTTTAGCGCTCTGGTATTCTCTTTCCGCGGAGAGAGCGACGAGCCTCCTACCGCCGCACTAAATCCTAGTTTGTGTAAAATAGAATGATCGATAGTTTTCTTAAGAGATGCAAAAATAGATGAAATTAGCTGCAAGGAAGATCTAGATGTAGAGGGACTCTGGTTAGTAATTATAAGTTGTACCTCTAATTTTAAAATGCTTGATCTTGACTGGTTTTTTCTTTTAAAGTTCACAGTATATATGAATTGGTGGGTGAATAACTAGAGTAGTTGGTACTAGAGAAAAATAGATAGTATCCATAAAATTTCCCTCGTTAATAGTGTATCTGATGTTTCGTCCAAAGCACTCTGGAATCGGTGAAGACAAAATGCACTTAAAGGACACTTGCGCCTCTCTTATTTAATTCCCTAATGAAAATCCATCGAATAGGCCGACCACCGTATGGCTCTAATACATCGTCAGCGATTTTAATTATTTTATTTTTGTCGCCAGTTGTATAATAAAAATCAAAAGCTTCGACAAATTGTTCCGTAAAATGCTCATCATAGTTTTTTAATGCACGTACAATCCATTTACGATTAGTTCGTAAAACAAACTCACTTACTAATTCTGCTAGCGCCTAAGCGATGAAGATATCTTCCGCGCTATTTTTGCTTCCAAATAAAGTCTTCTAAAGCATCTGTGATAAAGTATCGTTTTATATTTATTGTGTCGATAGACCATGCTTCGGGACAGTTAGCTATTAGTTGCCTGGCTTCTTTTTGGATTGGATCTAAGATGTTCCTCGTCTTTCAAGATAATCCTTTCGGCAACTATTTTAGGTAAAGAGGGCCTAGATCTTTTGCTATCACTTTCAAAGAAACTGTTGTATGACGTTAAATTATGGACGGAAATTTCAATTGGTCAACCACCTACTACTAATGCTTCTCTTTAGCGAAAAGGAATATATTGGATGAATACTACAATATCTAAATCAGAAGTCTCCGTCGCTTCTTCTCGGACCGTACTTCCTGCTAAAAGAGCACCTTGGCAGTTAGAAAAGTTTTGAGAAATGAATTGAGTAGCAGCTTCAAAAGGTTTTAGTCTATTTGTATTCATTGATGATTCTCCTTTATTTTTAATATTAAAAAAAGCAGTTCCAAAAGATTTAACTTTTGGAACTGCTTTCTTATTAGATGACCCCTACGGGATTCGAACCCGTGTTACCGCCGTGAAAGGGCGGTGTCTTAACCGCTTGACCAAGGGGCCATATGTTAAAAAATAAATGGCGGCAGAGGGAGTCGAACCCACGACCTTTCGGGTATGAACCGAATGCTCTAGCCAGCTGAGCTACGCCGCCGTTTTTAACGAACAAATTAAATATTACAAGCGATTGGTCAAAGTGTCAATACTTCTATGAAAAAAAGTTAAATTTTTTTAATTAATTGACTAAAAGAGTCGAAAACTTTTTAAAAGCAAATGCCAGAAACAGACATACTTTTTGTTCTAATTGTAGGTATACTTCCATCAATAGCTGAATAGGAGGTATGTTACTTTTGAAAACGATGTATGAGCAAGGTCAAAAAAAGGGTTTTACGTGGAGAAAGGTTTTAGAGGGCCTACAAGTACGAAAAGTATCCATTTCATTTAACATTGTTTTTTTTATTCTTGCTTTTTTCTTAGCACAAGTCGTACTATTTGAAGCTTCCGTTCCATTTTTTCTTCCAATATGGGCATTGGTAAATTTACGGTTTCAACGCTTTTTGCCTTGGACAATTGCCGGGGCTTTACTAGGGAGTGTTACGTTAGGACTTGGACAAGTGTTAATTCATGCGATGCAAGCAATGATTTTTCCGCTCTATTTAAAAAAGTTTATAAAGAAAATACCTTTACCGCTGTTTGTACTTATAGATGTTATTTGTACACAAGTTATTTGGCAATATATTTCGTATGCAGGAAGTATTCCAGGTTCTGTTTGGCTTGCAATAGGATATGAAGGTGTTTTGAGTTTGTTTATGACAATATTCCTTTTTCAACTATTTCTCCCATTACCAGATTTTCTTCATAGAAGATGGACAGCGGAAAGAATGGGGGCAGCTCTGTTAATAGGCGCATTAGTGTTAACGGGAATGTCTTCCTTTACTTTCGGATATGTTTCTATCCCTTTATTGTTTGCACATTTAATAATTGCTATAGCAGCTGCAGTTGGCGGTGTTCAACTTGCGACCGTTGTAGCAGTGCTAGCCGGAACAATATTAAGTATATCTAAACTGAGTTTTAGTGGAATGATCGCTGTATATGCCATTACTGGATTTTTAGCTGGATTACACAAACCATTTGGTAGGCTGTGGCAGGCGTTTAGTATGCTTGGTGCAACGTTTTTCTTTATTTTATACGATCATACGTTACCGCTAGATTCTGTTTATATAGGCTCACTTGTTACTGCTTCGTTATTGTTTTTTGCAGTCCCTTCCAAATGGATTAAATATTTAAAAGATCAACTTTATCCTGATGCGTCTAATATTCTCATACGAAGACAAAAATGGATGACTGAAAAAGTAAATAATCAGTTGAAAGAATTTCAGCATTTCGCCGATTTTATTACTCGATTTATATCGGATCGATTTGACTCTAGAGGAAAGGCTCAAAAAGAACAGAGTAAGTCTTTTTCAACATGTCACTCCTGTTTTCAGTATGAAAAGTGCTGGGGAGAGAAATCTAATGGTATTCCTTTGCTAATGGAACAATGGGAAGATGAAACCAAAAAAAGTAGAATACAATTAGAAAAGAAAATACAATATAAATGCGTAAAGCCCGGGCAAATAATTCAAGAGTTGACAGAGAGGGAAGTAAAAAGGAAGTTAAATAACCAACTACAACATGGTAAAAAGATGTATGCATTAAAGCTTCGCGATATGGGGAACCATATGAGTGACCTTATAAATAATTTAGATAATAGTATGACTTTATATACATCTCACGAGGAAGAGGTGAAGAAGAAGTTTCAACAATGTAACATCCCTTTTTTTCAAATAGATGTTTTGAATATAGCGGTTGGACAGATGGAAGTAGTTTGTTGTCTACCTGTAGAATCAAAAGCCAAAATGGTTGGCGAACGATTAATATTACCTATTTTTTACGAGTTATGGAAAGAACCTTTTGAAATAACCTCTATGAAGGAATTGCATCATCCGTATGAGCATATTCAAATGACTTGTAAATCTTCCGTTCGTTTTCAAGTGACACATGATATTTATACATCATCTAGTAGAAATACGATTTACTCTGGGGATGCACATGCTGTGTTTTCGCTTCATCCTGGATTACTGGCTGTTATTTTATCCGACGGAATGGGGAATAATATTGAAGCGCATAGAGAAAGTAGAAGAGTAATGCATTTTATGCGGGAATGTTTAAATAAAAAAATGGATCCAGAAACCACTATGCATACACTCCACTATATGATGAGCTTGCAAGATGATACAGATAGTTATGCAACGGTAGATCTTGGGTTGATTGATTTACAAAAAGGGGAACTTTGGTCTTGGAAAGCGGGTAGTATGTCAACTTACTTAATAAGAGGAAATGACATGCGCAAAATCGAAAGTAAGCATGTGCCATTTGGGTTTTTACCCACTTTTACAATTGAAGCAAGGAAAGTGGATATAAAAGATGGAGATATTCTATTAATGTTATCGGATGGAGTTTTTTCGTCTAATACTTCCATTGAAAAACAAGAAATGTATTACCAAAAAATACTACGAGATCCTAAAATGAACGCAGAGAGATTTGTAAAGAAGCTGGAAGAAACCTATTCTCTGCCAGGGGACGATCGCACCGTTATTTTCATGCAAGTAAAACATGTCGTACCGGAATGGTCTATTTTTTCACCGCGCGAAACAGCAAAATTCCAAGAAAAGATGGTACACTAATAATAATACTAAAGTGCAGCGATCTGGATTATTACGAAGTGAAAATTGTTCATACTATAGATATAAATAAAAAAGGGGTGAGAAGATGCTTCTATTCGACCAAAAGGTAAAAAAATACATCGACAAGCATAAGTTGATAGAAAAGGGAGAGCGTCTTCTTATTGCTTGTTCTGGTGGAGCAGATTCGGTTGCATTGGTGCGTGTATTGCATGCACTTCAAAAAGACTATGCATTTGATATCGCAATTGTTCATACGGACCATCAGTTAAGGGGAGAAGAGTCTGAAGAGGATATGCAATTTGTACAGCAACTTGCAGAAGCTCTCCAGTTACCTTTTTACGGTACAAAGATTGAAGTTCCGAAAAGGGTAGTCTTAGAAGGTGGAAACGTTCAAGTTATTTGTAGAGAAGAGCGCTATGCATTCTTCGAAAAAGTAATGAAAGAGCATAACTACCAGAAATTAGTACTAGGTCATCATGCGGACGATCAAATTGAAACCGTTGTGATGTCGTTAGTGAGAGGATTGCTTTCGCCCTCTATCACAGGAATACCAAAGATAAGGTCTTTTTCAATAGGAGAAATTATTCGCCCTTTTTTATGTGTAACAAAGGATGAAATCTTAGACTATATACAAGTACTTCATCAAACTTTTAGACATGATCCAAGCAATGACAAACATACATATACCCGAAATAGAATCCGGCATAAAGTAGTGCCACTATTGGTGGAAGAAAATGCACATGTGAGTGATAAAATTCAATCATTTGTGGAGAAGCAACAACAAGATGATGCATTTCTTAAAGTGATGGCCAAAGAAAAGTTTGAACAGCTTGTGACGGTAGATTCAGATGGTACCTTTTTTCTTGATGCAATGCGCTTTGCTGAAGTCCCCAACGCTTTACAAAGAAGAGTAGTTCTACTACTATTAAACTATCTCTACAAAGAAACCGAGATCCTACTAAATGAACGATTAATTGAGTCCATTCTTTCTGCTTGTAGTGAGCAACAAGGTAATGTGGTGATCCATTTGCCTAACACTTTTTTTCTCGTGCGTCATTATGATAAGGTCCAGTTTACATCTTCCTATCTCGAACCTGAATTATCAGGGGAAATTATGATTCAAGAGGATCGCTGGCATGAAATTGGTGCTGGTTTTTCGATTTATGTAACGAGAAATTTAGAGGGAACTATTTCAGATGAAAAGTGGTTTGTTCAGTTGGAAAATGATTCACTTCCGCTTTTTATTAGGCAAAAAGCAGAAGGCGACCGCATTCATGTAAAAGGGATGTCCTCGTTAAAGAAAGTTTCTCGATTATTTATAGATGAAAAAGTCTCAGCAGAGGATCGGCGTGTTTGGCCGCTGCTTGTAAATCAGAATAATGATATACTAGCGGTGATTGGACTTCGTTACGAAGATCGTTTTTCAAGGGAGTATCAAGGACAAAACTATGTCATATACTTAAAACAAAAATAACTATTAGGGGGGACTATAATGTTAGAAAAAGACATTTTAGAAATTCTATTAACGGAAGAACAAATTCAAGAAAAGACACGTGAATTAGGAGCAACACTAACAGCAGACTATAAAGATAAGTTCCCGCTTGCTATTGGAATTTTAAAGGGGGCTATGCCATTTATGTCCGACTTGATGAAACGTGTGGACACGTACATTGAAATGGATTATATGGATGTATCAAGTTACGGAAATGCTACAGTATCTTCTGGAGAAGTAAAAATTATTAAAGATTTAAATACAAGTGTAGAAGGCCGCGACATTTTAATCATTGAAGACATTATTGATAGTGGGATGACATTAAGCTATTTAGTAGATCTATTCAAATATCGTAAAGCAAAATCGATTAAACTTGTTACATTGCTTGATAAACCAACCGGTCGAAAAGTAGATTTGAAAGCCGATTATGTTGGTTTCGAAGTTCCAGATGCATTTGTTGTTGGTTACGGATTAGATTATGCCGAAAAATATCGTAATCTACCTTATGTTGGTGTGTTGAAGAAAGAAGTTTACTCTTTTTAGATAGAAGTGTTTCGTGCAGGTTTTATTCAAAATCTGGGCGCAAATTTACCAAGGCATATTTGATTACTGAACTGAAAGGCTTTTCATTGTACGTGAAAAAAATCGTATGATAAGATTACATATAGTTTTTCTGTTTACCTTGTGAGGAGGCTGGGAATGAATCGAGCATTGCGTTACGCTATATTATACCTATTAATATTTTTTGTGATTGTTGGGATTTTTGCGACGTTTAATACAAGCAACACACCAACTAAAAATATTAATTATACCGAATTTATGACTTCACTTTCAAAAGGAGAAGTAACAAGCTTTACAATGCAGCCGGAACAAGGTGTATATTTTGTTGAAGGTGAGATGAAGGGCTATAAAGATGGAGAAAAGTTCTTAACAAAACTACCTCCTAATAGTACTAATCTGCAAACGAAAATTGATGCTTTGGCAGAAGCAGGATCAGTCAAAGTAGATGTAAAAGAAACTCCTAAAACAAGTGGCTGGATTCAATTTTTCACTGGATTATTACCATTTTTGATTATCATTATTTTATTCTTCTTCTTATTAAGCCAATCACAAGGCGGTGGTAACCGTGTGATGAACTTTGGTAAGAGTAAAGCAAAACTATATGATAATGAAAAGAAAAAAGTAAGATTTACAGATGTTGCTGGAGCAGATGAAGAAAAAGCTGAACTAGTAGAAGTAGTAGATTTCTTAAAAGACCCACGTAAATTCGTGGAAATCGGAGCTCGTATTCCGAAAGGGATCTTATTAGTAGGTCCTCCGGGTACTGGTAAAACATTACTCGCTCGTGCAGTGGCAGGGGAGTCTGGAGTTCCGTTCTTCTCTATTAGTGGATCGGATTTCGTTGAAATGTTTGTCGGAGTTGGAGCATCACGTGTTCGTGATTTGTTTGAAAACGCGAAGAAAAATGCACCTTGTATTATTTTTATAGATGAAATTGATGCGGTAGGTCGTCAACGTGGAGCTGGTCTTGGTGGTGGACATGATGAACGTGAACAAACACTCAACCAATTACTTGTTGAAATGGACGGTTTCGGTGCAAATGAAGGTATTATTATCATTGCTGCAACGAATAGACCAGATGTTTTAGACCCGGCACTTCTTCGTCCAGGTCGTTTTGACCGTCAAATTACAGTTGGGCGTCCGGACGTTAAAGGTCGTGAAGCGGTACTTAAAGTACATGCTCGCAATAAACCTTTAGATGAATCGGTAGACTTAAAAGCAATTGCACAACGTACACCAGGTTTCTCTGGAGCGGATTTAGAAAACTTATTAAATGAAGCCGCGCTAGTAGCTGCTAGACGTGACAAGAAAAAAGTAGATATGAGTGACATTGATGAAGCAACAGATCGGGTAATTGCTGGTCCAGCAAAATCCGGTAAAGTTATTTCTAAAAAAGAACGTAATATTGTTGCGTTCCATGAAGCAGGACATGTGGTTATCGGATTAACACTAGATGATGCAGAAATCGTGCATAAAGTGACAATCGTTCCACGCGGTCAAGCTGGAGGATATGCGGTAATGCTTCCAAAAGAAGATCGTTACTTCATGACAAAACCTGAACTGCTTGATAAAATTTCAGGTCTACTTGGTGGTCGTGTAGCGGAAGAAATTACATTTGGGGAAGTTTCTACAGGTGCCCATAATGACTTCCAACGTGTAACTAGTATTGCGCGAAGCATGGTTACGGAGTACGGTATGAGTGATAAATTAGGTCCTATGCAGTTTGGTCAAGCGCAAGGTGGTAACGTTTTCCTTGGACGTGACTTTAACTCAGAGCAAAACTATTCTGATGCAATTGCATATGAAATTGATCAAGAGATGCAAAAAATGATAAAAGAGCAATATGCACGAACAAAACAAATATTAACGGAAAAACGTGAGTTATTAACTTTAATTGCGACTACGTTATTAGATGTGGAAACGTTGGATGCTGCTCAAATCAAACACTTGGAAGAACACGGAACACTTCCGGAACGCGTATATGATTTAGCGAACCAAGAAGTAATAGTGGAAGAAAGTGAAGAAGTACCTGACGCAGTAGGTGCTCCAGCAGATCCATCTACTGGTGATTTACCTACAGAAAATGGTCCAACAGTTGAGCCGAAAAATTCAATTCAAGAAGAACGTAGAGATTAATAGAAGAAAAGGGCTGGTTGCTTCTCGTATTTATACGAGGCAATCAGCTTTTTTCTTTAGGTCTTTCTATGGTATGATGTGTGGGAAAACTTACGAAAAGTGAGGACAAGCCAGATGATACTTGTGCTAGATACAGGGAATACAAATATTGTTTTAGGTGTATATGAAAGTGATAAGCTCATCCATCATTGGCGAATGGAAACAGATCGCCTAAAAACAGAAGATGAATACGGGATGCAAGTAAAAGCATTGTTTTCACATGCCAATATTTCTTTTGACCAAATAGAAGGTATTATTATTTCCTCTGTGGTACCACCCATTATGTTTTCATTAGAAGCAATGTGTAAAAAATATTTTGGTATTAAACCACTAGTGGTAGGTCCTGGAGTCAAAACCGGATTAAATATTAAGTGTGAGAATCCACGTGAAGTGGGGGCAGATCGGATTGTAAATGCCGTCGCTGCCATTCATGAGTATGGTAGTCCCCTCATAATAGTTGACTTTGGAACTGCCACGACTTATTGTTTTGTCAATGAAAAGGACGAGTACATGGGAGGGGCAATAGCACCCGGAATTGGTATATCAACAGAGGCACTCTTTACTCGAGCGAGTAAACTTCCTCGAATAGAGTTAACCAGACCAGAACATGTAGTAGGAAAAAATACTGTTTCTGCAATGCAGTCTGGTATTGTTTATGGGTATGTTGGACAAGTAGAAGGTATAGTAAATCGGATAAAAAAAGTATCAAAACACACTCCTAAAGTCATTGCAACGGGCGGTATGGCAAATCTAATAGGAGATGAAACAACAATCGTGGATGTAATAGATCCTTTTTTAACGTTAAAAGGATTATATCTAATATATCAACGAAACTTAAATGAAAAAGGAATGAAATAAATGAGTGATTATTTAGTAAGAGCGTTAGCTTTTAAAGGAAGTGTACGTGCGTTTGCGGTACGGACAACAGAAACTGTTGGAGAAGCGCAAAGACGTCACCAAACATGGCCAACTGCATCAGCGGCACTTGGAAGAACCATGACTGCTGCGGTTATGATGGGGGTTATGTTAAAAGGTGAGGATAAGCTCACGATCAAAGTAGTAGGTAATGGTCCGATTGGCCCGATGATAATTGATAGCAATGCAAAAGGAGAAGCTCGTGGCTATGTAACGAATCCGCAGACACATTTCGATTTAAATGAAGTTGGGAAATTAGATGTTCGTCGTGCGGTTGGAACGGAAGGGACATTAACTATTGTAAAAGATCTTGGTTTAAGAGACTTTTTTACAGGACAAGTGCCAATCGTTTCTGGAGAAATTGGGGAAGACTTCACTTATTATTTTGCTGTATCCGAGCAGGTACCATCATCTGTTGGTCTAGGGGTATTGGTTAATCCGGATAATACAATTCTAGCGGCAGGTGGGTTTATCATTCAACTGATGCCTGGTACCGATGATGAAACGATTACAATAATTGAAGAAAAACTAAAAATTATGGAGCCCGTATCTAAAATGATTGAAAAAGGGTTAACACCAGAAGAATTGCTTTTTGAAATCTTAGGAAAAGATAATGTGCAGATTTTGGACTCTACTCCTGTTTCGTTTGCGTGCAATTGTTCAAAAGAACGGTTTGGTAGTGCGATTATTAGTTTAGGTGAAAAAGAAATTCGAGAAATGATTGAGGAAGACGGAGGGGCAGAAGCGCATTGCCATTTCTGTATGGAGAAATATTTATACTCAATAGAGGAATTGGAGTCATTCATCGATGAAATCAACGCGTGATAACTTTAATCCACCACAAAAACGACGATTAAAAACAAAACCAGTGCTACTCCTACTAGGCATTCTTTTGCTTGGCAATTTCCTGTGGTTTATTGCTTGGTTGACTCCGGATGAAAAGGTCAGTGAAACGGAAGAAGTCGCTTCTGTTGGTGGGAAAGTTATTACAAAGGAAGAATGGATGGCTTCGATGGAAGCGATGTACGGGAAAGAAGTGTTATTGGATTTAGTAAATGCAAAAGTGATGGAGGCAGCTGCTAAAAAGAATAATATACAAGTTACAGATCAAGAAATAGAACTCGAACTTGCTCTTATTCGTTCGACACAAGAAGGAACCGATACTTCTCTTCAAACATTTGATGAAGAAACGATGCGTCAAAAAGTACGATCTCGTTTAATTTTAGAAAAAGTTCTAGCGAAAGATATAGTAATAGAAGGCGATGCAATTAAGGCATATTATGATAATAATAAAAACTTATATAATATACCTACTTCCTATCGAACGAGTATTATTTATGCTACTACAGAAGACGAAGCAAAAGAAGTTGTAAAAGAACTGGAGAATGGCTCTTCCTTTGAAGGATTGGCAAGAGAACGCTCCAAAGATGCTAGTTCTGCAAGTTTGGGTGGAGACATCGGATATGTATCGGCAGATGCGCAGTCGGTAGATACTGCCATTATATCTGCTTTGCCAAACATAGAGGTTGGTAAGTGGAGTGATATCATTGCCTTGAAGGATGGGAGATTTGCAGTTACGCAAGTTGTAAATGTTTTTAAAGGTGAGTCATTTTCGTATGCGGATGTAAAAGACCATATTCACCGAGAGCTTGCACTAGATCAGCTCTCTCAATCTGTTACACCCGAAACATTTTGGCAAGAATTTGATGCCAAATGGTCGTATAGTGAGAAGTAACAGCGTATTCTATGGAGTATGCTGTTTTTTCTAATTTTCAGCTTTTTTCAATGTTCTTTTATTGACATTTATTCTCTGTCATTGGTATGATAAAAATAAAACCTATTAATATAGTAGGAATTAGGAGTGGGATAATGGCAAAGTTAGCGCAATCCGTAGTCGAATTAATTGGTAAAACGCCAGTAGTGAAATTAAACAGAGTTTCAAATCCTGAGGATGCCGAAGTATATGTAAAATTAGAATACTTCAACCCGGGAAGTAGTGTAAAAGATCGTATTGCATTTGCCATGATTGAAGCTGCTGAAAAAGAGGGGAAATTACAAGAAGGTAGTATTATAATTGAACCTACTAGTGGTAATACAGGAATAGGTCTTTCGATGATTGCAGCTGCCAAAGGTTATAAAGCTGTATTAGTAATGCCAGATACAATGAGTTTAGAGCGTAGAAACCTCCTACGTGCTTATGGTGCCGACTTAGTGTTAACACCTGGAGCAGACGGGATGAAAGGTGCTATTGCAAGAGCAGAAGAACTGGCAAATGAAAATGGATGGTTTATGCCTCAACAATTTAACAATGAAGCAAACCCAGAAATTCATCGTTTAACAACAGGTCCTGAGATTGCAGAAGTATTTGACGAATTACACGGCTTTGTAGCAGGAATAGGTACTGGTGGAACAATCACTGGGGCTGGTAGTGTATTGAAAGAAAAATTCCCGGATATTCAGATTGTTGCAGTGGAACCAAAAGACTCCAATGTTTTATCTGGAGGTAAACCAGGTCCTCATAAAATACAAGGTATTGGTGCAGGATTTGTACCAAAGGTGTTAGATACAGAAATGTATCATTCTATTATTCAAGTATCAAATGAGGATGCATATGCAACGTCACGTGAAGTTGCAAAATTAGAAGGTATACTTGGCGGCGTTTCTGCTGGAGCGGCTATTTATGCAGCGCTTCAACTTGCAAAACAACTTGGGAAAGGTAAAAAAGTTGTTGCAATTATTCCAGATAACGGAGAACGTTATTTAAGTACACCATTATACCAATTTGAAGACTAATGTAAAAAGAGGAGTGGGAGCAAATGTGCTTCCGCTTTTTTATGTGGCGAAAAGTAGGGGTTTCAAGTTAAGATGGAGGCAAATCGTTTTTTAGGGGGATTTGAAGAAGTGGATTCACTAAACTTACAAACACATACATTTAACATGGCGAAGGAAGCCTTTTTTTATGCGTATAAAGAAATAACGAAAGAAGAGTCGCATCATTTATTTTTGGAAAGTGGCAGAGGAGGATATTTATGTGTTGCGGCTTGGAATCCACTAGCAGTGACAAAATCAGTTGATACTGGATTACATATAAAATGGCGAAGTGGAAAAGAAGAGATGCGTGCAGGAGAAGCTCTTACTGAATTGGAAAAGCTTGTTGAGTCTTATAGAATTCCTTTTCAAGAACATTTACCGGATTTCCAAGGTGGAGCTGCCGGTTTTATTAGTTATGATTATGCGCGTAAAATAGAAGTTTTACCTACTCTAGCAGTGGACGACTTGCATATTCCAGACATCTATTTTTATCTGTTTGATTTCTGGGCAGTTCTGGATGTTGCCACAGAAACCGTGACATGCATGAAATTATCAATAAGTAATGCTGATTTGGTTGAAATGGAAGAAGTGTTGAAGGCTGCGAGTAAAAGGGCGGAACGTCTATTTTTATCAGGAGCTGCAACAGAAGTAGCAGAAGATCAAGCGGAATTATTTGTTTCGGTAAATGATACAGAATTTGAGGCGGCTGTTCATCAAGTGCAAGAATATATTGCCCAAGGCGATGTATTTCAAGTAAATCTATCTGTTCGACAATCCAAAAAACTAAACGCAGAGCCAATTGCTATGTATGAGGCACTTCGCGCATTTAATCCATCTCCGTATATGGCCTATATTCAATCACCAGAATTTGCAGTTGTATCTGGTTCACCGGAGCTTTTAGTGAAGAAAAGGGGGAAAGCATTATCTACTCGTCCAATCGCAGGAACGAGACCACGTGGAAAAAGCGATCAAGAAGATATCCGACTTGCTCATGAACTAATTGACAATGAAAAAGAGCGGGCAGAACATGTAATGCTTGTCGATTTAGAAAGAAATGATTTAGGTCGAGTATCTACCTATGGCTCTGTAGAAGTAGATGAATTTATGGTGATTGAACGGTACTCACATGTTATGCATATTGTTTCAAATGTAAAAGGGATACTTCGTCCTGATACTTCCAATACAGAAATTGTCCAAGCTATGTTCCCGGGTGGAACGATAACTGGGGCTCCCAAAATTCGTACGATGGAAGTCATTGAGGAATTAGAGCCGGTTCGCAGAGGGCTATATACAGGTTCTATCGGTTGGCTAGGATTTTCGGGTGATTTGGAGCTAAATATTGTCATTCGAACAGCATTTATTCAAGATGGAATGGTACATATTCAAGCGGGAGCAGGAATTGTGATAGATTCTATTCCTAGTGCAGAATATGTAGAGTCTTTAAATAAAGCGAAAGCATTATGGCAAGCGAAAGCTATGGCAGAAGGAGGAAAACAATGATTTTAATGATTGATAATTATGATTCCTTTACTTACAATCTCGTTCAATATATAGGAGAAATCGGAGAAGAAGTGAAGGTTGTTCGTAATGATGATTTGACGATTGCTGAAATTGAACAGCTTGCTCCAAATATAATTGTTGTATCGCCAGGTCCTTGTACTCCGAATGAGGCTGGGATTAGTTTAGAGGCAATCACACATTTTGCGGGTAAGATTGCCATATTGGGTGTTTGTTTGGGACATCAATCGATCGGGCAAGCATTCGGAGGAAAAGTAATTCGTGCAGAAAGATTAATGCACGGCAAAACATCTCCTGTTTTTCATGATGGAAAAGGTGTAAATAAGGAAATGCCAAATCCTTTTCAAGCAACAAGATATCATTCGCTGCTTGTAGAGAAAGAAACATTGCCTGATTGTTTGGAAGTGACCTCTTGGACAGAAGAAGGAGAAATTATGGGACTTCGTCATAAAGAGTTTGCTATAGAAGGGGTGCAATTTCACCCGGAGTCGATCATGACAGAGGAAGGGAAAAAGCTCATTCAGAATTTTATCGGAGCATACAGTCCTTCTATAAAGAGGAGTATCTAACGTGGAAGCTTGGAAGGAAGGGGAATTATACCAGTCTCACGAATTAACGATTTCTCCTTATGATCACGGTTTCTTATATGGGCTTGGTTTTTTTGAAACATTTCGTACTTACAATGGGAAGGTGTTTTTATGGGAAGAGCATTGGGGAAGACTTTCTCGCGCCTTAGCCGATTTTCGTATTACTATGCCTTACGATAAAGAAGTGATACTAGCAGCTGTAGATGAGTTAACAACAGCGAATAATGGGGAAGACGGATACTTTAGGCTAAATATTTCGGCAGGTGTGCACGATATTGGCCTCCAACCAACCAGTTATGAAAAGCCCACGGTCATTTTATTCCGAAAAGCATTGCATACTCTACCTAGAGGAATGGAAAAATCAGCAGTATGGCTAGAAACGGCGAGAAATTCTCCGGAAAGTGCGATACGCCATAAATCCCATCATTACGCAAATAATGTACAAGCCCGATTTGAAATTACTTCTCTAGCCTCTTTGGAAGGTATCTTTCTAACTGCGGAAGGATTTGTTGCAGAAGGAATTACGTCGAATGTGTTTTGGGTGAAGGAAGGGAAATTATTTACACCTTCACTAGATACAGGGATATTAGCAGGTGTCACACGGGATTGGCTGATAAAAAATTCTCCATTCGTAGTAGAGGTAGGTTTATTTGCAAGAGAAGTATTAGAAGAAGCTGATGAAGTATTTATTACAAATGCGGTACAAGAAATTGTCCCTATAAAAAATATAGAAGAAAAGTATTTCTTAGGAAGTGAAGGGCCTGTGTATGCTGCGCTTCATGAAGCGTATGTTACGTGTATTCAGAAGGAAGGTGCAGAACGTTGAACTTACAATATAATACGAGGTCTTTTAAAGCTGGAGGAGTTACATTAGATTTTCGAAAAGAAACAATTGTGATGGGTATATTAAATGTAACACCGGATTCTTTTTCGGACGGTGGAAAGTTTAATGAAATTGAAGCAGCGGTTGCTAGAGCTAAGCAGATGGTTGTGGATGGTGCTAAAATTATTGATATAGGTGGGGAGTCTACCAGACCTGGTCATACTGTTATTTCAGATGAGGAAGAAATAGCACGTGTTGTACCAGTTATTCAGGCGATTATCGCAGAGGTGAATGCAATCATATCTATTGATACATACAAATCAGCAGTTGCGAGAGCTGCAGTACTAGCCGGTGCACATGTCATTAATGATATTTGGGGTGCTAAAAGAGATCCCAAAGTGGCGATGGTAGCAGCAGAACTAGGTGTACCGATAATACTAATGCATAATAGAGACGACGAAGAATATAACGATTTCTGGCCAGAAGCAAAACAAGATTTAGTAGAATGTATTCAAATTGCAAAAGCAGCAGGAGTGCCTGATGAGCATATTTGGTTAGATCCTGGTATTGGTTTTGGGAAATCCACGACCCAAAACATTTGGATGATGCAACATTTAGAACATTTAGTGGACATGGGGTATCCTGTTTTACTGGCGACTTCACGTAAACGACTAATCGGAAATGTACTCAATCTTCCAGTGAACGAACGAGTGGAAGGGACGGGCGCGACCGTATGCTTCGGTTTGCAATATGGTTGTCATATGGTCCGTGTACATGATGTGAAAGAAATTGCGCGTATGACGAAAATGATGGATGTACTAATAGGAAAAGTGGAATATAAGGAAAGCGAGGTATAACTATTATGGATTACATACACTTGAATGATTTGGAGTTTTACGGATACCATGGGGCTTTGCCGGAAGAAACAAAGCTTGGTCAAATTTTTCGTGTGACGATTACGCTTGCTTGCGATTTAAAAAAAGCAGGTCAAACGGACGACTTAGCGGAGACTGTGAATTATGCAGAGGTATTTGAGCTTTGTAAGGAGATTGTGGAAGGGAAGCCTTGTTTATTAATTGAGGCAGTGGCAGAAAAAATAGCTGGACGGATATTAAAGGATTATGAAGCAAAAGTAACTGGTTGTCGCATACAACTAGTGAAGCCGAATCCGCCGATTGCAGGTCATTATGCTTCTGTTGCTGTCGATATTATAAGAGGCGTGCTATGAATATCGCGTATTTGTCACTAGGATCTAATATAGGAGATAGACTGAATTATCTTAGAAGGGCAGTTCGATTGTTACGAGAAAGCGAAGATGTTCAAATGAATAAAGTGTCTTCTGTCTATGAAACAGATCCTGTCGGTAATGTAGATCAAGCAGCTTTTTTAAATATCGTAGTCGAGCTTGAAACGCTACTTTCACCTCATGAGTTATTAAAAAAATGCAATGAAATAGAAGAACATCTTGGGCGTACCCGAGAAATTCATTGGGGTCCTCGAACTGTAGACCTTGACATTTTGTTGTATAATGAAGAGAATATGAAAACAGAGAATCTCATTATTCCACATCCAAGGATGACGGAAAGAGGTTTTGTGCTCGTACCTCTTGTGGAATTAAATCCGGAATTGGTTGAGCCTCTAACAAAGCATTCTTTATTGAAGCTTGCACATGTTCAGAAAGAAGGCGTACGTAAATGGAAAACATTCGATGGGGTAGACGCATTCGTGCATTTCGACGATTAAAAAGAATGAATCAAGTAGAACTTGCAAAAGAAATGAATATTTCGGTGTCTATACTTGGTCAAATAGAGCAAGGAAAAAGAGTTCCAAATGAGGTGCAGTTAAAAAGCATTTCATCTGTACTTGATATACAGCTAGACGAATTAAAAGGTGAAATAAAAGATGCTGAATGATATTGTCAATTGCATCAACAAAACCATTTAAAGTTGGTAACTTTGAAATGGATAATCGTGTTGTTTTAGCTCCAATGGCTGGTACTTGTAATTCTGCATTCTGATTAACTGTCAAAGAGTTTGGCACAGGGGTAGTTTACGCAGAGATGATTAGTGATAAAGGAATCGTTTATAAAAACGAAAAGACTTTAAGTGTGCTTTATATTGATGAACGCGAAAATGCACTATCATTTCAAATTTTTGGCGGAGAAAAAGAAACGCTTGTTGCGGCTGCTAAATATGTAGATCAACATACATCAGCGGACATCATTGATATTAATATGGGATGTCCAGTAAATAAAATCATTAAATGTGAAGCAGGAGCTAGATGGCTGCTTGATTCGAATATGATTTACGAAATGGTTTCTGCGGTTGTAGATAATGTAAATAAGCCGGTAAGTGTTAAAATGCGTAACTTGGTTGGGACGTTGATTATATTTATGTTGTGGAGAATGCTCGTGTCCTAGAACGTGTGGGTGGAGCTGCTGTGGCTGTACATGGCCGTACACGTTTACAAATGTATGAAGGTCATGCGAATTGGGATTTAATTCGTCAAGTCAAAGAAGTAGTGAATATTCCTGAATTCGGAAACGGAGACGTTAATACGCCCCAAGATGCAAAATGTATGTTAGATGAAACTGGTTTAGATGCTGTAATGATTGGTCGTGTATCGCTAGGAGGCCCTTGGATTATTTATCGTACGATAGAATACTTGGAATCTGGTGAGCTGAAGCCAGAACCTTCTGTACAAGAGAAAATCGATGTGTGCTTATTACATTTTGATCGCTTAACTGCTTTAAAAGGTGAGAACATTGCGGTACGAGAAATGCGCAAACATGCTTCTTGGTATTTAAAAGGTATTCGTGGGAATGGTAGAGCGAGAAATAAGATTAACCAAACAGGGACTGCTCAAGGGTAAAAGATTACTTACACTATTTTGCGGAAGAATTAACGAAAGAATATAATGATGCTGAATCTATTCTTGCTTAATATTAAAACAAGGGCTATCACTTCAAGTGATGGCTCTTTCCATTTTAAAATGTAGTCTGAATAATACGAAATATCTCCTGGTGTAGGAAAAAGGTGAACAGCGTGCAGAAATTGTGTACAATAAGTTCAACGTAATAAATGAAACTTGCGGATAATAGGTAGTGGAGGAGTGACGAACATGTCTAACGTAGAAGAATTAAACGATCAACTTTTGGTGAGAAGACAAAAGATGACTGCAATACAAGAGAAAGGGTTAGATCCTTTTGGTAGTAAATTTGAACGTACGCATTTGAGTGATCAAGTGATTGCTGAATTTACCGATTTTTCGAAAGAACAATTAGAAGAAACGCCACATGAAGTCGTAATTGCAGGTCGTATTATGACAAAGCGTGGAAAAGGGAAAGCTGGATTTGCGCATATTCAAGATTTTGGTGGTCAAATCCAAATTTATGTACGTAAAGATGCGATCGGTGAAGATGCATATGAATTATTTAACTCAGCGGACTTAGGAGATATCGTAGGTGTGCGAGGAAATATATTCCGTACACAAGTAGGAGAATTATCTGTTAAAGCGGTAGAATTCACGTTTTTAACAAAATCACTACGCCCGATGCCAGAGAAATTCCACGGTTTAAAAGATGTTGAGCAACGCTACCGTCAACGCTACTTAGATTTAATGACTAGTGAAGAAAGTAAAAAAACGTTCATCACTAGAAGCCGTATTATTCAATCTATGCGTCGCTACTTAGATAGCCAAGGTTACTTAGAAGTGGAAACGCCATTATTACATTCTATTGCGGGCGGAGCAGCGGCACGTCCTTTCATTACACATCATAATGCGCTAGACATGGAACTTTATATGCGTATAGCAATTGAGTTACATTTAAAGCGTCTAATAGTAGGCGGATTAGAAAAGGTATATGAAATTGGAAGAGTATTCAGAAATGAAGGTGTTTCAACGCGTCATAATCCTGAATTCACGATGATTGAATTATATGAAGCGTATGCTGATTATAACGACATCATGAACCTAACGGAGAATTTAGTGTCGCATGTTGCACAAGAAGTACTGGGAACAACTACAGTGACTTATGGTGAAGATGCAATTAATCTTGCTCCAGGCTGGAGACGTTGGCATATGGCGGATGCAGTAAAAGAAATAACAGGAGTGGACTTCTGGAATGAAATGACGAAGGAAGCAGCACATGCACTAGCGAAAGAACATGGCGTAGAAGTAAAACCTTCTATGGAAGTAGGTCATGTATTAAATGAATTCTTTGAGCAAAAAGTAGAAGAAACATTAGTGCAACCAACATTTATCTATGGACATCCGGTAGAAGTGTCGCCACTTGCTAAGAAAAATCCGGAAGATGGAAGGTTTACAGATCGCTTTGAACTATTCATTGTTAGACGTGAGCATGCAAATGCGTTTACAGAACTAAATGACCCTATTGATCAACGTCAACGCTTCGAAGCACAATTAGTTGAAAAAGAAGCGGGTAATGATGAAGCACACGAAATGGATGAAGACTTCTTAGAAGCATTAGAATACGGTATGCCGCCAACAGGTGGTTTGGGAATTGGAATTGACCGATTAGTAATGTTATTAACTAACGCTGCATCTATTCGCGACGTGTTATTGTTCCCAACTATGCGACACAAAGATTAATCATATAGGATTTTCTTTTGATGGAAGGTGGGGCACTACTATTTATAGTGCTTCACCTTTTAATATCCACTATATGTTGTGGAAAGCTTTGAAGGAAAAAGTTCTTGAAAAAAAGTTAAGAAAATCTCTTGTCATAAGCTTTACAAGGTGGTATAGTTATCAAGTTGTCATTTTAACTACTGACTTCTTCAAAAAAAGAAATAAAAAAGTTGTTGACATCAATAATGAAGTTTGTTATGATATTAAAGTCGCCAAAACGACACAGCAACAAAAAACAAAACATGAACATTGAAAACTGAACATGCAAAACGTTAAGACATACAGCTTGAAAGACTAACTTCGGTTAGCTTGATAGCAAAACAATTTGGACATCATTTAATGATGATGCCAGCAAAACAAAATGAGCTTTTTAAGTTCTCTATTATGGAGAGTTTGATCCTGGCTCAGGACGAACGCTGGCGGCATGCCTAATACATGCAAGTCGAGCGAATGACGAAGAAGCTTGCTTCTTCTGATTTAGCGGCGGACGGGTGAGTAACACGTGGGCAACCTGCCCTGTAGATTGGGATAACTCCGGGAAACCGGGGCTAATACCGAATAATCCATTTCCTCACATGGGGAAATGTTAAAAGACGGTTTCGGCTGTCACTACAGGATGGGCCCGCGGCGCATTAGCTAGTTGGTGAGGTAACGGCTCACCAAGGCGACGATGCGTAGCCGACCTGAGAGGGTGATCGGCCACACTGGGACTGAGACACGGCCCAGACTCCTACGGGAGGCAGCAGTAGGGAATCTTCCACAATGGACGAAAGTCTGATGGAGCAATGCCGCGTGAGTGAAGAAGGTTTTCGGATCGTAAAACTCTGTTGTGAGGGAAGAACAAGTACGAGAGTAACTGCTCGTACCTTGACGGTACCTCATTAGAAAGCCACGGCTAACTACGTGCCAGCAGCCGCGGTAATACGTAGGTGGCAAGCGTTGTCCGGAATTATTGGGCGTAAAGCGCGCGCAGGCGGTCCTTTAAGTCTGATGTGAAATCCCACGGCTCAACCGTGGAAGGTCATTGGAAACTGGGGGACTTGAGTACAGAAGAGGAAAGCGGAATTCCAAGTGTAGCGGTGAAATGCGTAGAGATTTGGAGGAACACCAGTGGCGAAGGCGGCTTTCTGGTCTGTAACTGACGCTGAGGCGCGAAAGCGTGGGGAGCAAACAGGATTAGATACCCTGGTAGTCCACGCCGTAAACGATGAGTGCTAAGTGTTAGGGGGTTTCCGCCCCTTAGTGCTGCAGCTAACGCATTAAGCACTCCGCCTGGGGAGTACGGTCGCAAGACTGAAACTCAAAGGAATTGACGGGGGCCCGCACAAGCGGTGGAGCATGTGGTTTAATTCGAAGCAACGCGAAGAACCTTACCAGGTCTTGACATCCCGCTGACCGTTCTAGAGATAGATCTTTCCCTTCGGGGACAGCGGTGACAGGTGGTGCATGGTTGTCGTCAGCTCGTGTCGTGAGATGTTGGGTTAAGTCCCGCAACGAGCGCAACCCTTGATCTTAGTTGCCAGCATTCAGTTGGGCACTCTAAGGTGACTGCCGGTGATAAACCGGAGGAAGGTGGGGATGACGTCAAATCATCATGCCCCTTATGACCTGGGCTACACACGTGCTACAATGGACGGTACAGAGGGTCGCAACCCCGCGAGGGTGAGCTAATCCCATAAAACCGTTCTCAGTTCGGATTGTAGGCTGCAACTCGCCTACATGAAGCCGGAATCGCTAGTAATCGTGGATCAGCATGCCACGGTGAATACGTTCCCGGGCCTTGTACACACCGCCCGTCACACCACGAGAGTTTGTAACACCCGAAGTCGGTGGGGTAACCCTTACGGGAGCCAGCCGCCGAAGGTGGGACAGATGATTGGGGTGAAGTCGTAACAAGGTAGCCGTATCGGAAGGTGCGGCTGGATCACCTCCTTTCTAAGGATAATATCGGAATACAGATTTTTATCTGTATCTTAACGTTTTGCAGTTCAGTTTTGAATGTTCATTTTTATGAGCATTTGAAAACTTGTTCTTTGAAAACTGGATAAAAAGACATTGAAAGAAACAAATTCAAGAAATTCAATTTGTAATCACTTTTGTGATTATATTTTGCGTAGTATTTTTAACTACTATAGGAAGTCCGTGTTTTCACGGAGGACCAAATTAGGTTAAGTTAATAAGGGCGCGCGGTGAATGCCTTGGCACTAGGAGCCGAAGAAGGACGGCACTAACACCGATATGCTTCGGGGAGCTGTAAGTGAGCTTTGATCCGGAGATTTCCGAATGGGGAAACCCACTGTTCGTAATGGAGCAGTACATTTACGTGAATACATAGCGTATCTGTGGCACACCCAGGGAACTGAAACATCTAAGTACCTGGAGGAAGAGAAAGAAAAATCGATTCCCTGAGTAGCGGCGAGCGAAACGGGAATAGCCCAAACCAAGAGGCTTGCCTCTTGGGGTTGTAGGACACTCTACATAGAGTTACAAAGGAATGAGTTAGACGAAGCGATCTGGAAAGGTCCGCAGGATAGGGTAAAAGCCCCGTAGTCAAAAGTTCATTCTCTCTTGAGTGTATCCTGAGTACGGCGGAACACGTGAAATTCCGTCGGAATCTGGGAGGACCATCTCCCAAGGCTAAATACTACCTAGTGACCGATAGTGAACCAGTACCGTGAGGGAAAGGTGAAAAGCACCCCGGAAGGGGAGTGAAATAGATCCTGAAACCGCGTGCCTACAAGTAGTCAGAGCCCGTTAATGGGTGATGGCGTGCCTTTTGTAGAATGAACCGGCGAGTTACGATTACATGCAAGGTTAAGTTGAGAAGACGGAGCCGCAGCGAAAGCGAGTCTGAATAGGGCGAATGAGTATGTGGTCGTAGACCCGAAACCAGGTGATCTACCCATGTCCAGGATGAAGGTAAGGTAACACTTACTGGAGGTCCGAACCCACGCACGTTGAAAAGTGCGGGGATGAGGTGTGGGTAGCGGAGAAATTCCAATCGAACCTGGAGATAGCTGGTTCTCTCCGAAATAGCTTTAGGGCTAGCCTCAAACGTTAGAATCTTGGAGGTAGAGCACTGTTTGGACTAGGGGCCCATCCCGGGTTACCGAATTCAGACAAACTCCGAATGCCAATGATTTATGTTTGGGAGTCAGACTGCGAGTGATAAGATCCGTAGTCAAGAGGGAAACAGCCCAGACCACCAGCTAAGGTCCCAAAGTATTTGTTAAGTGGAAAAGGATGTGGCGTTGCTTAGACAACCAGGATGTTGGCTTAGAAGCAGCCATCATTTAAAGAGTGCGTAATAGCTCACTGGTCGAGTGACGCTGCGCCGAAAATGTATCGGGGCTAAACAAATCACCGAAGCTGTGGATTGATACCTATGGTATCAGTGGTAGGAGAGCGTTCTAAGGGCGTTGAAGTCAGACCGGAAGGACTGGTGGAGCGCTTAGAAGTGAGAATGCCGGTATGAGTAGCGAAAGATGGGTGAGAATCCCATCCACCGTATGACTAAGGTTTCCTGAGGAAGGCTCGTCCGCTCAGGGTTAGTCGGGACCTAAGTCGAGGCCGATAGGCGTAGACGATGGACAACAGGTTGATATTCCTGTACCACCAAACCACCGTTTGAGCAATGGGGGGACGCAGAAGGATAGGGTAAGCATGCTGTTGGTTATGCATGTCCAAGCAGTAAGGTGTGAGTGTAGGCAAATCCGCACTCTGTAACATTGAGCTGTGATGGCGAGGACTTAGTCCGAAGTTCCTGATTTCACACTGCCAAGAAAAGCCTCTAGCGAGGTGATAGGTGCCCGTACCGCAAACCGACACAGGTAGTCGAGGAGAGAATCCTAAGGTGAGCGAGAGAACTCTCGTTAAGGAACTCGGCAAAATGACCCCGTAACTTCGGGAGAAGGGGTGCTCTTTTGGGTGTATAGCCTAGAAGAGCCGCAGTGAATAGGCCCAGGCGACTGTTTAGCAAAAACACAGGTCTCTGCAAAACCGTAAGGTGAAGTATAGGGGCTGACGCCTGCCCGGTGCTGGAAGGTTAAGAGGAGTGCTTAGCGCAAGCGAAGGTGCGAATTGAAGCCCCAGTAAACGGCGGCCGTAACTATAACGGTCCTAAGGTAGCGAAATTCCTTGTCGGGTAAGTTCCGACCCGCACGAAAGGCGTAACGATCTGGGCACTGTCTCAACGAGAGACTCGGTGAAATTATAGTACCTGTGAAGATGCAGGTTACCCGCGACAGGACGGAAAGACCCCGTGGAGCTTTACTATAGCTTGATATTGAATTTTGGTGCAACTTGTACAGGATAGGCAGGAGCCTTAGAGCCCGGAGCGCCAGCTTCGGAGGAGGCGTCGGTGGGATACTGCCCTGGTTGTATTGAAATTCTAACCCATACCCGTAACCCGGGTAGGAGACAGTGTCAGGCGGGTAGTTTGACTGGGGCGGTCGCCTCCTAAAGTGTAACGGAGGCGCCCAAAGGTTCCCTCAGAATGGTTGGAAATCATTCGAAGAGTGTAAAGGCAGAAGGGAGCTTGACTGCGAGACCTACAAGTCGAGCAGGGTCGAAAGACGGGCTTAGTGATCCGGTGGTTCCGCATGGAAGGGCCATCGCTCAACGGATAAAAGCTACCCCGGGGATAACAGGCTTATCTCCCCCAAGAGTCCACATCGACGGGGAGGTTTGGCACCTCGATGTCGGCTCATCGCATCCTGGGGCTGTAGTCGGTCCCAAGGGTTGGGCTGTTCGCCCATTAAAGCGGTACGCGAGCTGGGTTCAGAACGTCGTGAGACAGTTCGGTCCCTATCCGTCGTGGGCGTAGGAAATTTGAGAGGAGCTGTCCTTAGTACGAGAGGACCGGGATGGACACACCGCTGGTGTACCAGTTGTTCTGCCAAGAGCATCGCTGGGTAGCTATGTGTGGACGGGATAAGTGCTGAAAGCATCTAAGCACGAAGCCCCCCTCAAGATGAGATTTCCCATTACGCAAGTAAGTAAGATCCCTCAAAGACGATGAGGTAGATAGGTTCGGGGTGGAAGCGTGGCGACATGTGCAGCTGACGAATACTAATCGATCGAGGACTTAACCAAATAGAATTTGCACATTTCAATGTCTTTTATCCAGTTTTGAAAGAATAAAATAAAGATTTTTTAAAAAACTATTGAAAATATTCTCTAGTTATGGTATAATTAATCTTGTCTTTCAAATTAATAGGTCTAGTGATGATGGAGAAGAGGTCACACCCGTTCCCATGCCGAACACGGAAGTTAAGCTCTTCATCGCCGATGGTAGTTGGGGGTTTCCCCCTGTGAGAGTAGGACGTCGCTAGGCTTGTAATAAATATAAAGTGTATAAAATCAAAAGAAGTACAACTTATCAAGATTTTATATAACCCAGGAGGATTAGCTCAGCTGGGAGAGCATCTGCCTTACAAGCAGAGGGTCGGCGGTTCGAGCCCGTCATCCTCCACCATTTTTCTGGAATTGCCGGAGTAGCTCAACTGGTAGAGCAACTGACTTGTAATCAGTAGGTTGAGGGTTCAAGTCCTTTCTCCGGCACCACTTTCCGAGCCATTAGCTCAGTTGGTAGAGCATCTGACTTTTAATCAGAGGGTCGTAGGTTCGAATCCTACATGGCTCATCACTTTTTCAGTGAATTATGTATGCGGGTGTGGCGGAACTGGCAGACGCACTAGACTTAGGATCTAGCGCCGCAAGGCGTGGGGGTTCGACTCCCTTCACCCGCACCATTAAAATTAATAACCGAGCGGAAGTAGTTCAGTGGTAGAACACCACCTTGCCAAGGTGGGGGTCGCGAGTTCGAACCTCGTCTTCCGCTCCATAGATTCATTTAAGTGCCGGGGTGGCGGAACTGGCAGACGCACAGGACTTAAAATCCTGCGGTAGGTGACTACCGTACCGGTTCGATTCCGGTCCTCGGCACCACTTTTATGTAAGAAATATGCGCTCGTAGCTCAATTGGATAGAGCACTTGACTACGAATCAAGAGGTTGCAGGTTCAAGTCCTGCCGAGCGCACCATATATGACGGGAAGTAGCTCAGCTTGGTAGAGCACTTGGTTTGGGACCAAGGGGTCGCAGGTTCGAATCCTGTCTTCCCGACCAGTTATTAATTATATTCGGGGCCTTAGCTCAGCTGGGAGAGCGCCTGCCTTGCACGCAGGAGGTCAGCGGTTCGATCCCGCTAGGCTCCACCATGAACATTGAAAACTGAACATGCAAAACGTTAAGACATACAGCTTGAAAGACTAACTTTGGTTAGCTTGATAGCAAAACAATTTGGACATCATTTAATGATGATGCCAGCAAAACAAAATGAGCTTTTTAAGTTCTCTATTATGGAGAGTTTGATCCTGGCTCAGGACGAACGCTGGCGGCATGCCTAATACATGCAAGTCGAGCGAATGACGAAGAAGCTTGCTTCTTCTGATTTAGCGGCGGACGGGTGAGTAACACGTGGGCAACCTGCCCTGTAGATTGGGATAACTCCGGGAAACCGGGGCTAATACCGAATAATCCATTTCCTCACATGGGGAAATGTTAAAAGACGGTTTCGGCTGTCACTACAGGATGGGCCCGCGGCGCATTAGCTAGTTGGTGAGGTAACGGCTCACCAAGGCGACGATGCGTAGCCGACCTGAGAGGGTGATCGGCCACACTGGGACTGAGACACGGCCCAGACTCCTACGGGAGGCAGCAGTAGGGAATCTTCCACAATGGACGAAAGTCTGATGGAGCAATGCCGCGTGAGTGAAGAAGGTTTTCGGATCGTAAAACTCTGTTGTGAGGGAAGAACAAGTACGAGAGTAACTGCTCGTACCTTGACGGTACCTCATTAGAAAGCCACGGCTAACTACGTGCCAGCAGCCGCGGTAATACGTAGGTGGCAAGCGTTGTCCGGAATTATTGGGCGTAAAGCGCGCGCAGGCGGTCCTTTAAGTCTGATGTGAAATCCCACGGCTCAACCGTGGAAGGTCATTGGAAACTGGGGGACTTGAGTACAGAAGAGGAAAGCGGAATTCCAAGTGTAGCGGTGAAATGCGTAGAGATTTGGAGGAACACCAGTGGCGAAGGCGGCTTTCTGGTCTGTAACTGACGCTGAGGCGCGAAAGCGTGGGGAGCAAACAGGATTAGATACCCTGGTAGTCCACGCCGTAAACGATGAGTGCTAAGTGTTAGGGGGTTTCCGCCCCTTAGTGCTGCAGCTAACGCATTAAGCACTCCGCCTGGGGAGTACGGTCGCAAGACTGAAACTCAAAGGAATTGACGGGGGCCCGCACAAGCGGTGGAGCATGTGGTTTAATTCGAAGCAACGCGAAGAACCTTACCAGGTCTTGACATCCCGCTGACCGTTCTAGAGATAGATCTTTCCCTTCGGGGACAGCGGTGACAGGTGGTGCATGGTTGTCGTCAGCTCGTGTCGTGAGATGTTGGGTTAAGTCCCGCAACGAGCGCAACCCTTGATCTTAGTTGCCAGCATTCAGTTGGGCACTCTAAGGTGACTGCCGGTGATAAACCGGAGGAAGGTGGGGATGACGTCAAATCATCATGCCCCTTATGACCTGGGCTACACACGTGCTACAATGGACGGTACAGAGGGTCGCAACCCCGCGAGGGTGAGCTAATCCCATAAAACCGTTCTCAGTTCGGATTGTAGGCTGCAACTCGCCTACATGAAGCCGGAATCGCTAGTAATCGTGGATCAGCATGCCACGGTGAATACGTTCCCGGGCCTTGTACACACCGCCCGTCACACCACGAGAGTTTGTAACACCCGAAGTCGGTGGGGTAACCCTTACGGGAGCCAGCCGCCGAAGGTGGGACAGATGATTGGGGTGAAGTCGTAACAAGGTAGCCGTATCGGAAGGTGCGGCTGGATCACCTCCTTTCTAAGGATAATATCGGAATACAGATTTTTATCTGTATCTTAACGTTTTGCAGTTCAGTTTTGAATGTTCATGTATATTAATATATGAAAATTCAAAGAGGGCCTATAGCTCAGCTGGTTAGAGCGCACGCCTGATAAGCGTGAGGTCGATGGTTCGAGTCCATTTAGGCCCACCATACCTTTTTTGATTTTCGGGGCCTTAGCTCAGCTGGGAGAGCGCCTGCCTTGCACGCAGGAGGTCAGCGGTTCGATCCCGCTAGGCTCCACCAAATATTTATTTTAACTTGTTCTTTGAAAACTGGATAAAATGACATTGAAAGAAACAAATTCAAGAAATTCAATTTGTAATCACTTTTGTGATTATATTTTGCGTAGTATTTTTAACTACTATAGGAAGTCTGTGTTTTCACGGAGGACCAAATTAGGTTAAGTTAATAAGGGCGCGCGGTGAATGCCTTGGCACTAGGAGCCGAAGAAGGACGGCACTAACACCGATATGCTTCGGGGAGCTGTAAGTGAGCTTTGATCCGGAGATTTCCGAATGGGGAAACCCACTGTTCGTAATGGAGCAGTACATTTACGTGAATACATAGCGTATCTGTGGCACACCCAGGGAACTGAAACATCTAAGTACCTGGAGGAAGAGAAAGAAAAATCGATTCCCTGAGTAGCGGCGAGCGAAACGGGAATAGCCCAAACCAAGAGGCTTGCCTCTTGGGGTTGTAGGACACTCTACATAGAGTTACAAAGGAATGAGTTAGACGAAGCGATCTGGAAAGGTCCGCAGGATAGGGTAAAAGCCCCGTAGTCAAAAGTTCATTCTCTCTTGAGTGTATCCTGAGTACGGCGGAACACGTGAAATTCCGTCGGAATCTGGGAGGACCATCTCCCAAGGCTAAATACTACCTAGTGACCGATAGTGAACCAGTACCGTGAGGGAAAGGTGAAAAGCACCCCGGAAGGGGAGTGAAATAGATCCTGAAACCGCGTGCCTACAAGTAGTCAGAGCCCGTTAATGGGTGATGGCGTGCCTTTTGTAGAATGAACCGGCGAGTTACGATTACATGCAAGGTTAAGTTGAGAAGACGGAGCCGCAGCGAAAGCGAGTCTGAATAGGGCGAATGAGTATGTGGTCGTAGACCCGAAACCAGGTGATCTACCCATGTCCAGGATGAAGGTAAGGTAACACTTACTGGAGGTCCGAACCCACGCACGTTGAAAAGTGCGGGGATGAGGTGTGGGTAGCGGAGAAATTCCAATCGAACCTGGAGATAGCTGGTTCTCTCCGAAATAGCTTTAGGGCTAGCCTCAAACGTTAGAATCTTGGAGGTAGAGCACTGTTTGGACTAGGGGCCCATCCCGGGTTACCGAATTCAGACAAACTCCGAATGCCAATGATTTATGTTTGGGAGTCAGACTGCGAGTGATAAGATCCGTAGTCAAGAGGGAAACAGCCCAGACCACCAGCTAAGGTCCCAAAGTATTTGTTAAGTGGAAAAGGATGTGGCGTTGCTTAGACAACCAGGATGTTGGCTTAGAAGCAGCCATCATTTAAAGAGTGCGTAATAGCTCACTGGTCGAGTGACGCTGCGCCGAAAATGTATCGGGGCTAAACAAATCACCGAAGCTGTGGATTGATACCTATGGTATCAGTGGTAGGAGAGCGTTCTAAGGGCGTTGAAGTCAGACCGGAAGGACTGGTGGAGCGCTTAGAAGTGAGAATGCCGGTATGAGTAGCGAAAGATGGGTGAGAATCCCATCCACCGTATGACTAAGGTTTCCTGAGGAAGGCTCGTCCGCTCAGGGTTAGTCGGGACCTAAGTCGAGGCCGATAGGCGTAGACGATGGACAACAGGTTGATATTCCTGTACCACCAAACCACCGTTTGAGCAATGGGGGACGCAGAAGGATAGGGTAAGCATGCTGTTGGTTATGCATGTCCAAGCAGTGAGGTGTGAGTGTAGGCAAATCCGCACTCTGTAACATTGAGCTGTGATGGCGAGGACTTAGTCCGAAGTTCCTGATTTCACACTGCCAAGAAAAGCCTCTAGCGAGGTGATAGGTGCCCGTACCGCAAACCGACACAGGTAGTCGAGGAGAGAATCCTAAGGTGAGCGAGAGAACTCTCGTTAAGGAACTCGGCAAAATGACCCCGTAACTTCGGGAGAAGGGGTGCTCTTTTGGGTGTATAGCCTAGAAGAGCCGCAGTGAATAGGCCCAGGCGACTGTTTAGCAAAAACACAGGTCTCTGCAAAACCGTAAGGTGAAGTATAGGGGCTGACGCCTGCCCGGTGCTGGAAGGTTAAGAGGAGTGCTTAGCGCAAGCGAAGGTGCGAATTGAAGCCCCAGTAAACGGCGGCCGTAACTATAACGGTCCTAAGGTAGCGAAATTCCTTGTCGGGTAAGTTCCGACCCGCACGAAAGGCGTAACGATCTGGGCACTGTCTCAACGAGAGACTCGGTGAAATTATAGTACCTGTGAAGATGCAGGTTACCCGCGACAGGACGGAAAGACCCCGTGGAGCTTTACTATAGCTTGATATTGAATTTTGGTGCAACTTGTACAGGATAGGCAGGAGCCTTAGAGCCCGGAGCGCCAGCTTCGGAGGAGGCGTCGGTGGGATACTGCCCTGGTTGTATTGAAATTCTAACCCATACCCGTAACCCGGGTAGGAGACAGTGTCAGGCGGGTAGTTTGACTGGGGCGGTCGCCTCCTAAAGTGTAACGGAGGCGCCCAAAGGTTCCCTCAGAATGGTTGGAAATCATTCGAAGAGTGTAAAGGCAGAAGGGAGCTTGACTGCGAGACCTACAAGTCGAGCAGGGTCGAAAGACGGGCTTAGTGATCCGGTGGTTCCGCATGGAAGGGCCATCGCTCAACGGATAAAAGCTACCCCGGGGATAACAGGCTTATCTCCCCCAAGAGTCCACATCGACGGGGAGGTTTGGCACCTCGATGTCGGCTCATCGCATCCTGGGGCTGTAGTCGGTCCCAAGGGTTGGGCTGTTCGCCCATTAAAGCGGTACGCGAGCTGGGTTCAGAACGTCGTGAGACAGTTCGGTCCCTATCCGTCGTGGGCGTAGGAAATTTGAGAGGAGCTGTCCTTAGTACGAGAGGACCGGGATGGACACACCGCTGGTGTACCAGTTGTTCTGCCAAGAGCATCGCTGGGTAGCTATGTGTGGACGGGATAAGTGCTGAAAGCATCTAAGCACGAAGCCCCCCTCAAGATGAGATTTCCCATTACGCAAGTAAGTAAGATCCCTCAAAGACGATGAGGTAGATAGGTTCGGGGTGGAAGCGTGGCGACATGTGCAGCTGACGAATACTAATCGATCGAGGACTTAACCAAATAGAATTTATATATTTCAATGTCTTTTATCCAGTTTTGAGTGAACAAGCACTCAAATTAGAGGGTTTCAAGACGCAAACAGTGCTAGGAAACGATTGAGAGAAAGAAGGAGCGTACTTAAGTACGTGACTGATTGATCGAATGAAGTTGACAACGCAATGCGCAGTGTATTGAAAGCCGAACTAGTCTAGTGATGATGGCGAAGAGGTCACACCCGTTCCCATACCGAACACGGAAGTTAAGCTCTTCAGCGCCGATGGTAGTTGGGGGTTTCCCCCTGCAAGAGTAGGACGTCGCTGGGCACTATAAAAAATCGTTACCGAGTAATCGGTAACGATTTTTTTGATGCGTAAATTTAAAGGATACTTATTTTTAGCACGATTCAATATAATATAGCAACTAACTTTGGACTTTTCTTTGTATTCGAGCTGTTTTATAGATTGAATGAACTGTGTCACATAGATCCAACTCTTTATTATGAGATTTGGTCTCGAAGCGTCATTTTCTAACTCTGGGTTGCTTTATTAAAAAATAGCCACTCTTACATATAGATAACTTACTGATATGAGGTTTGGTACCGAGGTAGAACAGAATTAGTCTAAGTTGTAGCCATATTAATCACATTCTCTTTTAAATGAATGATGATAGCTGATTATACTTGCTGAATTGTATAGAAACATCCACAATATGAATTATCAATGCAAAAAAAAGGAGGGTAACTGTGGTTGTAATATTAGCAGTAGATGATGATGTACATACATTAGATTTAATATCTATTTACTTATCGCAGACAGGGTATCAAGTAATAAAAGCAACGAATGGAAAAGAAGGCTTATCCTTTATTGAAAAAGATATACCTGATTTAGCAATAGTCGATGTAATGATGCCAGAGATGGATGGCTTAACATTAACCAAACTTATCCGCCAGCATTATGACTTTCCTGTATTATTATTAACTGCGAAAGGACAATTAGAAGATAAAGAAAAAGGCTATTTAGCGGGGTCTGACGATTATTTAGTGAAACCATTTGAGCCAAAAGAATTGTTATTTCGTATTCGAGCAATACTTAGAAGATATGACAAAACAAGTGATGCCAACATTCAAGTGGGAAACATGTTAATTAATCGAAAGAGTTTTGATGTACAAATTGGGGAGAAACTATTAGTTCTGCCTTTAAAAGAATTTGAGTTACTTTCGAAACTAGCATCCAAGCCAAATCAAGTATTTACCCGGGAACAATTAATAGAGGCAGTTTGGGGAATTGATTTTGAAGGAGATGAGCAAACATTAAGTGTGCATATTAAACGAATAAGGGAACGATTATTGAAAATAAAAGCCGATGTACAAATTCTAACCGTTCGCGGAATCGGATATAAATTAGAAGGAACCCGTGTATGAAAACTTTATATAGCAAATTCTTATGGATGACTCTACTCATTATGTTCACCAGTGGGACAATTGGATTTATGATTGTAAATACGTTTTATCATCAAAATTTAAAGGAAACAAATGATGCAAAAAATGTATTAGTTGCGGAATCAATTGTACAACTCGTTGAATCATCTCATTTAAAGAACTTAGAGCCACTTCTACAAATGATTGGCGACACAGGGTATCAAATATATATTGTAAGTGAAGAGGGCAGGGAGAGCTCTTTTGGTGGTGATTTTCGAGTTAAAACTATTAGTGATTCTGTAGTAGACAGAGTTTTGAAGGGGGAAACGTATCACGGGATGCGTGAGTTTCCGAAAGAAACGTTTATAACGGGATATTTTTCAAATGAGTTAACGAATACGGTGGGTGTGCCATTCACATTTGATCATAAAAAGTATGCGCTTTTTCAAAGACCTAATATTAAGTTTCTATTTAATGAAATCCATTTACTATTAGGAGGTCTTGCTGGAGCAATGATTGTTATTAGTGTGATCGCAATGTTAATCGTGGCGAAGAAAATGATTGACCCATTAACCAAATTAACAATTGCGACAAATAAAATTGCAAATGAAGACTTCCAAGTACCGATACCAGTTTATCAGCGAGATGAAATTGGCCAATTAGCAGATAGCTTCCGAAATATGGCTAAGCAATTAGAAGCTAGTGATCGCTATAAAAAAGAATTTATCTCCAGAGTGTCGCATGACTTTCAAACACCTTTGTTAAATATACAGGGCTATGCTACTTTACTTGAAAACCGGGAGTTAAATAAAGAAGAACATATGAAATACACAAAGATCATCCAAAAAGAAGCGAAGCGTTTATCCAGTGTCATGAAGCAATTATTAGTACTTACTTCCTTTGATCAAGCTAATAATCGCACCAAAAAAGAGATTTACTACCTAGACGAACAGTTAAAACAAGTTATGCAGAAGTTTAGATGGTTAGTGGATGAAAAAGATATTTCGATCCAGTTGCAACTAAAAAAGGTAGAAGTACTCGGAGATAGAGAGATGTTAGAGTACGTTTGGGAAAATCTCCTTTCTAATGCTATCAAATACAATTATTCCCCTGGTGAAATACAAGTTTCACTGACAGAAACGGAGGAGTATGTGCTTGTTACGATACAAGACACTGGAATTGGAAACTCTAATACAGATTATGGGCAATGGACAGAACGTTTTTATCGAGAGGATACTGCACGTTCCACAAAAATTGAGGGAAGTGGACTCGGCCTTGCGATTGTAAAAGAAGTGGTTCAATCACATAATGGCATACTCTCATTTGAAAGTGTAGAACCCCATGGAACAAAAGTTACTATCCAACTAAATAAGCTGTAATTAACGTTCATTTTTAACTCGTATAGTTTCCCTTATTAGGAAAAACAATAGGGGAACAAAATAAAGAACAAGCCTACATGGACGGTCTTTAACTAATTGGCTAATTATTTTAGGATTAACTTCGATCGTTACTTGCGTTATTAAAAATTACAAGCAAAAAATAGCTCGAATTTACAAGCAACAACAATGGAGTTTACGATTTATGCGAGTTGAAAAAGAGTAGAATTAAAAATGCTGAGGGCATGTACTAAATGTCCTCAGTTTTAATTTTATTGAAAATCTTTGTGATAAAGTAAATCTATAGATAGTTTCAATTTGAAAGTTGAGTGAGGGTGAAACAGAATGGAAGAAAATCGTATCCGGTTGGACGGAGGATTTCATAATGATATATTTCATCTTGAGGAAGAGGGAAGAGTAGTTAGAATTTCTGATAAGAAGAAGACAAAGGAAATGATTTTGCAGGAAATCGAATGGATGAATTTTTTACATGAAAAAGGGGTTGCTGTTCCGAAGCCGGAAATAATATTAGGGTATGAAGATGGTCGAATAAGTACGTATTTTGAATTTATTCAGGGTGATGGAATAGATGTTACTAACATACTTCATTGGAATGCAAAAACATTTGAGCAGTGGGGAAGGATATTAGGGAGGATGCATGCGCTATCCAAACAATATAAGGTTGATGAAATAAATCGGCCAGCATGGACAGTAAAAAACCCAGATGTATTTGGTATAAGTAGCAGCTTACTCCCGTGGGTAAGGTTGAATTACGATAGATTGATGCAGAGCCTATGTACATACAAAATTACGCCAGATACATTTGGTTTGATTCATAATGATTTTCATCAAGGCAACCTAATCATTGCAAACGAAGGCACCCTAAATACGATTGACTTCGATGAATGTTCTTATAATTGGTATGCCCAAGATATCGCGGTATCTTTCTATCATGCATTCTGGCAACATGATTCATACAATGCTGATATAGATAGTTTCACTCACACCTTTATGAATCATTTTTTTGCTGGTTATCAAATAGAAAATTTACTACATGAGGATATAATTAAACAAATTCCAATTTTCCTCAAATTGAGAGAGATTTTTTTGTATCAATTATTTCTGCGCAAGTGGGATATGAACAATTTAGAAGAATGGCAAAGTTATACATTGCGAGACCTAGAGGAAAAAATTCAGAACAGAAGGCCATACGCAGAAATTACGGATTTTTCAATTTATGTATAAACGTATTCAAAAGAAGTGAAAATCTTTAAGCAAAAAGACAAGAAGAGTCTAATTTTGACCATTCTTGTCTTTTTTAGTTTATTTACCTAGGGTTGCTTGTTGTTTTTTACTTTTTGAAATACTAGCAAGTGTGGGTACAAACATACCCAGTAAAATGACGACTATACCAACAATTTGTAACCCGGAAAGTGCCTCACTTAACACGATAACCGAAACAACAACAGCTACAGGTAATTCCATTGCACTTAAAATAGATGACATAGCGCCTCCCACTTTTGGTACGGCAATGACGAAAAAGTAAATGGGAACGATAATGCCTAGTAAACCAAGAGCTAATCCATAAAAGAAAAGTGGTTCCATAAACAATTTTCCATTCCATACAATTTCAGGTGTTTGGAAGATAGCAATCATTATCGCAGCGATAAAAGAAACAAATAGTAGACGAGTCGTCGTATTCATTCCTTCCACTTGCTTCGTATTGACATTCATATTAAAAGAGAATGAAACCGCAGCAGCAAACCCATATACCCAGCCTCTCCAGTCAATACCGCTCAAATCGACATCAAGCACGCCAGCAGCTAAAATGGTTCCGATAAATAAAATAATGAGTGAAATAACTTCTGGTCTTTTTGGCAACCGTTTTCTTAAAATGCAATCGATTAGCGTACCAACCCATGTAAATTGAAATAACATAACAACTGCTAGAGAAGCTGGTAAGTAGATAAGTGCTTGTCCATATACTATTCCTGTCGTAGCAGTAAAAATACCAGCTAATAAAATAATTTTAAATCCACCGTGTAAACGGGGAAGCTTTCGCTGTGTTAACAAATAGATAACTAATGCTAAAAGAAAACCCATAATATATTGACTCGCAATTGCTTCTGAGGCTGTATAGCCATCTCTAATTGCAAGTTTCACCATCGTCGATAAAGTCCCATAACAGCTGGCTGCAAAAACAACCATAAGGGGATAAATCCATAATTTCATAAAAATTCTCCTTTAATCGGCGTCAACCGTCTTCACCATATGATGAAAGGTCTGACCAATAATTGTCCAAGGACATACAGTAACAAATCCTAGCCGATTATACAAGCGAATTGCAGAATCTTTTTCCGTTTCAACATTTAAAGAAAGGTTTCCGCCACCAAAGTTTTGAACAAGCTGTTCTGCATATGTTAAAAGCTTCGTGCCAATACCGTGTCCGCGATATGTAGGATCTACTACTACCGTATCTATATACCATTCTCCAGGTAATGTTTCAGGATCTATTTTGATGGGAACTCCTTTTTTATTCGAAAGATATTCCTCTAAATTTGCATCTAGTGTAACCACTTGCTCTGCAGAATAAAACACAAGCACTCCTGCAACTTTCCCTTCCATTTCTGCTATATACGAATGTAGATAGGAATGCCGATTGTCTGTCCGAGTAAATAATTGCACGAACTCTTTCGTTATTTCTACTTCTTCTGTTTCGCCTGTCATTTGCATTGAGATGTCTCCAATTGCTTCCATAATAAGTGGAATAGCCTCGGGTGCATCTTCTTTACATGCATTTCTAATTAATATGTCCATTTATATTCACCTTCCAACGTTCTATTATAACATATAGTGTAAATACTATTTATATTGCCTATAAAAGCTCCTTAAATTCCCTCTTATAAATTATTTTATATTTTCGAACTCTTTCTGTTCTATATGTAGTAGAATAGTGATAACTAAACAAAGGGGGAATTACAATGAATTTTGAATCGATACCATGGATGCTTATATTACCACTTGCAATTATTGAACTTGTCATAATGATTGTTGCTATTGTCGACCTAATCCGTGTAAAGAGTACGAATGGACCCAAGTGGATGTGGGCGATTATTATTATTTTGACAAATATAATTGGGTCAATTATCTACTTCATCTTTGGGAGAAGAAATGAATGAAAACATTACTTCATATGCAAGGACTAACAAAAGAGTATGGAAATGAAAAAGCAGTTGATAACATAACTTTCTCGTTAAATAAAAACACGTCAACCGCATTAATCGGTCCAAATGGAGCAGGGAAAACAACTACTTTGTCTATGCTTGCTGGATTGCTAAAGCAAACGAATGGATCAATCGTAATGGACGGTGAAATTACAGGGGATATCCGAAGAGAAATCGGATTTTTACCACAATATCCTCAATTTTATTCATGGTTAACGGCACTTGAATTTACAGAGATGGCTGCCAAGTTGAGTGGAGTAGATACTAAAATTGCGAAACTAGAGGCGGAAAAGACGCTTGAATTTGTAGGTCTTGGGGATGCAAAAAATAAAAAGACAGGTACATTTTCCGGGGGAATGAAACAACGATTAGGTTTAGCGCAAGCAATCGTTCATAAGCCCTCATTACTTCTATTGGATGAACCAGTGTCTGCTTTAGATCCAATTGGAAGACGCGAAATTATGAATTTGCTAAAAGAATTGCAGGCAACGACGACTATTTTGTATTCGACCCATATTTTAAATGACGCAGAAGAAATGACCGATCAATTATTATTTTTACGAAAAGGAAAGTTAGTCGAACAAGGTTCAATGCGAGAAGTACGCGAAAAATATGCCAATCCTTTGTACAAAATTCTCTTCTTGGATAGTGAAGAAGCGGCGCAATTTGTAAAAACTGCCCCATGGGAAACTTGGCAGGAAGGAGCAGTTGCATTTATTCCTATTGAAAATGCAAAACCTCCGATGAATGAAATATTGTATATGCTTGCAGACAGTAGTTTAATTTTATCGAAGGTGGAGCGCGCTACGGCTAGTCTAGAAGAAATATTTTTACAGGTGGTGGATAAGGATGAGTAATTTTTCTGTTTTATTCCAAAAAGAATGGCGAGAAAATGTACGGAATTTTAAAGTCCTTTGGATACCATTAGTGTTTATCCTATTTGGAATATCGGAGCCTTTGACGAACTATTATTTACCTCAAATTTTAAGTACAGTAGGTAATATGCCGGAAGGAACGGTTTTTCAGTTCCCTGAATTAACCCCAGAGCAAGTTGTTATGTCAACGATTAGCCAATACCAATTTATCGGAATGCTTGTCGTAACGCTTGGTTTTGCAGGGATAATTGCAAGGGAACGAAAAAATGGAACAGCTACGCTGCTATACGTGCGGCCAATAACGTATTCCAGTTATGTGTATAGCAAGTTAGTTATTATGTGCATACTTATTATAGGTAGCGTGGTACTTGGTTTGTTAGCAAATTTATATTATACGTATGTCCTTTTTGGAAGAGTTGATGCAGTAGCGTTTATCGAATTTCTTGCAACATATATTGTTTGGCTGTTATTTGTTATTAGTGTTGTGATCTTCACTAGTTCAGCTTTTTCGACGGGTATCGCATCCGCCGTTTCTTTGACCCTTGTTATAGTTGTTCAAATTATTTATGGATTTCTTGGAACGTATTGGACAATTTCTCCGTGGAAACTCCCGATGTATGCGGGCGATCTATTAATGGGTAATGTTGATAAGACACCTTTTGTTTGGAGTTTGCTCATTACGCTATTAGCAATAGCTATATTTATAACAGGTTCAGTTTATTTCACCAAAAAGAATGTTTCGAAGGCGAAGATTTAATAAGTATTTAATCGAGGTGAGAAGAGATGACTGTTCGCAATTCAGATCGATTTATCACGGCATATAATCGGATAGACCAATTGATGAAGGAAATTATAGGTACTCAGGATCATCTTGCCTTTTTTCGTGTAATTGACTTGGCTAAAAAGAAAAATGCGACTATTAGAAGATACGAGGCAGATCTGCGCGAATACGGGGACCTTAGAAATGCAATTATTCATCATCGCACCTCGACAGAGTATGCTATCGCAGAGCCACATGAAGATGTTGTATTGAAAATGGAAGAGATGGAAGTTGCTCTAACGAAACCTATTACTGTTGGGAATATGTTTCAGACGAAGGTGACAACTTTTCAAAGAACGGACTTTTTGAGTTATGCATTGAAAGTGATTAAGGACAAAAAGTATAATCAGTTTCCTGTGTATAATGGTACTGAATTTAAAGGGCTTATAACACCTGTTGGAATTACAATGTGGTTGGCGAGTACTGTAGATTCTGCATCTTTTTCTAGAAAAAAGACTACTTTAGGTGAAATTTTGACACATGAAAATGATAGAGAAAATCATCAATTTATAGAGAAAAATGCATCTGTATATGAAGCTTTGGAAATCTTCAAAGCCGCTATTACAAGGGGCAGACGTCTGGAAGCTCTTCTGATAACCGAAGATGGCAAGCCTAATACAAAGCTTATAGGCATTGTTACACCTATGAGCATGATGAAGATAAAATAATAGTATAAACTGTTCGTAGTAAGGACTATTCTCATCAGTTTTCAAGTAAAATGAAGAAGACACATTTTGCGGGAAAAGGTCGACTTATTATGGAATCAAATGAAACGTTACAAACGGAAGAAACTCAAAATAACGTTGTTCATAAAACGGCAAGTGAAATGTCAGTGGGTGAGTGGCTCATCACGATGCTTATTATGATTATACCTATTGTAAACATCGTAATGCTTTTTGTTTGGGGATTTGGAAATGCAGATTCACGCCGTAATTATGCACGAGCATCACTTATTTGGATGGCTATATGTATACTCTTGGGCATTCTTTTTTATGGTGCTATGTTTGCGATATTCTTTAACTTCATGAGGATAAATTAAAAGTTATTTTCCGGGAAATAACAATTATCGACATTTTAAAGCATTTCTGTAGTTATAAACAGGAATGCTTTTTATTTATCCGGAAGATACAATATTTTGGTACACTTATGTAAAAGGGGCCGTTTCATATGAAAATTGCATTATTTGGAGCGACAGGTCGTGTAGGAAAAGAGATACTTTCATTATTACTCAAAAATAATGATGAAATAACAGCTCTCGTGAGAACTCCAGAAAAGCTGCAAAATCATCCTAATTTAACTTTTTTACAAGGGGATGCAAGAGTATTTGCGGATGTAGAAAAAACACTAGCAGGCGCAGATGCAGTCATAAGTGCTCTTGGGACCGATCAATCGACTGTATTAACAGAGTCGGTTGAGCATATTATTTCTATTATGGAGAAACAAAAAATCAAACGGGTCGTCACTATTGGGACGGCTGGTATTTTAACGAGCCAATTAAATCCAACTCTCCTTCGATATGAATCATCAGAATCAAAACGTAAATCACAAGTTGCGGCGAAAGAACATCATAAAGTATATGAGATGTTAAAAGGATCAGGATTAGACTGGACAATAGTTTGTCCAACTTACTTGCCCACTGGTGCTGTAACAAAAGCGTATATCATCGAACGAAATCAGTTGCCACTCGGTGCAGTAAAAAGTACAACAGGAGATACTGCATTATTTGCGTTTAACGAACTTTTGGAGAATAAACATATTGGTTATCGAGTCGGAATTATGAGTCCCAATTAGGAGAAAGCGAATGAAGAAATGGTTAGTAGTACTAGTAGTGATAGCGACAATATTATATAGCGGAAATAAAACCATTAAAACAACAGAGATTACAGTGGAATCAAAGAAAATCCCCAAAAGTTTTAATGGATTAAGGATTGTGCAAATATCCGATTTACACGATGCCACTTTTGGCGAAAATCAATCAAAACTTGTAAAAAAGGTGCAGCATGCCAATCCAGATTTTATATTTATAACGGGAGATCTCATTGATAGTAATAGATATGATTTAGGTAATAGTCTGGACGTAGTGGAACAGATTATATCCATCGCGCCTATTTATTATGTGACAGGTAATCATGAAATTGCTACGAATGATGTGGATCATATTAAATCAATGCTATTGGATTTAGGAGTGCACGTATTATCTAATAACGAGCAGATAATAGAAAAAAGTGGCGAGCACATACGGATAATCGGAATAGAGGATCCATTAAGCGGCGTAACTGTCACAGATGCACTAAGTAAGTTTAAAAAAACAGAAGATTTCACTTTAGTACTTTCTCATCGACCTGAAACCTTTCAAGATTATGTGGACAATCAATTAGATGTTGTTTTTTCAGGGCATGCGCATGGTGGTCAGTTTCGTATCCCAGGTTTGGGCGGGTTAGTGGCACCAGGGCAAGGGCTATTTCCCAAGTATACGGCAGGTTTGTATGAAGAGAAGGATACGAAAATGATTGTAAGTAGAGGACTTGGAAATAGTGTAATTCCTTTAAGAGTGTTCAATACACCAGAGTTAGTAGTTATCACCCTTCACGCCAAATAAAAAAGCTCTCCGCAACTTTAAATTGCAGAGAGCATATCTTATCGTTCTTCTTTATGGTCACCGTCGAAACGGTCTCTTGTTTCTCCAATGGTTTGTTGTGCTTCCCCTTTTAATTTATCGAGTTTACCTTTCGCTTGTAACTTCGTATCGCCGGTTGCATTACCAATTTGATCTTTTGTTTCCCCTTTTGCTTTGTTTACTGTTCCTTTAATTTTGTCAGACAATCCGCTCATTTAAATTCCTCCTCTAAAATATTGTTCTAGTATTTGTTTACCCGTTTGAGGAGTTTATGAAACTTGGACAATGTTAATTTCCTTGTCAGCATCTAAAGATTAGGGAAAATAAAAAAACTGCTTAAAGTTTTGCTTTAAGCAGAATGGCAACTTATTTAAACCAACCTTTTTCTCTAAACCGAGCAATAGCCTCGATTCGGTTGCCAACGTCTAATTTATCTAGTATGACAGAAATGTAGTTTCGAACAGTTCCGGTTGTTATGTAGAGCTCGCTCGCAATTTCCTTTGTGTTTTTTCCATCTGCAATCAATTCAAGTACTTGGCTCTCTCGATCGGTTAAAGGATTATCACCTTCGTACGCAATATCAACTAGTTCGGGAGCGTAAATACGTCGACCATCCATAATAATACGAATCGAATTAGCTAGTTCTTCACTTGGACTGTCCTTTAGTAAGTACCCACTGACACCAGCTTTTCGAGCACGTTCAAAATAGCCAGACCGAGCAAAAGTCGTTAAAATAATAACTTTGCATGCTTCATTTTTTAATTCATCTGCAGCATCCAGCCCACTTTTAACAGGCATTTCAATGTCCATAATACAAATATCAGGTTGCAACTGATGGATTAACTGAAGAGCTTCTTCTCCGTTATTCGCTTTCCCGACAACCTCCATATCCTCTTCTAAATCTAATAGAGAACCAAGGGCACCAAGCACCATTCTTTGATCTTCTGCAATCACAATTCGAATCATTTCTTAATCCTCCTGTCTAGTTTGTTGTATTACATTAGGCACGCGTATATTAAGAGTCGTTCCATTTTTCGAATGAATGTCTAAGCTACCATTGACGAATTCTAATCGTTCTTTTATTCCTCGAAGACCGTGGCCTCTAGACCAGTCTTTATTTACATCTAAGCCAATACCATTATCATGTACTTTAAGCAAAGTTTCCTTCGCAGACTGTTTGATCGAGATTGAACAAGAAGTAGCTTTACTATGTTTTACAACGTTTGTCACGGCTTCTTTTAAGCACATACTTAGTACGTTTTCTACTAGAAGAGGGGTTTTAACTAGTTTAGGTGTTCCGCTCATTTTATACGTAATTTGAGCAGCAAGGAGTATTTGTTTCACACGAAATAGTTCATCTTCTAGCTTCGTACCTCGCATATTAGTAACAAGTTCTCGTACTTCTTTTAAGACGGAACGAGCAGTTTGATTTATATCATTAATTTCATTTTTGGCAGCTTGTGTATTTATGTCAATCAGTCTACTAGCTAAATCACTTTTTAATCCAATAAGTGAAAGTTTCTGTCCAAGAGTATCATGTAAATCACGTGCAATACGTTCTCTTTCCTCTATGATGATATATTGGGAAATTCGCTTTTGCGCATCCTCTAACTGTCCTTCTAATACTTCGCGTTTGTTCCGGTTGTAAGTGTTGAATGGCAATAAAATTACGCCGATTAAACAAACGATGAGGTAAGGTAAATGGGAAAGGAAAAGGTCCGTTTGTGTAAAAAAACCAATGATAACTGCAGCAATCATTGCTAGTAAATGTATACTATAAATAACGAAAAAGCTTACCCGGTGCTGAATGTTTCCAATAAAAAAAGATAAAAAAATGGAAAAATAAATATATCCATATAAAAAAGTCATGGTCACGCTAATGGAGATTTCTACAAAAACGAATATATAAAGAAGTAATCCACTGGAAGTATAAGAAAAACGATAAACGACAAAAAATAATAGCAATAATACTAAACCAAAGATAATTTCAAATAGGCTGGAGGATTTAAAAATAAAAAAGAAAGGGAAAATACAGAAAATAATCCACGCATAAAAACTTAACCACGGATACTTAGGGAAAATTTGATACCACTTTGTCAATTGCTACACCTCTATTTTAATCGCACTCTTTTCATCCTATTATATAGGAAAAACCATTCCTGTCTAAATAGGAATGGTTTTTCGTGAAGTTTATTTTCCTTCAAGACTTGTACTTTTAGCATTTAGTTTTACTGCATCTTTAGAATTTTTTAGTAGATGCTTAATTTCTTTAAAGGTTACAAAGCTTTTGTTTTTATCGTCAAATAAGCGGAAATGAATAGACTTTAAGCTAGTACGAAGATTAATCGTCGTTGCTTGTTGTAAAGGCGGTGTTGATTCATGCGCTCTTTCCAAATTGTAGTTTGGAACCCTTGGGCTTAAATGATGCACATGGTGAAAACCAATGTTCCCTGTTAACCATTGTAAAACTAATGGTAACTTGTAATAGGAACTTCCTTCGACCGCTGCTTTTACATAATCCCATTCAGACTCATCTTCAAAATAAGAATCTTCAAATTGATGTTGCACATAGAATAACCAAATACCAAATGAACCAGCAACGAAAAGAATCGTACCTTGAATGATTAAAAATGCTTGCCATCCAATTAACCAAATCATAAGTGAATAAAGAACAACGATGGAAACATTTATTAAATAAGTGTTGTTGCGTTCTTTAGATCGAGCATCCTTACGATTAACTCGATTAGCTACTAAATACAATAACGCTGGTCCTAAACCAAACATGACGATTGGGTTACGATACAAACGATAAGAAAGTCGTTTAATCGGGGATGCTTGTACATATTCTTCCACGGTCATCATCCAGATATCACCGACACCGCGTTTATCTAAGTTTCCACTGGAAGCATGGTGGATATTATGTTCACGTTTCCATTTTTCATAAGCAAACAATGTAATGATCCCTGTAATGGTACCTGTAATACTATTTGCTTTCTTATTTTTAAAGAAAGATCCATGTGTACAATCATGAAAAATGATGAAAACTCGAACGACAAATCCTGCAGCGATAATAGATAAACCGATTGTCAACCAAATCGAAACATCCAGACTTAAGTATGCTAAGAACCAAAGAATAAAAAATGGTGGTATCGTATTTATAATTTGAAATATACTCTTTTTCAACTCGGAATTTTCAAATGGCTTTATTTTTTTTCGTAGTTCAAGCGTTTTTTCTCTGCTCATGCTGTTATTCCTCCTAAAAAGAACTATTACCATAACTATAAAGAGAAGTTGGTTTTAGGAGTAGGCATAAACGTCAAGTCATAAACATGACAAGTGTCATATAGGACGTTTAGTATGTAAAAAAAGCTGACCATAATATTGGCCAGCCCCTACTATTTATTAGCGATCACGCTTTAACAAACGCAATGTTTCATCAAATTCTCTTTCGATTTCAGCGTTTGGTTTGTATGTCATTAAACTAACAACAATAGTAACGATTAAACAAAGAATGAAACCAGGTACGATTTCGTATAAATTACTTGAAAGGTATTCAATTGAACCCCAGATAACAACAGTTATAGCTCCGACAATCATTCCAGATAAAGCACCAGCTGAAGTGATTTTTCTCCAGTAAAGTGAAAGCAATATAACAGGACCAAATGAAGCACCAAAACCTGCCCATGCGAAAGATACTAGCTTCAGGATTGTTTTATGTTCTCCCCAAGCTAGAATTGCAGCAATTATAGCTACGAGAAGTACAGCAATACGTCCATAGTTTACATATGTTTTATCAGATGCATCTGTTTTAATAATTGCTTTGTATAAATCTTCTATTAATGCGGAAGATGTCACAATTAGTTGAGAAGAAATGGTACTCATAATGGCTGCTAAAACCGCTGCAAGTACAAGTCCTGCGAGAAACGGATGGAAAATAATTTGTCCAAGAGCGATAAATACCGCTTCAGGGCTTGTTAGAGTGGCACCAGGATTTTGCGCAAAGTAAGCAACCCCTACTAACGCAGTGGCGGTTGCCCCAACTAAACTTATAATCATCCAACCAATCCCGATTCGGCGAGCTTGTTTCGTTTCTTTTACAGAACTTATTGCCATAAAGCGAACGATAATATGAGGCTGACCAAAGTATCCAAGACCCCAAGCAACTGTGGAAATTATTCCTAGGAAAGTGGTGCCTGCGAAAAGACTTAGATGTTTTGGGTCTACGGCTTTAATAGTTTCTACCGTTTCTCCCAATCCACCTGTCAAAAATATTCCGAAAATAGGCACACATATTAATGCAAGGAACATTAAAAGACCTTGAAGGAAATCGGTATAACTTACTGCCAAAAATCCCCCGAAAAGCGTGTACGCCACAACTACTGCGGATACAACTAAAAGTCCTGTATGATAGTCAAGCCCAAAAGAGCTTTCAAAAAATACTCCTCCAGCTACCATCCCTGAAGATACGTAAAACGTGAAAAATAATAAAATGATTAGACCGGATGCAATACGTAATAAACGTGATGATTGTTTTAAACGACTTTCTAAATAACTTGGGATTGTAATAGAATCATTGGATACTTGTGTATACACACGTAGTCTTGGTGCAACGAATAACCAGTTTAAATATGCGCCAATGGTAAGACCAATTGCGATCCAAGCTTGTCCCATCCCTGAAAAATAAATCGCTCCAGGTAACCCCATTAATAACCAACCAGACATATCGGCAGCACCCGCACTTAATGCGGTAACAGCTGGACCTAGTGAACGTCCACCTAACATGTAATCAGTTAAATTTGCGGTTTTTTTATAAGAAAACCAACCGATAACAAGCATTGCGGCCATATAAATAATTATGGCAGTAAGTTGATAAGATTCTGTTGACATAATCCTCCTCCTCCTAAAATTATCATAACATGTAAAACAAATATATTCATTTAAATATATTTACAATTGTTTTTCATCTGTCAAATAATGATAAAATAGTCTTAAAGAGATTACGAAAGGGGCTTTTTCATTGAAATTTTTTCATACCGCAGATTGGCATTTAGGAAAACTTGTGCAAGGCGTCTACATGACGGAAGAACAGAGATTTGTTTTAAATCAATTTCTAGAAGCAATCGATACCGAAAAGCCGGATGCAATTATCATTTCCGGAGATTTGTATGATCGTGCTGTTCCTCCAACAGAAGCTGTCAATTTATTAGATGAGCTGCTCGCTGAAATTGTCTTAAAACGACATACACCTGTATTAAGTATTGCAGGAAATCACGATAGCCCGGGCCGTCTAAACTTTGGAAGTATGCTAATGAAAGAAACAGGCCTACATATAGTAGGTCAATTAACTAAAGAGTTAAAACCAGTTATATTACAGGATGAATTTGGAGAAGTACATTTTCATTTAATTCCTTACGCAGATCCATCCCAAGTACGCCACCTGTTTGATGATGAAACAGTAACTAGTCACCAAGAAGCAATGAGAAAAATTGTAGAGGAAATCGAAAAGGAGCTAGATTCCACGAAAAGGCATGTGTTTGTTGGGCATGCATTTGTCACTCCGCGTGGTGAGCAGGAGGATAACACGAGTGAATCGGAGCGACCACTTGCTATTGGTGGAGCCGAATATGTAGATGCTGCACTGTTCAAACGTTTTCACTACACGGCCCTTGGACATCTTCATCAAGCACATTATGTATTGAATGAAACGATTCAATATGCAGGATCTCCATTGAAATATTCCATTTCTGAAGAACATCATAAAAAAGGATTTTATATTGTTCAATTAGATCAGGGGGGCAATATCACACTTGAAAAAAGATTACTTAAACCTAACCGTGATATGCGAACAATAGAAGGGTATATGCAAGATATTTTACAAAATACCACCATAAGCGAAGATTTTGTATTTGTTAAGCTACTTGATGAAACACCCATCTTATCTCCTATGGAACAAATTCGGACGGTGTACCCCAATGCCATGCACGTAGAACGGAAGGTATTTCAGCCTATTACATTATCTAGGGAAAAGGGACAAATAGGTCGCAGCAAAACAGATGATTTTACATTGTTTCAAGCATTTTATACAGAGATAAGCGGAAAAGCGCCATCGGAAGAGACGGAAAAGCTATTTAAAGAAGTGCTTCAAAGTCTAATGATGGAAGAACGCGAAGGAGGGATCAAAGCATGAAACCACTTCAACTAAAAATGACTGCATTTGGTCCTTACAAGTCTACTGAAACAATTGATTTTACCGAGCTACAGAACAATCGTCTCTTCGTTATTTCAGGTGCAACTGGTGCAGGAAAAACGACTATATTTGATGGGATCTGCTTTGCATTATATGGATATGGGAGCGGAGAAGATCGTCAAGATACGAAAATGATGCGGAGTGATTTTGCTACAGATGACACTCATACTTCTGTAGAGATGACATTTGAAATACATCAACGGACATATCGGATTTTAAGACAACTTCCACATGTGAAAAAAGGAAATAAAAGCGCAACTGGAGAAAGATACGAATTTTTTGAAATGGTTGAATCAGGCGAAACACCAGTTGTTGAAAGACAAATCGTATCTGAAATAAACAAAAAAGTAGAAGAAATTATTGGGCTAACGCAAGGTCAGTTTAGCCAAATAGTTATGCTTCCACAAGGTGAATTTCGAAAACTACTAACTTCCCAAACGGAAAATAAAGAAGCTATATTGCGCAAAATTTTTAAAACAGAACCGTATAAAATGATTAGCGAGAGATTGAAAGATAAAAAGCTCCTTGCAGAAGCTGATTTGAAAAAAGAAGAATTAGCTCGAAATAGTTATACAGAGCAGATACTTGCCTCATTACCAATGCGAGAGTCTAGTGTATTTGAATTGATTGAGTCCAGCAGTTTTAATACGTATCAGCTAGTAGAAGCTTTGAAAGAAGAAACTATATTTTACAAAGAGAAGATTCAAATAGATGAACTTGCCTACAAAGAAGCTTCTGAAAAACATGCAATGAAACAAACAGCTTATCATGAAGCAAAAGCTGTAAATGATAGATTTATAGAGCTTGAAGTAAAAGAACAGAGCCTCAAAGTCTTACAAGAGCAATCGGAGGACTATGCTAGGAAGCAAAGTCAGTTAGAAGCTGCTGATCGGGCAAGTTCCATTGAAACGGTAGAAGGTTATTATGCAGAATCGAAGCAAGAAGCTGACGATAAATCTGCGATGCTTAAAATGGCGAAAACAAACGTAATAGCAGCGGAAGAAGCAGTTAAACAAGTAGAGGTTATTTATTTAATTGAAGCAAATAAAAAAGAAGCTCGGGAAAAAAGTGTTGAGGCTCTTATTCAGTTGAACATACAAATCCCTTTATTTGAAGAGCTCGAAACAAGAAGAACTGAAATGCTTGATTTAGAAAAGCAGAACGAATACCTAAACAATCAAGTATTAGTAAAAACGAATCTATTCTTAGATGAAAAAAAAGTAAACTACTCATTAAAAGAAGCAATAGAAAAGCTGGAAGAACACGTAGAGCCATTAGATAACCAAGTACAACAACTTGCTTTTTTGCAAACGAAACATAGTTTCATGCAAGAATTTATGTTAGCTGAAATGCAGTTACACGCCCTGGAAATAACGGAAGCGAAACAAAAGAATCTTTTTCAAGAGATGAAAGATGCTTATCAAGAAGTAGAAAGTAAATATATGAATAACCAAGCGAGCCTCCTTGCATCTAAACTTGTTGCTGGAGAGGCGTGCCCGGTATGCGGAAGCATGGAACATAGAGGGGCGGGTATGGAAGTACAAGCCTATAACGTAAATGAAGAAGAATTGCATAAGTTAAAAAGTCAGCTAAGTAAGCAAGAGTCAAGTTTCTTAAAAGCTTGTTCTCAAAAAGAAACAGCGCAAGAAATGATTGAGAAGATGTCTGTCCGATTCGAGGAATTACAATTATCTGTTCAAGAAAGCGAACAGTTGAAAAAGGACGTTGAAAAACTTGAAATAGAAGTGGAGAAACTTCGTTTAGAAAAAGGCAAGCTAGTCACCTTACGAGAAGCGTATAAGACAAGTTTCCAAAAAGCAGAAAAGTTTGAGCAAGATAAAACGGAAGTAGAGCATTCCCATCAACTGCAAAATAGCTTGTTAAAGCAAGCAAAAGCGGTATATGAATCTAAAAAAGCGTCGTTTCCAGCCCATATTTCCACACTACAAGAACTAAATGATCGTATAAGAGAGGCAACAAAGTATAAGGAACAATTAGAAAAGGCTTGGGATCATGTACAAAAAGAACAACAATCAGCGACACAAGTTTTTACAAAAGCACAATTTGCACTAGAGCATACGACAGATGCTGCTCACGAGGCATTGGAAAAAAGAGATAGAGCACATGTCCAATTTCAAGAAGCGTTGAAAAAAGCGGGCTTCGATACAATGGAGTTGTATATGGCAGCAAAAATGTCTGAGCATAATCGAGAAATTTTAAAAGATCAGTGCAACCAATACAAACAAACACTTCATACACTTAAAGAGCAAGTAAAAGAAGTGCGGGAGCAACTTGCAACTAAAATGAAAGTGGAATTAGCTCCTTTAGCAGAAGAACTCGTTCAACTAAAGGTTGCTTATGAAGAAGCATTCCGCATGATGAATAGCTCCAAGGAATATGAAAAAACAGGGATGGACCTAGAAGATAAGATTACAACGATAAGTGAACGAATTTCCATGTTGGAGCAGCATTTAAGTCGAATTATTGATTTATATGACGTGCTCAGAGGACAAAACACTTCTAAAATATCGTTTGAACGTTATGTACAAATCGAATATTTAGAGCAAATTGTACAAGCTGCTAATGAACGGCTTAAGCATTTATCGGGTGGTCAGTATAATCTAATAAGAAGCGAACGGCAAGAAACGCATGGAAAACAAAGTGGGCTTGGTTTAGATGTATATGACGCATACACAGGACAAATGAGAGATGTGAAAACACTCTCTGGTGGCGAAAAGTTCAATGCCTCACTATGTCTTGCACTTGGAATGGCGGATGTCATTCAGAGCTTCCAAGGTAGCATTCGAATTGACACCATGTTTATAGACGAAGGCTTCGGCTCCCTTGATGAAGAATCTTTAAATAAAGCAATTGATACTTTAATTGATTTACAAAAGTCAGGTCGGATGATTGGTGTCATATCTCATGTTGCGGAGTTGAAAGCTGCAATACCGGCAATATTGGAAGTAGAGAAACTAAAAGAAGGTTATAGTAAGACGAAATTTGTTATTAAGTAACGAGAAGCGCCACAATCCGTTGAAGGTTGTGGCATTTTTGTTTGAAGGTGTATGACTTATTGATCCAACTCGGAGTCCACCGCAGGAAAATTGCTTGTTATAGTCTAACTGGTTGCTTTTGTAGAGAAATTGAGTGCTCTCATAAAGGAAATCGTTGCTTTGAAGATCAATTTGGTTGCTTAAGTAGTCTATTCTGTCTCTCTTAGCCATTTAATGTAAAAAATCACTCGTTTCCTAGAGTGAACTTGCTATTTTTCACACTTTCCCGACTTTCAACATATTATTTTTACAAGAGGTGGTGAAAAATGCGCGATGAAAAAGGGCTCGTATACTACGATCCCTATGAAACGGAACAACAGGAATGGAAAAAACAACAAGGAAAAGAGCGAGCAAAGCAACTATTAACAATTTTCTCACCTATATTCATTCTATTATTATGGGAGGTCTTTTCTCGAACAGGAATACTTGATATTCGATTTTTCCCTCCACCTTCAGCGATACTATCCACATTTTTCGATTTAGCAGCAAGTGGACTGTTATGGACCCATATTTCGGTATCTTTATATAGAATAGCTGCGGGATTTTTATTAGGCGTTATCCCAGGAGTAGTTATTGGGTTGCTTATGGGTTTGTATGCGCCAATTCGACATTTTATTTCCCCTATTGTAATGGCTCTTATGCCAATACCTACTCTTGCTTTAATGCCGATTATCATTATCTTCTTTGGGATTGGAGATTTCTCAAAAGTAGTCACAATTGCAGGTAGCGTATTTTTCCCAGTCGTTATTAATACAGTCGCAGGTGTAATGAATATAGAAAAGGTGCATCTAGATGTTGCCAAAAATTATGGAGCAAGTCCAAAGGATTTTTTCTTTAAAATAGCTTTTCCGGGTGCACTTCCTGTCATGCTAGAAGGTATACAGATGGGGCAGGCGATTGCATTACTCACAATTGTTGCTGCGGAAATGATGGGAGCTACTTCAGGAATTGGGTATTTAATCTGGACCTCTTATAAGGCATTTATGTTAAAAGAAATGTTTGTTGGTTTAGTGCTCATTTCATCCTTTGGTTTTCTATTCTCCCTCTTTTTACGTGGGCTGCAAAAGAAAATCGTTCCATGGAGGTGAATAGATGGGTGGAAATGTAAAAATCTCCGTAGAAGATTTAACGAAAGTATTTTATAAAAAAAATAACAGTGTCACAGCAGTCAAAAATGTGTCACTACAAATTGCAGAGGGAGAATTTGTCTGTTTAGTAGGACCAAGTGGTTGTGGAAAAACAACCTTGCTGCGGATATTGGCAGGATTAGAGTTACCAAGTTCAGGTACATTTACAATCGACTCCGATTCGGACGAAAGACCTCTACAATCAATGGTATTCCAAGAAAAAGGGGTTATTCCTTGGTTAACGGTAGAGCAAAACGTTGCATTTGGACTTAATATGCGACATTTACCAAAGGAATTTGTTAGGAAGCAAACGGATTACTATTTGGAAAAAGTAGGTTTAAGTAAGTTTTCGAAACTTTACCCTAAAGAGCTTTCAGGGGGAATGAAACAACGAATTAGCATTGCGCGAGCATTTGCGAATGACCCGGAAATTTTGCTCATGGATGAACCTTTTGCAGCGTTAGATGAACAAAATAAATTTATTTTGCAAGAAGAGCTGCTCTCTATTTGGTCCGAGACAAAGAAGACAGTGTTATTTATTACGCATAGCATTGATGAAGCATTGTTACTAAGTGATCGAATTATTTTAATGAGTGCACACCCGGGAGAAATTATAAAAGAGATTACTGTACCGATTCCAAGACCTAGAACGATGGAACAAGTACGGGCAAATGTAGAGATGGCAGAGCAATTCATTGCTATTTGGAATCATTTACAACAAGAAGTACAACGATCAAGGAAATAAGGGAGGAAATCTGTGAAGAAACGTTGGTTGATTTTACTCGCATCGATTGTTTTGGTATTAGGTGCGTGTTCTTCCAAAGAAAAGGTAAGTACAAATGGGGTTGATGATGAAGTAAATAAAAACAATCCATCCGGGGATTTGGCTCCACTTGAAAAGAAAGAAAAGGTTGTTATCGCAGAGGATGGAGCAGCATCTGGAGCAGGCTTTTATATTGCAAAAGAAAAAGGATATTTTGCGGACTACAATATTGAAGTAGAATTTGCGCAGTTTGGAAATAGTGATGAAATGCTACCAGCCCTAGCATCTGGTGATGTAGATATCGCAGGAGGGGTGTCGACAGCGTCGTTCTTTAACGCAATTGCACAGGGAATAGACGTGAAGATTATTGCAGATAAAGGGCATAATGTACCTGGAAAATCCTATTTTTCATTTGTCATTGGCAATCAAATGAAAGACAAAATTAAGGAATATAAAGACTTTAAAGGCAAACGTATCGCAGTTTCTTCTAAAAACTCAATTGACGAATACATTTACTGGGAAATGCTAAAACATGCTGGACTTACAAATGAGGATGTAGAATTTGTTTTGCTTGGAGACTTTGGAAGTATGCTAGGAGCAATAGAAAATGGTTCGATTGATGCAGCACTTCAAATTGAACCTTTGATTGCAAAGGGAATAGAAAATGGATTTCATGTTCGCTTTGGAGATACGACCGATTATGCACCAGAATCACAAATTGCAATGGTACTTGGATCACCTAAATTCATGAATGATGAAAAAAATGTATCATTGCGTTTTATGGCTGCATATTTAAAAGGAGTACGCGACTATAATGATGCGTTCGTTAAAGGAGAAGGAAAAGCAGAAGTAATCGACATTATGACGAAGTATACAGCCTTAAAAGATGCAGCTTTATGGGAAAAGGTATTTGTAACAGGCCTCGATCCAGATGGGAAAATGTTCTTGGATGATGTTGTAAATCAGTATAATGCTTATAAAGCGAACGGAGCAATTAGTGGGGACGTAGACTTCGACAAAGCGGTAGATACGTCCATTACAGAAAAAGCGGTAAAGATATTAGGGGAATATAAGAAATAAACGTCCAATAAACATTGGGCGTTTTTTTATAAAACGTACAATATAGGATACAATGGAAAGATTGAATGGTAAAAGAGGTGCATAGGATGGTAAGTGTTTTAGTAGATGCAGATGGATGCCCAGTAGTAGACCAAACTATAAAAATAGCGCAACATTTTGGATTAAAAGTAACATTGCTATGTGATACTGCTCATTATATGCAAAGAGAAGGTGCAGAAACGATCATGGTATCAAAAGGGGCAGATGCGGTCGATTTTGTATTAGTAAATAAGGTGAATAAAGGAGATGTTGTTGTTACACAAGATTACGGGCTTGCTGCGATGGTGTTAGCTAAAAGAGGCTATGCGATCGATCAGAATGGACGTTGGTATACTCCCGAGAATATTGATCAGCTATTGAATAGTCGTCATATTTCTAAGAAAATCCGACAGGCTGGAGGTCGCTTAAAAGGTCCTAGAAAGCGTCAAAAAGAAGACGATGAAAAGTTTGAAATGCATTTTCACAGGATATGTATGCATGCATTAAATAATTGAAGTCACTTTTCAAATTCAGTGCGTACGCTAATTCCCATATCTGGGTTATTCGTAAACGCACCATTTGCTTGTAAGTTCAGTGCTTTTTTCATTTCTATCTCGTTATTTATAGAATAAAGGTAAACCTGAAAACCATTTAGTTGAACCTCTTGAATAAAATCGTTATCAACAGAGCTTATATTAACTCCAATACCACTTGCAAAATTACTTAACCGATTATAGTGTTGGACAGAAAGAGTAGCTTCCTCTTTGAAATAGAATAACTGGATAAGAGGAAGCTTCGGCTCTAGTTGATGCAGCCTTGTTAAACTATCCTCATTAAATGACTCAACAATAACTTTCGGAAGTTCCCCATTTGCACGTATTAAATTATATTGAATTAGCAAAGAGACTAGTTTTTCTTCCATTTTCTTGTATATTTTAGGAGACTTCATTTCGATATAATAATTCACATCGTTTCCGAAATGTGAAAATATTTCCTGTAGTGTAGGTACTTTTAAATCTTCAAATTCTTTATTTGCTAAACCAGGATTTGCACTGTTATACCATCTGCCTGCATTTAATTGTTTTAATTCTTCTAGTGAATATTCGATTACAAAGCCAACCCCATCAGTTGTACGGTCTACCTTTTCATCATGCATCGCAACTAGTACACCATCTTTTGTCATTTGTAAATCAATTTCAATATAATCAGCATCCGCCTGTTGTGCAATTTCATATGCAGGAATCGTGTGCTCGGGGGCATATGCAGAGGCTCCACGATGCGCGATTATTAAGAAATCCTCGGGGGTAATAGGCTCTAAACTTTTTTTATTATTTTCACACCCGACAACCAATAGTAAAACCGTTAGTAAACTGATTATTTTTCGCAAAAGAAACTCCTTCCAAGAAAAGGTGTTAAAAAACAGGTTACTTTGCCATTAATCTTTCAGCATATGTTAGGACAGTTGCAAAAAATGCGTAGAGTTAAATTTATGCAAATGCAGTATAGGTTCAAACACTTTCTTTAGTTATTTTGTCCGTTTTTTGATAATAAAAAGAAAACTATCTATTTAACAAATGCCTACATTTTTGATATATTAAAAATCGAATGGACAAAATTTCATAAAGGTGGAGTAAAAAATGGACACACATGCATACAGAGTATTACTTTACTATAAATATGTCCCGATTGAAGATCCAGTAACATTTGCACAAGAACATCTTGAAGCTTGTAAAGAAATTGGGTTAAAAGGGCGTATTTTAGTATCAAACGAAGGAATGAACGGTACATGCTCGGGAACAATTGAACAAACCGACGCATACATGGACATGTTGAAGGCGGACGTTCGCTTCGCAGACATGGTATATAAAATAGATGAAACAGAGGGGCACGCATTTAAAAAAATGCATGTTCGTCCAAAGCAAGAGATTGTGCATTTAGGATTAGAAGAAGATATTAATCCAAATGAATTAACAGGGAAATACCTTTCGCCAAAAGAATTTTTTGAACAAATGCAAGCAGAGGATACGATTGTAATCGATGCTCGTAATGATTATGAATTCGACTTAGGGCATTTCCGTGGAGCAATTCGTCCAGATATCCGCAACTTCCGCGATTTACCTGAATGGATGCTTGAGAATAAAGAAATGTTCGAAGGTAAAAAAGTACTAACGTATTGTACAGGTGGAATTCGCTGCGAAAAATTCTCGGGCTGGTTAGTACGCGAAGGCTTTGAAGACGTTGCTCAATTACACGGTGGCATCGCAACTTATGGGAAAGACCCAGAGGTACGGGGACAATTATGGGACGGTCAAATGTACGTATTTGATGAACGTATCGCTGTTCCAATCAACCAAGTGGAGCATGTCGTTGTAGGAAAAGATCATTTCACGGGTGAACCATGTGAACGCTATGTAAACTGTGCAAACCCTGATTGTAATGACAAAATTCTATGCTCAGAAGAAAATGAACACAAATATTTACGAAGCTGTTCACATGAATGCCGCGTGGACCCACGCAACCGCTACGTGGTGGAACACAACTTATCCGAAGAAGAAGTAGAAGCAAGACTATCTGCTATTAAAGAAACAGTATAAAAAAACTATCCCAATCCCACACTAATCTTGAATTAGTGTGGGATTACTTTATGACAAAACTGTTACTGGTGCCTGGCACCAGTAACAGTTCTGTAATAATTGGTTTAAGGTATTTAGAGGGAAATTGCTTACATATATTGAATTGTAGTAAAGAGTTCGTTTTTAAAAATAGAATGGGGGAAACGTATATGGCAATCGAAGTGAAGAAAATTTCAGATTTGAAAGAAGTCGACGTAACCAAACTAATTCAAGAAAGCGAAAAAGAGGGGTACCGATTCGTATCCAGGTTAGCAAGTGAATATGAAGATGGTACAAACAGATTTAGTGAACAAGGAGAAGCTCTTTATGGGGTATGGGATGACCGAGAATTAGTAGCTATTGGTGGATTAAATCAAAGTATAAATGGTGCTCGGGAACAATCTGCTCGTCTATATCGTTTTTATACTTTACCAGAACATCGTAGAAAAGGGATCGGAAGCAAACTATGCAATGCGATATCTACAGATGCGAAAGGACAGTTTAAAGAGATTACAACGAAAACAGAATCAGCGAAAGTAGATGCTTTTTATCGTGCGAATGGATTTGCATTTGACGAAAGCTCACCTGACATTACCCATGTAATGAGTTTAGAATAGAAAAGGAATGACATAAATGAACGATCAACAACTAGTAGAAAAATTTCCTCTAATAAAAAAGATGCAAAATACGGAAGAAGTAATTTGGTTTAATCCAAATGTAATAAAAACAGAGGATGCTATGAAGCATATATCTGTAACAAGTGAAATGGTGCAAGATGCAAGCGACCGATTGGATCGATTTGCATCTTATTTACAAATCGCTTTCCCGGAAACAGCAAAAACAAATGGCATAATCGAATCTCCAATTATGGCTATTCCAACGATGGCTTCTGCCATAAAGGACTTATTTCAAACCGATTTCGACGGAGAGCTGTTATTAAAATGCGACAATGCTTTACCGATTTCTGGTTCGATTAAAGCAAGAGGCGGCATTTATGAAGTGTTGAAAATTGCAGAGACGCTTGCAATTCGTGAAGGTTTATTAACGCAAACAGATGATTACGCGGTTCTTGCAAACGAAAAAATGAAACAGTTTTTCAATGTTTATTCGATTGCGGTAGGATCAACTGGAAACCTAGGCTTAAGTATTGGCATTATGAGCGCAAAGCTTGGATTTCGCGTGACGGTGCATATGTCAAGTGACGCCAAGCAATGGAAAAAAGATATGCTGCGTGCAAAAGGTGTTGAAGTAATTGAATACGCAGCGGATTATAGTAAGGCAGTTGAACAAGGTAGAAAACAAGCCGAAAACGATCGAACATGCTTTTTTATCGATGATGAGAACTCCATTGATTTATTTGTCGGTTATGCTGTTGCGGCCAGTAGACTAAAAAAACAACTGGAGCAGCTAGGGAAAAAAGTAGATGAAAACAATCCATTGTATATTTATTTACCTTGCGGAGTTGGTGGAGGTCCGGGTGGTGTTGCGTTTGGTTTGAAACTTCTATTTGGTGATCACGTCCAATGCTTCTTTGCAGAACCGACGCACTCGCCTTGCATGCTACTAGGTTTAATGACAGGTTTACATGAAAAAATTGCAGTAAGTGATATCGGGTTGGACAATAAAACAGATGCCGACGGGCTTGCAGTTGGAAGACCATCTGGATTTGTGGGCAAAACTTTAGAACAGTTAATAAACGGGAGCTACACAATAAGTGATGAAACGATGTATCGATTACTGGCACTATTAGTAGATACTGAAAAAATTCAGCTAGAACCATCTGCTCTTGCTGGAATGACTGGCCCTATTCATCTAGCAAAACAAGGCGCCAACTTACAGAATGCCACTCATGTTGTATGGGCAACTGGTGGAGGCATGGTTCCTGAAAATGAGAAGGTAGCCTATTATGAAAAAGGAAGAAGATATTTTAAGTTTTAGGTCCATCTTTCGTTTCTTCTAACAGTACATGCTTCTTTTCTATTAATAAAAATGCTTCGTTTTCAAGTTTCATCATTTCGATATCTAATTTTTTCTGTTTTACTTGATATTCTTTTACCATTGCATATGCTCCAAGACCGATTGATCCTAATATAATAATTGGGAAAATGGAAAAAATCATTATTTCGACCAAAATTTATCACCCCTTTGATTATATGTAGTATAACAAATATAGTGTTAATAAACATACCTAAATAGTTGGGTAGTAATGGTTCTATATACTGCGATTAATAGTTCCTAAATGTCTCTTTGACTTTAGGGACTATTTTATCTTTCAATTTGTATTCGAAGAAAATAGGGGGAATTTTGAAATAGTTGAGGAGATTTTTTATAGTGAAAGTATTAGTAGTTAAAGCAAACAGTCCACTTGCAACTGAACAGATCCTAATTAAAATGTACGAAAACTTTCATGAAAGAAAAAGAAGGCACATAAATACTTAAAGCATTGGAGTTAACTACATAATATTCAGCTACAAGTTTCTATTTAATTTTTTTATATCAAGTGGATCAAAAGTAATCTTATACTCTTTATGCAACTTGAAAAGACCATATTTCTCAATATAATAATCGATTACATTTTTTAAGTATTCTGGCGTTATTTCAAGGTTAGTGCACATTTCCTCTAATGTTGTTTGGCCCATTACATAACAATCAATTAATTGGTCCAGTGAAACAATTTTTTCATAACCCCATCTGCGTGCAATTTGCTCTAGTTTGATACTTCTCAAATCATATAAATCCGTAATATCGCCATAAGTTGTTTCGTAATGACCAAGCTCTTCTGCTAATATACAATGCTTCTCATATTTGTTTTTAAATATATCGATTTCAATCACGTTATCGTAATATAAACCCGGGAGTCCCTTAGGTAATACCTTTTCAATTATTTTAATATGTGGATACTCCATCATCAGTCGATCATATGTCATATAAACACCCCATTAACCGCGCTGCGATTTAATAAACTCAATATATTTTTTAATATCTTTCATTTCTTCCTCAGTTACATCGTCGTCAATGTGAGCAGCAATAGTTACGATATCTTTTCTTTCCCCTGTTCTCTCCGATTCTCCTTCACCTAAAAAGTACTGTCCTGGAACTTTAAAAAAGTCTGCAAGTAACCGAACAAATTCCAATTTAGGATCAGCTTCTCCATTTTCCCAACGGCTTATTGAGCTTTTACTAATTTTACTCCCGTATTTAGCGTTTAAAGAATCTGCTAATTGTTCAATTGTTAGATCTCTGTTCAATCTTAGCTCTCTTAATAGTGATCCGAAGTTATTCACTGTCATTATCTCCTTAGTATTATCTATACGTATATACTATTACTAAAATTCCTAAAATGCAACTTCTTGTTCCGTTTTAGGAATTAATTGTTGACATAGATTATAATTAATAATATGCTAATTATACCCTAAAATAGAACGTGTGTTCTTTTGTGTTAAGGGTGTTATTTTAAATATCGAATGAGTGTATATTATATTAATTCCGTTTTAGGAAGGGATATTTACTATTTTTTACTATTGACCTTGTAGGATTATTTAGGAGGGACTCTCATGAGAATGAAAGATTTAGAAATAGATTCCCAAGGTAACTTATATCTCAATACAACAAAATTGCCAATGCCTTGTGTAATAGTACTGAGTAAAGGGAAAGCGAAAATAACAGAGTTACCTCCTTTTGCTGAAACCACAATTAAGACGCATCAAGGAAAAGTAGTCCGTGTTAAGTGGGATGAAGGAGAAGAGTTTTAGGGGAATTAATGAATAATATAAAGTCCCACCAGTCGTCTGGAGGACAACAAACGATTTCAGTGTTTCTGCTGAGTCACTTGTTGTCCTCTTTTAATTTAGAAAAAAATAAGAGAATGAGAGGTAATAATAATGTCAAACTGGGCAGATAAATTGATTCAAGAGTATTCGTATCACAAAAAAGAACTGGAGCATTTAAAAGAAAGATTAGATCCAATGAATCCTAAAGACAATGCAGATCTTAAAATTATCAATAGCATGATTGAAGATATGTCCTATGCTCTTGAATGGATGAAGAAAGGTAGAAGACCAGGTAATATTCATGGCGTGGATAAAAGATCTATCTATCAGCGACGAGCATTATTGGACATGGATTTATTTCCAACTATTGAATTGGACACAAAGGAAAGTATGTTGAGTGAAGAACAAAAACATCAAATAATAAATATATTAGTAGAGCTTTCTCATAGAGAAAGACAATGTTATTTAATGCATATGGCGTATGGTATGAGTCTTACAGAGATTGCTGAGGAACTGAATTTAAAGAAGCGAACAGTGCAGCAATACATTGATAGGGCAAAGGATAAAGTCAAAATACTCGTTTCTTGACGTACACTTGACGTATCTACCCACCTAGTAGTGAAGAGTATATTTCCATTAATGTTAAATATGTGAACTATGAAAAAAGTTGATCAAGTGTTTGTGCAAGGACAAGTCTCACTTAAACGAATGACTCAAGTAGAGACAGACATGATATTGGCGACGCCACAAAACGCTTAGGTGGTATTCTTCATATTATTTTTAAGTTGAAAGGAATGATCCAACTTGTCAATAGTGAGTCCAGTAGTAATCGATGTGGATTTAAAAGTGCAGCAATATTTTGGAGGTGATGAACGTGTTCGTGATGGTGATGAGAATAATTTAATCATACGTGTATCAGACAATGGTAGTGATTGCGCTAAGGGAGAAGAAGATAGTTTAGTAAGAAAGGGAATTAGAGCGTCAACTATAGTAATAGCAGCCAGCAACTCGTCAGAATCATCTAAAAAAGGATCGGACTATACATGTACAGGAATAAACGACGAGATAACAATACAAGCAGCCGTGGATTCCTTGTCCTCCACAGGGGGTAAAATCATCATACTCGAAGGGGATTACTATAAAGGGGATGCTACGGGTATTTCACTACCATCTAACATCGATATTGAAATTATTGCAGGTGCAAAATTTAAACTTGTTAATGGTATTAATGCAGATGCTTGTTTCTTTACCAACAATGACAAAGTAAATGGGAATACTAATATTAATCTTTTTGGGGGAGGTGGATTTGACTGTAACTTCCGCAACCAAACCGACACAACATATCAATACCTTGCCGATTTCGAGAATGTGAGCAACGGACGAATCGACGTATATATAACCAATTATACGATGTTGGAAGCTAAACTGAAAAAGTCAAATGTCAAACTGATAAACAGAAAATTTTTACAGAAAAAAGTGTTATTTGCTCCTTGTAATAATGTCAATGAATTTACCGTAGTAAGTGATCCGTTAAGTGAGGTAGTAACCAATGTAGGAAATGGAGTAGTAGGGGAAAATAGTATAAAAATAACAATAAACAATCAAACTGCTATTCTTCGCAAAGTCTTACCTCAAGCTGTTGCCGATGACTTTGAGGCTTATGAGGTCGGTTTATATGTAAAAATAGACAATCCAAGCGCTATCACAAGTTTTGTTATTGGTGCAGATACTGGTAGTTGTGCTGACGAGTTAGCAATTAACCTCCATATTGATGGAGCAATAAAAACGTTTGAACCAAATAAATGGCGTTATTTGAGAGCGCCGCTAAATAGATATATTATCGATGCGTCACCTACCTTTGCTCTCAACATAACTTCTGATGCGACTGCAACAGTTAATATAGGTCATGTGGAGTTTTTACCTGCACCCCTTAAACCTGCAATTAGTTGGATTTGGGATGACGCTTTAGATAATACGTTGCCCGGAATACAAATACTATCAAAGTACGGACACAAAGGCGCGATTGGTCATATGGGTCCAAAATTCGTAGGTAATACGTACATGACTATTGCAGACGTAGACAAAGCATGTTTTGAATATGGTTGGGATATCGGCACTCACCATGATACACATTTTCTTTCGGGAGTCACAACGGAGCAAGCTATTTTTGAATTGACAGAGAATAGAAATTTCATTAAAGAAAAAGGGTGGAAAGGTAGTAATTTTTTACTATATGCAGGACATAATACAAATGCCGAAATCATGACGGAGTCAAAACGTCTTTTCCAATGCATCAGAAATCCTTTAACGGGTAGAGTAATATCAATCCGAGGGAGGATAAATCTTGCTTACCAAGTTACAGATTTCGAGATAACTCCACAAATCAAATCGGCAATGCGCCGTCATATTTGGTTACATCCTTTTTCGCACTATCTAGGAGGGAGTCAAGTAAGTGCAGTAGAGTTAGAGGCATGGAGTGTTTTTTGGTATGAGTGGGGGCTTTTATCACAAATACCTAGTGATGTCATGAATGACTATAAGGGGTAGTAAGGCCCTAATGCGTAACAAAAAAAGAATAATTTATTAAAGAACGTTCACAAGGGCGTTCTTTTTGTTTTCGAAAAACTAAAAGGGGTGAAGGAATGGGAAGATGGTTATTTCCAGTTGATAAAATAATGCCATTACTGTTTGGTACATTGGTCATGCCCTTATTTGAATTTTTTTATGGAAAAGGTGAAGTTGTTATTTATACGATGACTGCTTTAGCCTTTTTTAATGTAATGGACTGGATTTCAGGCACTCGATCTTCAAAAAAAGATAAAACATACGCAAGCAAATATGGAATTGATGGCATTTTTCGTAGTTTTTTTATATTAATGCTACCTGCCGGAGGACATCTAATGGATATGATTACTGGAGTACATGGAGTATTCTTCGGAATTTTATCTTTTGGAGTTTTATATCATTTAATACAATCTATGACTGCTAATTCAATTAGAGCTGGTTGGGGACAGTGGGTTCCGGAATGGGTATTAGTTAAGTTAACTGATTGGGTAAAAGAAGAAATTGAGAGAAAGATTGCGCGCTCGTCGAAACGAAAAAGAGAAATGGAAGGCGAATGATGTGAAAAGCACATAGGTTTTCTGATAGTGAATTAGCAATGAATTATGTCTAATTAAAAAAAGCTGCCTTCGGGTGGCTTTTTCAAAAGATAAGAAAGTATATGGATTATCAACCTGTGAAACCAGTGTTCATAGTACTTGAAAGAATCAAAGAATACCGCGGATTTCCGTTTCAGGTGGACGCGTTCCGCGGGGTGAGTGATGAGCCATCACCGCCGCATTCGCGTCGTTGCGATGTCTCATCTGTCTCCGAGGAACGAAGGCTAAGAGTGCCACATCGTGTGGCAACGCCTTCGTGACCAACATCCTGTTGGCCTCCGTCTGGAGTCGCCACCTTTCACTACAATCCATTAAGTGAGTAGTTCCTAATAAGAAAATATATGAAATTGAAATACTAGAAATCCGGTATGCACAACGACTTGAAGTGATTTTAATGGTGTCTTTCTTAAGCAGGATTTCCTATATGTTTTTACTTTTATCGTACACAGTATACATGAATCAGCGGGGCCTGAAAAAATAGGTAGTATTCATTGATAAAGAAGCGCTGAGCGGACGAAATTGCATCTTCGTCCGCTTTTAAAAGAATAGGAAAGTATCTAATCTCTCATTAACCTAACCTTACGCACCTTGTCTCTACAAATTTCAAGAAGGCGACGGACAAACATCCGCCACAAGATTATCGAAAAAAAGTGGATGGAGAAGTGACGCAGTCACTTCTCCATCCACAAAAATTCCCGCGGTAATAGTCTAGCAAATGTTTCGTCCAAAGCACTCTAGAAATAGTGAAGACAAGGTGCACTTAAAGGGCGCTTGCGCTTTTCTTATTTGAGGTGGTGATTATCATGTGAGATTAAAAGTTGTATGAGCATTCATTTATAGCAATTCAAAACTAATATGAGGTGATAATGATGGTAAAAGTTTTTATTGACGCAGGACATGGTGGGACGGATTCAGGAGCAACAGGAAATAGTTTACAGGAAAAAAATCTAACATTGCAAATTGCCACTAGAACGAAAGATATTTTGCTTGCTGAGTATAATAATGTAAGTGTTTTAATGAGCCGGACTGGAGATCAAACTGTTTCGTTGCCTGAACGTACAAATGCGGCTAACGCTTGGGGGGCAGATTTCCTCCTTTCAGTTCACATTAATGCAGGTGGTGGGACAGGTTATGAGGATTATATATATCCGGGTGTTGGTGCACCTACTACAACCTATCAAAGTACAATTCATGCAGAAATAATAAATCTTGTAAATTACACTGATCGGGGCAAAAAACAAGAAAACTTCCATATGTTACGTGAATCCAATATGCCAGCTATTTTGACGGAGAATGGATTTATTGATAATGCGAACGATGCGGCAAAGTTGAAAACAGCATCTTTCATTGAATCACTTGCGCAAGGTCATGCGAATGGAATCGCAAAGTGCTTTAGTCTCCCAAAGAAAAATTCAGCAGTATATCATACTGTAGTAAGTGGTGACACAGTTTACTCATTAAGTCAGACTTATGGTAGTACTGTACAACAAATTAAGGATTGGAATGGACTTGATGTCAATTACACAATTCGTATAGGTCAAGTGTTGAGAGTGAAATAAATAATAATTAGCCTTTCTCACTTTGGTGGGTAGGGCTTTTTTAGTTGAATTAGCAGAAAAGGAGAATTAATTAAAAATAAGACTTAAAATAATTTAGGATCCTCCACTTTTTGCTCTAGTAGGTATAGAACAATAGTGTTATATTATAGATAGAACAAATGTAAGTAGGAGGTAGCGCCATGTTTATTGAAATACAAACGAATTCATCCGTGCCAATCTATTTACAACTAGCACAGCAATTAATAGAAGGAATGGTGAGGGGGGAATTAAATCCTGGAGACTCTTTACCATCTGTTCGTGCTTTTGCAGCAGATCTTGGAATGAATATGCATACAGTGAATAAAGCATATCATTATTTAGAAGAAAAAGAGTTTATTCAGATTGTCGCAAAATCAGGTGTAATTATACAGCCAAATGGGATACCAAAAGCTTCTGCAAACCAAAAACGGCAAATAGCAGATCAAATTAGGCCACTACTAGCAGAGGGATTAGTATTAAAACTTTCTGAAGAAGAGATGGTAGGAATGATTCATGAGCTTGTCCAAAACATTAAGGAGGGGAAATAATGAGTATTTTATTGTTTGGATTCATTCTTCTATTTATCACTATATTACAAGCGTTTATGCCGAAGTTTTTGAAGCAAACCGAAGTTTTTGGCGTGTATGTACCAGAACAATACGTAAAGGATAAAATAATTGTTTATTTGAAAAAAAGATATTTTAGAGTTGTTCTTACAACTGGGTTAGTCATTTTGGCAGGGTATTTACTTTGGACACTTACACAAGATTTAGACGAAGATACTCTGGCTCTTGTAAGTGTAGGAGTTCAGTTTACCTCTCTTTTCATTAGCATCGGCTATTATTTCATCATGCATATTCGAGTGAAGAAACTAAAAGCAGAAAAAGGATGGACAATAGGAAAAAATGAAGTACGCGTAGTGGATCTAAAGTTTCAAGAAAAGCTACGTTTAGTACCGCCTATCGTATTTATCATTCCGATGATTGTTACAGTTGGCCTTATTATTTATACGTTTATGAAATATCCTGAAATGCCGGATATGATTCCTACGCATTGGGGACCATCCGGTCAAGCCGATGCATTTAGTGAAAAAACGTATTTCAGTGTCATTTCTATGCCGCTAATTTTGCTAGTGATGCAAGGTATGTTCCTCCTGATGAGTGAAGGAATGAAATTTTCAGGAGCAAAGATTAATCCGTCAAATAAAAAAACTTCCGTTGCACAGCAGCTTGCGTTCCGTAAATATACTAGCTGGTTTTCATTATTTATTACTTTAAGTACAACGCTATTGATGGGTTATTTACATTTGCAAACAATCCATCCTGAAATTTCATCTCCTTGGATAATGTTCACACTTCCAATTGTCTTTTTAGTAATAACTTTTGTTGGAGTGGGTATTTATACAGTAAAAGTTGGGCAAAGCGGATCACGATTGAAAGTAGGAGGGGCAAGTTCTAGTAAAGAAGATAGCATTGCAGTAGACGACGATAAGTACTGGAAAGGCGGAATGCTTTATATTAATAGAGACGATCCAAGCATTCTAGTTGAAAAACGCTTTGGAGTAGGATGGACGCTCAATTTTGGGCGTCCACTCAGTTGGGTTGTTCTATTCGTACCAATTATTATCATATTAGTAATTGCATTTAGTATATAAGCTATTCTAAATTTAAAAGCTTATTGTATTTCCGAAAAGAATCGGGATGATTTAAGAAAAAATAAAACCTGGAGGCGATTCAAATGTTAGTAGTAACAACAGAAAAAATTGAAGGCTATAAAATCGTAGAAGTAAAAGGTCCTGCATTTGGACTAATTGTAAGAAGTAGAGGGCTAGGTGGAGATATTATGGCAAGCTTAAAAGGATTAGTAGGTGGAGAAATCAAGCAATATACCGCTATGCTGGAAGATTCAAGAAAAGAAGCCATGGACCGTATGATTAAAAATGCCAACCAAATGGGTGCAAATGCTATTGTTATGATGCGATATGATTCCGGTGAAATTGGAAAAAATATGAGTGAAATTGTGGCCTACGGAACAGCGGTTGTTGTAGAGAAACTATAATGGCGATTTTTGTTGTAGTAGGTATGTATATTGTACAAATCATAGCTGTTATAGCTTGTATTTTGCTTGGATACTTTATATATGACAAACGCTTTAATCGCAATCATGGAACTGAAGTTGCGGAAGGTTTTGAGCGAACAGAAGAGGTTAATCTTGACCCTGTTACGGGTGAAAAAACAAGAGTGTATTATAATCCTAAAACAGGTGAACGTTTTTATAGGAAAGAAAAGTAGTAACAACAAGATACTATTCTTTAACATTTAACATAGCCAATTCATAAGAAAATGCAGCTTCCATGATTTCGGAAGCTGCATTTCTAATTATTCTGCGTCAAATACTTCTACTTTTTCCATTTTAGCGCCATTTTTCATAGCTGTTGCTATTTCAAGGCCACTTGTTACTTTACCGAAAACAGTATGAACACCGTTTAAATGGGCTTGTGGTGCATGCACGATAAAGAATTGGCTTGAACCTGTATCTTTTCCTGCATGAGCCATAGATAAGCTGCCAGCTTCATGTTTATGTGGATTGCCAACAGTTTCACACTTAATTGTTTTGCCGCTTCCGCCCATACCTGTACCAGTTGGGTCCCCACCTTGACTTACAAAGCCAGGAATAACGCGGTGGAAAACTACGCCGTTATAAAATCCTGTATTTGCCAACTCTTCAAAGTTAGCAACTGTGTTTGGTGCTTCATTCGGGAATAAATCAAATTCGATTTTCTCTCCAGTATCCATTAAAAAATAACCTTTTTTCGCCATCTAAAACACTCCTTTTTCAAATAAATCCTTCATTAGTATAGCATGTACATAGGGCATTTTCCAAAGATCATTGCTCTGCAAAGGTTTAACGCGCTTTCATGAAGAATTATCCCCAAAAATGCCCCCACTGGATAAACTTTCCGCAAATAAAACTACTGCCTTAACCTCTAACATCTTCAGTACATGACTATAGATAGTGTAAATCATAAATCTAATTTTTAATGAGGTACCATAATCTGTCCGTTTCTTTCATTAGTCAAAAGGGTGTGCATAATTAGCTTAGATAATTGGTCAGGTCTGTACGGTTTAATTAAGTAATCTTGTGCTCCTAACGAAAGCCCTCGTTCTTTTTCATCCAACGCAGTTGAAATAAAGATTGGGATGTTTTTTAGTTTTTCATCTTCTTTCATTTCTTTCATAATTGTCCATCCATCCATTTCATCTGCAAGCATAATGTCTAAAACAAGTGCGTCAGGAGTCTTACTTTTCATTTGTGCTAACGCTTCTTGACCGTTCTTATAGTAGCTCACATGAAAACCATTATCTTGCAATTCATGGTTTACTAGTTCGGCAAGGCTTAAATCATCTTCAATGACCATAATTGTGTAATTAAGCATAGGAGTAGCCCCATCTTCATTTACTTTATTAGTGCTCATTGTAATCCGTGAGAAGTTCGTGCTAAATGTACTACCTTTGCCATTCTTAGAACTTACGGAAATCTTACCTCCATGTACTTCCACAATCTCTTTTACGATAGCAAGCCCAAGACCTGTACCGCCAATTTTTCGTCGGTCGGAATTGTCTATCCGATAAAACTTTTGAAATAAATTAGGTATTTCTTCTTCTGGGATTCCAAGTCCTTCATCTTTTACATCAATAGAAACTATATCCTCGTTACCATATATACGTATTGAAATATTTCCTCCTTCTGGAGAATATTTAATCGCATTACTTAATAAGTTTGTAAACACCTGTTCAATTTTATTTTTGTCCCCAAGTATAGTAGCATTCTCTAATTCTACTGTAAGGGTTGTCTTGTGTAATGAAGTGTTAATTTCTTGTAGCTCGATAACATTTTGAACAATCGATATTACGTCGATATATTTCTTTTCATAATTTTGTTTGCCTGATTCCATTCTTTGAATATCAAGAAAATCATTTATTAAGGAAGTTAACCTTATAGTTTCATTATAAATAGTTTGAGTATATTTTGCTTTTCGTTCCGGCTTTAATTCTTTTGTTAACAACAATTCTGTGAAGCCAAGAATACTAGCTAAAGGTGTTCTTAATTCATGACTAACTGTACTGACAAATTCTGACTTCATGTTAGCTATTTCGTACTCTTTTGTAATATCACGATGGACTAGTAACGTTCCAATGTGTTCATTACAATCTTTAATTGTTTTACAATAAACTCTAATGACTTGTTTGTTGTCGGTCTTCCTGTAAATAAATGAATGTTCTTGATCAGGAGAAAGAAATGCAGAGTCTATTAAATCATTTAAAAGCTGAATAAACTCGTAGTCTTGGATTTGTTCTGCCATGACACCGCTCCAATGTTCCCAAGAAAGTCCTATCATATGTTCGGGGGTATCTTGCCATTCAAATATTCCGCAAAGTTGATTGTTAACTTGTAAAACTTTTCGATCAGCATCTATTAACTGTATACCCTCTTGAACCGTGTTTAAGATGTCTTGATTTAACCGGCGATCATCCTCGGACTGTTCAAATAACATAATTTTTTCAAGGTAAATAGCAATTTGTCTAGCGAATATTTCATATTCAATTAGTTCATTATTTGAATAAGAATCACCATATCTTGAAAACACCATAACAGCTTCTATTTGAGAAGAAGAAACAACAGGTAAATATAAGTCAAAGCTATAATTGACAGATTCATGGTAGCCTTTCTCCGTAGAATCTTGAACCCGTTTTACCGTAAATGGCTGTTTTTCATCAGTTAACCGTTGAATCAGACCGTCGTTCAAATTATTCCTAAATTGATCAACACCAAAAATAGAAATCCCATAGGAAGCGAAGACATCATCGTGAATGGTGTAAATTATACCTTTGTCTGATTTAGTTATTTTACACATATTTTCAACGATACTTTTAAGAAACTCCTTTTTATCAAGAGAGGAGGATATTATTTTTATTAACTCATTCCACCGTGTAAGTTTTTCTTCATTATTTGTTACAATACTTAGTGTTGTTTGAAGTTCAATCTGCTGCGCTAGAAGCTCATCTTGTTGGGCAATTAGTTCTTCGTTAGAGGCCATCAAGTCTTGTTCTTTCTCCCGAATACTGTTAATCATCTTTTGGAAGGCAATTGATAAGGTACCGAGCTCATCTTTTCTGTTATCATTTACTTTTAAGACCGCATCTCTACCTGCAGCAATTTCATTGGCAGAAAAGGTAAATTCGGAAAGAGGCTTTCCGATGTTATTAAAAATTCTACGAACTATAAGGAGTGATAGAATTAGAGTTAAAATAAAAAAGACAATTACACTGCTTTGAATGATTGATTGTTTTTTCGCTAAATCATCTGAACTATCAGCAAGTTGTTCCTTTAGTAGTGAAATAAATGATTTAGTTTGCTCCAGAAACTCTTCAACCTGAAAATTGGCTTTAATATCCCGAAGTTCAATACTAGGATTTTCACTTTTTTCATACTCACTCATAATTAGTGGTAGTAATGTACTGAAATAATAAGATATAAAATTATCGATATCTTGATAGATTAACATTTCATTCTCGGTTCCAATCAATGGACCAAGTTCAGTAAGGTTTTGTTTAAGCTCACGCTCAAACTTTAGTGGTTCTTCCATATTTGTCGTGAATTTAAAAGCGATAGAGTCCGTCATTATTAAAACGTCGGAATTAAATTGGTTATAGATATCATTAACTATTTGCAGTTTTTTTTCAATATTACTACGTTTTTGAACATAATCATCATGCATTTTATGCTGAGAATAAAATAGAAGACCGCAACCCACGGCAAAAAAGAGAAGACAAATTCCCATTAATGCTAAAACTTTGCGTGATAACGAACTATTAATATAATTAACTATTTTCATTAAGGATATCCTCAACTAATTCTAAAAGCTTTAATGGACTAAATGGTTTGGCCATAAAATAATCGGCCCCTGTTTCCATAATCTGTTTTTGTTCATACGCCTGACTTTTTGCTGAAAGTATTAGAATTTTCGTATGCTCGTTTGTTTCAGCACTCCGTATTTTCTCAACAACTTCAAGTCCTGTATAAACAGGCATCATGTAGTCTAAAATGACTAAATCATAGTGATTATTTTGCAAAAAATCCATTGCGTCACCACCGTCAACCGCTTCATCAACCTTATAGTTTTCGTCTTCTAACGTATCTACAATAAGCATTCGGAGAACTTCTTCATCCTCCGCCAATAAAATCTGTTTCAATGTTTACCACCTCATTAATGTTCTTCTCGTGTAATTAACTTATTTTAGCATATTTAGTATTCGTTCAATTCTTACTTGTAGGTCAGTTACATTAAACGGTTTTGTTACATAATCATCCGCACCTAGTCTTAAAGCGCGTTCTATTTCATCTTGGCTCTTTCTTCCAGTGAGCATCAGCACCTTGTACCTATGTGCATTTTTTTCTTGTTTGACTTTTTGAAGGACCTCTAAACCATCCATGACTGGCATGACGCCATCCAGAATTAAGAAATGGTTGACATCTTCTTTCGCGTGTTCTGAATTTAAAAAGGATGGACCATTCTCAAATAACTTAATGTTTAAATGGATGTTATCAATGGTTATAGATTCTAACATTTGACTCAATAATGTCCGAATGATGGTATCATCATCGACAATTGAAATATTGAGCGTGGCTTTTTGGTATACATTAGATGTCATCTGTAAACATTCAACTCTAGATCTTCCAAGGTGTTTTGCGTGATACAACGAACTATCGGCCTCTTTGAAAGCTTCTGTAAGTGTAACGAATTCATCCTTTACGGTATATATTCCTGCTGAAAATGTAACAGAAAAGCTACTTTCCTTATGGGTATATTCGATTTGAGAGAAACCTTTAATTAATTTAGTTAGGAGCCTGTTTACATCCCCACTTGTGGTTTTTGGAAAGACTATGACAAATTCTTCTCCTCCATACCGATAAATCGTATCCATACTGCGAATATTCCGTTTTATATATTGAGCAAAATCTCTAAGAACTTGATCGCCCATTAGATGACCATATGTATCATTAATTTTTTTGAAAAAGTCAATATCAATAATACTAATTGAAAATGGCTCGTTTGTTCGTTTAAAATCCAGGAAAAAACGTTGCAAATTGTCCATAAGGAATTTTCTGTTATAAACTTGTGTTAGTTCATCAATCAAAACGAATTGATCGAAAATTTTCTTTCGTTGTAAATGCCGATCAACTTTAGCAACAAATTCTTCCATATCAATTGGCTTTTTGAAAAAGTCATCTGCACCCATTTGATAAGCTCGTATTCGTGTTTCCTTGTTGTTTTTAATACTAATCATAATGGTCGGGATAAAGTATTTTTCACTATCATTTTGAATCTCTTGAAGAACTTGAAAGCCGTCTTTCTGTGGCAATTGAATATCAAGAATAAGGCAATCAGGTTTCATTTCGAAGTACTGTTTCACTGCACTTTCAGGATTTGTATTAGTTATTACCATCCAGCCTTTTGTTTCTAATACATCTTTAAGGAGAATTAGCATGGAAACATCATCATCTATTATTTGAATCAAAGGAGCTTTTAAATTTAGAACTTTATTATTAAGACTAGCTAAATTACCGGAGTTCTCATGTTTATATATAAGCGTAATTAAAGGATATAGAAAATTATTTAATTCAATTTCCGTCCATTTTTTCTTCTCTTCGTTTTCCAATTTAGATAATAACTCTGAAGAAATTTGCATAAGGTCATCCAATTGTAGTGTTCCGGAAGTCCCTTTTATAGAGTGAAGGAAACGGTATAAATCCTCAGCTAAAACTGTTTCTTCTTTTAAAGATAACCATTCCGTCAACTTATTTTTAATAGTTTGGAATAAATGGTTTTTGTATTTTTGAAGATCCACTAATATCCCCCTTACCAAAACATGTAGTCTATCGCTGTAGTAAACTTCTAATACTTTTTGTTTGGTTTAAAAATAAGACTATTATACTGTAACAAAATTTGTCTTTTTACGTAACATTTATTTGAGATTCCCGCCAATTAACTGCTGTGAAATTAGTTATAAATAATTAGATGTAAAATGCTTCATAGTCAAGTATTTATAAAATCGATTTTTCTTTAATAAATATTTATTAAATGGTGCCAGTTCATAAAAGTGTAATTCTAGGAATGGTACAAATAAGTTAGAGCGTAACTTTTAGGGTTGAGGTACAATATAATTGGATATTTAATTGTTAGAATGTTAAACAGAAAAGTCAGTTTTTTATATAAGGTTATAAGTATATTAAATAATGTATAGGGGTACTTTATGACAGAATATTTATCGTTAAAAGACCATGTTTATAATTATATCGTAGAGCAGATTAACAATGGAAAATTGATTGCTAATAGGAAAGTTAATGAAGTAGCAATTAGTGAAAATTTAAAAGTTAGCAGGACTCCGGTTAGAGAGGCACTAATACAGCTTTCATCAGAGGGGCTATTAGAAAATGTTCCAAGAAAAGGATTCGTGATAAAAAAACTTACAAAGGAAGAAGCGAAAGAAACTTATTTTATAATTGGTGTATTGGATGGTTTAGCTGCTTCACTGTCAGCGGCTCTATTAACAGAGAAACACATGAAAGAAATGGAATTCTATATACAAAGTATTGATCTAGCAATTAATACGGAGAATTTCCAAATGTATCATAAAATGCAGGAAGCATTTCATGATGTCTATCTATCAGTCTGTCCAAACAGAAGTCTCGTAAACCTGCTGTTAAAATCACAAAAGAAATTTTTAAAAACTTTTGATCATTCCGGTCAAAAGGAAGAGGTAAAGAAAAAGCTTTTAGAGACGAATAATGAACATAGAAAGATGTTGGATCTTTTCAAAAGTGGCGATTCAGCAGGATTAGAAAGTTACATGAAAGAAGTGCATTGGAATACAGATAAAATAGAGTTAGTGCCACTGTAAGGATAAAAATAATATTTAAGCGTATGAATAATAATTCTGTTTCACTCGAAACAGGATTATTTTTTATTGTAAAAACTCAAAACATAAAATATAATATACAATATACATTTATCTTATAATTCACTCTTTCAATCTAAGATGAGATTAATCAATCGAAATGAAGAAGTGGTTATATGAACAAGCATAATAAGGGGATGGCATAATATGGAATCAGAAAATTTTGAATTAGCGAAAAAGCTACGACATGAATTACATCAACATCCTGAACTTTCTAACGAGGAAGTATGGACAAAGAAACATTTGATGGATTTCTTGAAAACGCATACAAGCCTTGAAATTGTAGATAAAGGGAATTGGTTCTATGCAATTTATCGTGCAGGCTTAGATAAGCCAAATGTAGCATTCCGTGCAGACTTTGATGCACTTCCTATGGATGAAGTTATCGATCTACCATGGGCTTCTCAGTTTCCTGGAAAAGCACACAAATGTGGTCATGATGGTCACTCAGCTACACTAGCAGGATTTGCACTTGAAATTAATGAAAAGGGTGCAGACAAAAACATTTTTTTCCTCTTCCAACCTGCTGAAGAAACAGGGGATGGTGCAATTCAATGCGTTGATTTTATTAAGGAACACAATATTGATGAGATTTTTGCTTACCATAATATGAGCGGTTTTCCTTATAACTCTGTAGGAATTATCGATGGTACAAGTTTTTGTGCATCTAAAGGGATGACTATACATTTGGAAGGTTCCCCTGCGCATGCAAGTCAGCCAGAAACTGGTATTAATCCTTCTGTAGCAATTGCTAATATTATCAAAGCGATTTCTGAGTTCACATCTCCAGAAATAAATAAAGGTCTTATTCTGTGCACAGTTGTACAAATCGATGTTGGTGAAAGAGCTTTTGGTATTGCTGCATCGAAAGGTGATCTTTGTATGACTATACGTGCGCTTTACGAAGAAGAGTTGGACAAACTTCAAGAAAACCTTGAAAACTTTGCTAAAGCACAAGGAGAAGAACACGGTTTAAAAGTGAGTTTTCAGTATAATGACGAATTCCCTGAAACTGTAAACCATAAAGAAAGCGCTGACAAGATTCGTTTAGTTGCAAAATCAAAAAGTTTTGAACTAGTTGAATTGAAAGAGGCTTTTCGTGGTTCTGAAGACTTTGGTCATTTTACAAAGTTAACGAAGGGTGCGTATTGCTTTATTGGAAACGGAGAAGATTATCCACATGTTCATACAAATGAATATGATTTTCCTGATGAACTCATTAAAACAGGAGTTGAACTTTTCACAGGATTAGCTGAATTGTAATTTTCGCAATTGTTAGAGAAAAATTGGAGGATTTATCATGACATCAAAGAAAAAACAAAAAGGTTTTAATTTCCCCCATGTTTATATTATGTTTATCCTAGTTATGCTACTAGTAGTGGTTTTATCATGGATTGTACCAAGTGGACAGTATGAACGAGTACAAAATCCAGATACGGGGATAACAGAACTGAACACAGAGCATTTTACGTATGTGGATCAGGCAAACCCAATAGGATTTATGGATTTCTTTACAGCCTTACATAACGGGGTTGTTCAATCTGCAGATATTATTGTGATGCTTCTATTTGCAAGCGGAGCTCTTTATATTCTTGAAAAATCAGGAGCAATTGCTGCAGGTATTCATACGTTATTGCGGGTTGCTGAGGGAAAAGAAAAGCTTGTCATAATAGCGTTAATTACAATATTTTCTATATTGGGAACGATTGGTTTTGGTGAAGGAGGAATCCCTTTTATCCCACTAGCAATGGCAGTAGTAATGGGTATGGGATATGACCGAATCACTGGTTTCGCAACTTCGACGATTGGTTTAGCAGTTGGTTTTGCAGCAGGTGCAGTAAACTTCTATACTACTGGTGTTAGTCAAACAATTGTAGGATTGCCAATTTATTCAGGAGTTGGTTTTCGTATTATCTCTCTAGCTATCTTTCTAGTAATCTCTGTTTTGTATATTCTACGTTATGCTAAGAAAACAAAAGCAGACCCAAGTAAGAGTCTTGTAGCTACAGAATATATTGAACAACTAAAAAATGCGAATAAAGCTGAGTATGAAGAAGAAAAGTTTACGATTTCAAGAAAAATTGCATTATTAGGACTAGTTGCAGTTTTAGTAGGCGGTGCATTTGGTGCAATTAAACTCGGTTGGGGAATGCCTGAATTATCAGCAGTATATGTAATCTATGCAGTATTCTTAGTAATTGTTTTAAAAATTAAACCAAGTGATGCAGCTGTAATGTTTGGGACAGGTGCAGCCGTACTTTTACCAACAGGATTAGCGATTGGTTTTGCTAGGTCAGTCATGATTTTGATGAATCAAGCTCAAATTATCGATACAGCTGTACATTCATTATCTGGATTGTTGACCAATACAAGCACAATTATCACTTTATTGGTGCTCTTCTTAGTTGTTATCTTCTTCAATTTCTTTGTCGTTTCAGGCAGTGGAAAAGCAGTAATCTTAATGCCGATTATGGGACCTCTAGGTAAAATACTAGGAATTAACCAACAGGTAATGGTTGTACTTTATCAATTTGGTGATGGATTTACGAATTATTTATGGCCTACCTCTGGTGGGTTAATGGCTGCACTTGGAATGTGTAATGTGGATTATGCTGCTTGGGTAAAATTCTCAGTGAAACTATTTATGTTACTACATTTCGCAGCATTTATCTTAATTATAGTTGCTCATTATATTGGATTAGGACCGTTCTAATAGGTTGTTATTTTTATATGATGAAAAAGACTTACGAGGTTCCTATTAGAATGCTCGTAGGTCTATCTTTATTAACTACTGAACGCATCTAAAAAAATTTAAAGGAGATGTCTATATGACTAGTATTCTTGAAGCTTCAAAAAAGTATGAGGAACAGATTATTAAAGACCGTCGATATCTACACCAAAATCCAGAGATTGGTTTCGAACTTCCAAACACACAAAAATATATTCAACAACGCCTGGATGAAATAGGAATTGAACATCGAACTTGTGGGGTTATACCAACGGAAATTAAAGAAAAGTATACAAAAGCTGGATTTGCACAACAGGAAAATTGTACAGGTGTTGTAGCAACCATTGGCCAAGGGGAGCCTTGTATTCTTCTTCGTGCGGATATGGATGCATTACCAATTCAAGAAGAAGTTGAATCGGAATACAAATCGAAAAATCCAGGTTTAATGCATGCTTGTGGTCATGACTCACATACTGCCATGCTTTTGGGTGCAGCTCAAATTTTGAAGGATTGTGAAGCGGAATTAAAAGGAACCGTTAAATTAATGTTTCAACCCGGGGAAGAATGGGGATACGGTTCGAAGTTAATGATCGATGATGGTTTACTTGAAAATCCTAAAGTGGATACTGCGTTTGGTATTCATATTATGCCAGATCAACAAGCGGGAACATTATCTGTCCATAAAGGCACATTTACACAAGCGATGGATTCATTTATAGTTGAAATTCAAGGCAAAGGTGGTCATAGCTCGCAACCACATAAAACAATTGATCCCAACATGATTATGAATCAACTCTATACAAGTCTAAATCTATTATTGACACGTGAAGCGGCACCAAATGCGAGTGTAACATTTTCTGTAGGTGCAATGAACGGTGGTACTGTTACGAATGTTATTCCAGACAAAGCGATTTTACAAGGAAACATGCGTAGTTATGATCAAGAGACGAGTGACCATTTATGCAAACGTATCCCAGAGATGATTGACCATGTCGTAAAAGCATGGCGTGGAGAATATATTACAACTCAATTCCATTTACCAACGACATATAATAATCCCGAATTCATTGATGAAATTATGCCTTTCCTAGAAGAAGTAATTGGAATAGAGAATGTTTTTGATGATGGAGTTTTGAGCGGCTCAGAAGATTTTTCTTATATCTCACAAGAAGTACCGTCTGCATTTGTTGTATTAGGTACTGGAAAAGTAGGAGAGCCACCAGTTCACAATCCTCAGATGCACCAAAATGAAGAAATCTTTAAGTATGGTGCTGCCTTACATGCAAACGTGGCAATTGAATGGTTAAAACAACAGCAAAAATAATATAAAGAATACTTGAGTTGGGGAATGTCCCCAATTACTACCTTATGTGTAAGGTACCTGTGATCAGGATTGCCGTCCTGCAACTATTCTTTCTATTCACGAACCTCCTTTTTTATAGGGAGGTTTTTTGTTTTCATAAAAATGTTGGTCAATCTTAAATTACTTTGTATCAAAAGGTCAGACCTAATATTACAAATTGGTGTAAGTATAGCATGTACTTATGATTAATACCGAAATTTACCACTAAACAAGGAACCTAAGTCTATTCACGAAGAACTAGCACCAAAGACACTGCCGCGTGCAAAACTTTCAGCAAATAAATCGACTGCTTTTTCTCATTCTTTTAGTACATGACCATAGAACTTATAAATCATTTCAATGGTTTGTACTATATTTTCAAAATCAATTTTTTTCAAAAAAAAAAAACGAGGTTGTGTAAAATCCTCGTTTTTTTAATATTACATTGCTACAGCAGACATACCACCGTCAACAACAAGTTGTGCACCAGTTACATAATTAGAAGCATCTGAAGCAAGGTAAATACATGCTCCAACAAGATCACTTGCACTTCCTAGTCGACCAAGTGGTGTATTCGCCATTACTTTTTTTACAGTTACTTCTTTTTGTATTGGATCTTTTAAGAGACCTGTGTCAATAAAACCTGGGCAAATAGCATTGATATTCAGTCCGTATTGACTTAAATCTGCTGCCATTGTTTTTGTTAACATGAGCACTCCGCCTTTACTTGCATTATAAGGAGCAGTATCGCTAAGTGCCATAAAGCCGCCAACGGATGCCATATTAATAATTTTGCCGTATTTGCGTTTTACCATTTCTTTACTTACTGCACTTGACATTAAAAATTGGCTATTTAAGTTTGTTCCGACTATTTTTTTCCAATCTTCCTCAGTTACATCAAGGAAAGGTATTTTTTTATTGATTCCTGCATTATTGACAAGAATATCGATTTTTCCAAATTTCTCAATGATTTCTTCAATCATAAATTTGATTTTAGAGCTATCTGTTACATCGATACCGTAACAAAGTGATTCGCGGCCTGTTTTATCTAAAATCATTTGAGATGTTTCTTTTAGGTTATCTTCTACTAAGTCAACAAGTACAAGTTGTGCACCAGCCTCAGCTAATCCTACTGCGTAAGCTTGTCCAATCCCTCGTGCACTACCTGTAACAATAGCAATTTTATTTTCAAGTGAAAAAATATCTAACATTCTAATCATCCCTCTCTAATTTGTTATTACATTAATCCGATTAAATACCAATATGGAATTGCGATTAAAGCCAAGAAAAGTAAATTTAATACCATTTGAATTGAAAAGTATTTGAAAAACTGTTTGTACGTCATAAACATGTAACTAAATAATAATAGTGGCAATGTAGATTCATACGGTAACAGTAACTGATATAAGCCGTGAACGAATGAATACGCTAAAGGAAGTGGACTCATTCCTAAGGAACCAGCGAGTTCAGCTAAAGGAATTGCCATTGTCGCTGATGCAGCAAAAGGCGTAAGAACAAAGTTCAGGCCGACAGATAAAAACCATGTTGCAATAACTGTGTAATATTCCCCTCCAAGTGACATGAATGGAGTTATTGAATCAGCGATAAATTCTCCAGCGCCTACTACTTTAGCAACTTGTCCAATTGCCATTGTTGCAGTGATAAAGAAGATCATACCGAAATTCGTTTTCTTCATCGTATTATCATCTGCTAAATTTACGCCTGGAAGGAAGCAAAGGAAGGTCATACCGATGAAAATCCAACCAAGTGCAATACCGTGTAAAGAACTTGTAGCGAGTAGAGCTACGAGCAAAACTAAGATAACTGAAACCTTTTTTTCTTGGAACGAAAAACGACCTAATGCTTTGTACTGTTCTTTAAAATATTCTTTACCCTCAATCGATTTTTCAGGTTTGAATATTTTTGTAATAACGAATGCCATAATGTAGGTCCAGATAATTGTGATTGGGCCATTGTGTAAAATGTATCCTAAAAACGATACACCTTCTTGTCCCATACTTACTAATTGACTATTGAAAACGAGCATTGGCTCGGCTCCCGTTAAGCTAATAAAGGATGCTGTAACAGCGGCATTGTAGGCGCCAAAAAGTAATCCTACCGCACCTTTAGAATGCTTTTCAAACCCGACAGCCTTGATAATCCCAAATGCCATACTTGCGAAGAGTGCTATACGGGCTAAAGAACCGGGGACTAGGAACGCGATGATGAAACCAGATGTAGAAAGTGCGAAAATGATTCCACCATATGAACCACCCCCTCGTAAAATAAACCAATAAGCAAGCCTTTTCATAAGACCCGACTCATCAAGTACTGCTGAAAGAATTAAAGCTCCAAGTACTAAGTATGGAAGATCTTGTGCCCATGGAGCATATACGTCCCCAGGGGTTGCAATTCCACTTAATATGAATGCGACTGGAAGTGCCAAGGCAACAACGATTAAGTTAATAACCTCTAGTGCCCACAGAACTATTGCAATTAAAGTAATAACGAAGAAAATTTTCATATCTTCTGTATAAGATTCTGTTGTTGGTATTAAGTAAACGATAATCGCTGGTATAAATATTAGTAAATATTTTAATAAATTACTTTTTGTTGATTTTTTTTGATCTTGTGTTGCTGCGCCCATTTTTCTTCCTCCTTATCTGATAAAATTGAATTAAAGTAATTTCTTTCTGTGTACATATTTATGCTCTGAAGAAATCTATGGATTAAAATGTTGATCGCTCATAAGTGTATTCAATAGTAAGTAAGCATTGTACATTTCTTGTATATTGCTTCGTAAGTTGTATTAAGCAATTGCCTGTCATAGATTAAAGATTCAAAACAGCATAGTGAGAAATTACTGTCCATCACGTTGATGATTATGTCACAAAAAATACATTTTTTAAAATACCTTTTTTCCTATTGCTGTTATAACCAATTAGTTATGCGTTGAAAACGCTACTGTTTTAGTGGGATGCAATGGATATAAAGTAAAAAATGGCTAAGGGAGGTCGTTGATCTTGAAGGATATACGCACAGATTATTTAAAGGCAGTAGCTGAGTATGGTAGTATTTCTCAAGCCGCTAAAGCACTGTTTATTTCTCAGCCATACTTAAGTAAATTTATAAAAACATTGGAAGAAGAGTTAGGCGTGGAAGTACTCAATCGACAGGCTAGCCCGATGTCGCTAACATATGCAGGGGAGAGATACCTTTATTACATGGATGATGCTGAAAAAATCATTCAAAAAATGCTTATTGAATTACAAGGAATTTCTAATATGAAAAAAGGGAGATTGAAGATTGGGGTTAGTCCTATTTTAGCAACGTATACTTTATACAAGTTTTTACCTTACTTTATGAAGCGATATGTAGGAATTGAAATTGAATTAGTCGAAGAGTCTGCTGCAACATTGGAGTCATTGTTGTTACAAAATAAAATAGACGTTTGTGTGAATTCACTTCCCATTACAAATCCAGAGATACTATATGAACACCTATATGAAGAATATAATTACATTGTCATACCATCAAATCATTCGTTGTATAAAAAAAATCTATTAGAAGGTGAAGAGTTGGATTTAACTCTCTTAGATGGTGAAAAGTTTATTCTAGTAAAGCCGGGCTTAGGGCTGCGTAGATTTACTGATAAAGTGTTTGCCTTTTACAATATTCGTCCAAGAATTGTTTTGGAAACGCTAAATGCTGAAAATGCCTTCCGCTTAGCAAATAATGGAGTAGCCATTACATTAGTTCCACAAAGTGTTATTGAAAGTGTAGCTTTAAAAGTTGATGCTAATTTATATCCTTTGAAGAGCCTAGAGTTTAAAAGTCATATCGTTATTAGTTATCAAAAAAATGCTCAATTAACTCCTGCTGCTCTTGCTTTTATTCAAATGGCGAAGGAAAGATTTCGAAACCTTGAATAATAATAATAATATCCCGTAAGGTTTTGTAGGGAGTGACCAAATGAAAATTCATCGTACGTAACTGCTGATAAAAAGATGTGAAATAATTTTTTTTGCCTAGGAGCTAAGCCTCAAGTAGACTAAGTTTCTTTACTGGATGGCTTTCAATATTGGTATGGCCTTTTTCATCAGTATTTTCTTAACGCTCCGTTTTGAGGCAATCAGAATCTCATTAACGATTAAACCGTCCCATAACTTAATGCAAATAATATGCTATTACATACGACATTTTGCATAATGGTGTATGTATAGCATGAAAATGGTACGATACAAAAAGAGGTGAATTTATATGAATGGACAAAATAGAAAAGATGTTAAACCAGGACTAGAAGTATATATCATATTGAAAAAAGACCAACGAACAGGTAACAAAACAAGAGGCACTGTGAAGGACTTATTAACGAATTCGTCCTTTCATCCACATGGCATCAAAGTTCGTTTAACGGATGGACAAGTAGGTAGGGTTTGTGAAATTATAGGATAATTATAGAAAAAGGAGTGTAAGTGAATTGCAGGTAGAATCGCAAATATTACAATGGTTTACTCACTTTCATGAAAACCCAGAAATAAGCTGGAAAGAATACGAAACAACAGACAAACTTGCTGAAATATTGGACGAACTTCAAGTACCGTATCGTCGATTTGACGATGTAACAGGTCTATTAGCAGAAATCGGTGGGGGAAAAGAAGTCATTGCTGTTCGTGCAGATATAGATGCTCTTTGGCAAGAAGTCGATGGCGAATTTCGTGCCAATCACTCATGCGGACATGATGCCAATATTTCGATGGTATTAGGAGCTTTATTATTAATCAAAAACGAAAAACTGAACAAACGTATCCGCTTTATATTCCAGCCCGCTGAAGAAAAAGGTAACGGAGCGAATTCGATGATTGATAGAGGAGCAATTGAAGATGTAACCCATCTTTTCGGTGTACATTTACGACCAATCGAAGAGCTTCCTTTCGGAAAAGTATCTCCTGCAATCCATCACGGAGCGGCGATGTTTTTAGAAGGTCAAATAAAAGGAATTGATGCGCATGGGGCACGTCCACATCAAGGCAAAAATGCAATTGATGTAGCGGTAGCAATTCATCAGGCGTTGAAAAACTTGTATTTCTCTCCATTCGAAGCGTATTCTGCAAAATTGACGAAGATACAAGCTGGTGGAGAAAATGCAAATATCATTCCAGGTACTGCATCCTTCTCAATTGATGCACGTGCAGCCAAAAATGACATCTTGTTTCAAATGAAAGACCAAATAGAGAAGGATTTACATTCATTAACTCAACAATTTGATATTGAAATAGATTGGGAATGGCAAGATGTAACACCTGGTGCAGAGGTTTCAATAGAGGCATCTGCAATTGCAAGGGAAGCCATTATTGAAATTGTTGGTATTGAAAATCTTGCTGAAGAAGTGATTACATCTGGCAGTGATGATTTCCATTTCTATACGATTAGACATCCAGAAGTTAAAGCTGCAATGATTGGAATTGGATCCGATCTTGCACCTGGGCTGCATCATCCGAATATGACGTTTAATCACGATTCGCTATTAATCGGTGCCAAAGTTATAGCGAAAACGCTTTCAAATATTGCGGAAAAGGATTGACGAGCAATCATTTTGGCTTTATCATAACCTTATTAGCGACTATTAAACGTCAATTTAGAATTACCTTAATAGTTACAAAGGGGGAAATGATATGGATGAAAAAGATAAAGTGACAGCCAAGAAGGAAATGTCTTTAATATGGGCACTGATTCCTTTATTTGTCATGATAGCTTGCATGATTGTTACAGTAGTAATTTTGAAACAAGGACCACATATTCCATTAATAATTGGTACATCCGTTGCAGCGTTAGTTGCTTGGAAGCATGGGTTTAAGTGGAATGACATTGAAGAAATGATGTATAAGGGGATTAAACTAGCATTACCAGCAGTAGTAATTATTATATTAGTAGGTCTGACAATAGGAGCTTGGATTGGTGGCGGAGTAGTTGCTACGATGATATATTACGGACTTAAAATAATTACTCCAGCACTATTCTTAGTGACGATTTGTATTATTTGTGGAGTTGTTTCGTTAGCTATTGGTAGTTCATGGTCTACAATGGGAACAATCGGTGTAGCGGGAATGGGTATCGGACTAAGCATGGGTATACCAGCACCAATTATAGCGGGAGCAGTTATCTCAGGTGCATATTTTGGGGACAAGATGTCGCCTTTATCGGATACAACGAATTTAGCAGCAGGTTTAACGGACACAGATTTATTTGTACATATTCGTCATATGTTTTATACAACGATCCCAGGACTCTTAATTGCCCTTACGGTATATGGAATCTTAGGATTACAATATAGAAATAGTAATATTGATCAAGAGAGTATTCAGCAAACAATCTTCATGTTAGAAAAAAGTTTTGTCATCTCACCATGGTTATTATTAATACCAGTTGCTGTAATTGTACTTGTAGCTACGAAAGTTCCTGCTATACCAGCATTAGTAGTAGGTATTATTCTTGGGTCTTTAGCGCAAGTATTTGTTCAAGGCGGGAGCTTGTCAGAAGCTATCGGAGCGCTTCAAAGTGGTTTTGTAATCGATACTGGAAACGCAATGGTTGACGATTTATTTAATCGTGGTGGATTAGATTCGATGATGTATACCGTATCAATGACACTTGTCGCGATGACATTTGGCGGTATTTTAGAGTATTCGGGTATGCTTCAATCCATTATGAATCAAATTTTAAAAGCTGCAAAAACAGCGGGTTCACTAATCGTATCTACGCTTATCGCTTGTTTTGCGACAAATGCATCTTGTTCAGAACAATATATCTCTATTGTAGTACCTGCGCGTATGTTCGCAACAGCCTATACAAAAATGGGTCTTAAATCTAAAAATCTATCAAGAGCGTTAGAAGATGGTGGAACACTTACTTCTGTCTTTGTCCCTTGGAACACATGTGGGGTATTTATACTTGGTACTCTTGGTGTAGGCACATTCGAATATGCACCATATGCAGTGTTAAACCTCGTTGTACCAATTATTTCTGTTATATATGCATTAACTGGCTTCACGATCCAAAAACTATCAGCAGCAGAAATCGTAGAAATACAAAATAGAAAAGCAATAGAAGCTTAATCAAAAAGTAGCTGTCCCAAAAGTCATCAGTAAAACGACTTGGAGGACAGCTTTTTAAAATTTAAAAAAGGCAAAAGACAGTGAATATATTACATTAAATAGCACATCGAGACCAAAACCATTGAATTCGCAACCAAATTGGAAAAATCGAGACCAATTTAAAGTTGGAGCTATTTATATGAAGGTCAAATGCCCGATAGTATCCAGATTTAGCGAGGATTCTATAAAAAAATTAGAAAGTATATGCTATTTTATTTAGTAACTGTCCAGACTTCAGCGCCTTGCCCCTCGGGGTCAAATGGGAAAAAGTTGCGGTGACTGGAGAGCTGCCTCCTGGACCCGCACGATGCGGGTCATGTCTGTTTTGCCACAGGATGTGGCGAACTTTGCAGACCTAACTCTATCCCCATTTGCCTGTCGGGGCAGACATAGGTGCTTGCGCTTTTCTTATTTACAAGTAAGTTGGGAAATTTAGTTCGTAAATCGCGCGGGGGCGCCCTTGTTGGTAGGTCATTTCTTCACCGACAATGCGAGCATACCCATGATCAACTAGTTTTTTTAAGATTCGTTCCGTTGTACGTCTACTTACTTGTAAATAGATTTCTAAATCAGAGGCTGTAAATTCAGTCGATTTATGAGAACGACTAAACTGCATCACTTTCGATAAATTCGCAGGACTTAGAGTTGTATCTTTCGCTAACAGTGCGAGCTTTGGTTCACTTGTCTTTAGATTTACTTGTTTTTGATTGTTTGGATAAGGCCCTAACAATTCCTTTTGGTCGGTTATTAGGTAAGCTGTATTCTCCGTTGCGTAGGGTAGTGCATCACGAGCATTTTGCGTTGCCTCTATAACTGTTTTACCAAATCCAAATGCTATATATAGTGGTGAAGTAGCGAGTTCAAACCACGTTTCTAATGTATTGCTTTTCAATGCTTCCTGGATGTCGCCTTGTGTAGAATATAGCACATATAAATTCTCTTCTGCTGAAACTGCAGTTGCTTGTATAGATCCTGAAATTTTCATTAACAGGTCTTCTGACATTGATTGATTGTCGTTTAATTGTATATAGCCAACAGCTATTTTAGCGGATTGGCTTTTGGCAAGTAGGGCCATAGATTTAGTCTCTTCAATTCCCTTCAATATAGAGCTTTTAGGGTCAATCATTCGAATAACAGAAATATTTTTTTCTTTTAATTCTTGATAAACTGCATGAATACTAGTAATTGCTAGAGAGGATTCACCATTTTTTTGTAATTTGGAATGGAAAGAAACGACTTCCTGCAAATTAAAACCAGAATCAATTTGCATCATATATGGTTGTTGTTCCATTTGAGCTATATCCTCCAAAACACTATGAACACTTCTTGGTTCGATTAAGTCGATAGATATCTGTTGGATAGGTATAGACTCAGAAAAGCAAATGGATAAAAGTGTAGTACTAATAGCAGTTTCATCTTGCCTTAAATAATGAGAAGGAACAGGTAATTTCTCTCTAGCTTCCTTAGCGTAAATATATGGAAGGGAGCCAGAAAAAAACACAGCATCGCAGGGATTAATTTTGGACACTATATACATTGCTTCCATGGGTGTATTATAGATATAATAGTCCAAACGGATAGAAATTAGTTCATGTTCAAATTGTCTTAAATGTTCGATAAACTTGCTGGAACCTAAGACAGCAATGCGTGTAATCATCCTTGCACCTCTTTTTTTGGTTTTTTAACGACTATTTAACGACAACTATAACTGAGGATTAAAAATTTGTAAAGAAAGTTGGAATATAAAATGAAGATTAAAGAAATAGAAATATATGCTATAAGACTACCATTAGTTGAGCCATTTATTATTAGTTATCACACTTACGAAGATATGCCTTCTATTATTGTAAAGCTAACAACAGAGGATGGTCTAGTAGGATACGGGGAAGCTGTTGCAGATGAGCATGTAACGGGAGAAACGTGGGAAAGTACATATGCATTATTGCAAAACACATTGGCTCCTTTGTTAATCGGAAAAAATCCAATGGAATTTGAGCGGTTACATGAAATGATGGATAAATCGGTATATCAAGCACCAGCAGCCAAAGCTGCAATCGATATTGCTTGTTACGATGTAGTGGGAAAAAAATTGGGTGTACCGGTCTATCAATTACTTGGTGGACGTTACCACGAAAAGTTTCCAATTACACATGTATTAAGTATCGGAACACCTGAGAAGATGGCGGAAGAGGCAGCAACTCGTATGAAAGAAGGCTATTCATCGTTTAAAATGAAAGTTGGAACTGAAGTACAGGCGGATGTAAAACGAGTTCAAGCAGTACGTGCAAAAGTAGGAGATGATATTGCGATTCGTGTTGATGTCAATCAAGGTTGGAAAAACAGTGCGAATACAATTACGGCAATGCATCAGTTAGAACATGCTGGACTTGATTGGTTGGAGCAGCCGGTAGTTGCAGATGATTTTAACGGAATGGTGGAAGTAAAAGCGAAAACAAGCACTCCCCTTATGATGGACGAAGGTTTAAGAGGTATTCGAGATATGCGCGAATTAATCGAAAAACAAGCGGCCCATAAGGTAAATATCAAATTGATGAAATGCGGTGGCATTTATCCAGCAATGAAGCTTGCGCATATGGCGGAAATGGCTGGAATCGAATGTCAAATTGGATCTATGGTTGAGTCTTCTATTGGTTCTGCAGCTGGTTTCCACGTTGCATTTTCTAAAAAATCATTCACTAGTGTAGAGTTAACGGGCCCGCTCAAGTTCTCAAAAGACGTTGGAAATTTACACTATGATGTGCCTTTTATTAAACTAAATGAACGGGCTGGTCTAGGTGTCGATATAGATGAAGTCATTTTACAAGAGCTAACAGAGTTTTCTACGAAAGTAACAAAGTAAGAGGTGTTTGGATGAAAGAATGGAAAGGGTATCTTGGCGAAAAAGAGTATGTTATCCGAGAGCTGACAATAGATAGTATAGAAAATATTTTACGCATTCAAGAAGTTGTTTTGAAGACAATTGCAAACAATAATTTTTTATCTCCATTAACAAAGGAAGAATATGAACATTCTATAGCACGTCACTTAATGGTTGGTGTATTTGTAGAAGATCAGTTAATCGCATTCCGCGCATTGGCACTTCCTGAAATAGACGAATATCATCTAGGATACGATATCGGACTTGGGACGGAGCAATTAGACAAAGTAGTCTATCAAGAAATTACAAATGTTCATCCTAATTATCGTGGGTTTGGCTTGCAAAAAAAACTTGGAACTATCGTAATGGAGCTTCTAGATGCTTCACCGTATACACATGTATGTTCAACGGTTGCCCCGTTTAATATTGCAAGTTTAAAAGACAAACTAAGCCAAGGTATGGTTATTGGTGCACTGAAAAAGAAATACGGTGAAATGCTACGTTACGTATTTTATAAAAAGCTCCATGAAGATCGTAAAGCCAGTACCAAAGTTTTGGAAATCAATATGGACGATACTGAAAAACAGCAGCAACTACTTGTAGAGGGTTGGATCGGAACAGGTATAATACAAAAAAAAGATGTTTGGTACGTAACATATGAGGAAAAAGGGTTTTATTTGTAAAATAAGAGAACACTTAGTGAGATTTTAATTCACACTAGGTGTTTTTTTTGTTTTACTCAATTCAGTAAAATCAAACCAATCCTAATAAGGGATATTGCTTTGTTGAACAATAAAATAAATAGAAGGATATTATAAAAGGTAAAAAGAAAACTTATAAAAGACGTATGTTTTCTCCTAAATCTAAAATCCTTTAAAATAACTGCTAATTATGAATATTATGCTATATTTAATATAGGTAATTATTCTAGGAGGGGGATTAATTTACAATTAGAGGTTGTGCTCAGACCAAAAGAAACTGGGGGTATTATTTTGAAGAAATATATACAATTTATAGGTTTCCTTGTAATTATTCTTTATGGATGCGCTCCAGATCCAGTCAAAATAGAAGAAGAAAGTTTCGAAACAATAGATGAACCCAAAACTGTTGAAAAACAAGAAATAATGAACGATGAAAGTGAATTAGTAAAATCTCAATTTGTCCCAATGCTTGAAGCTGTAAACAATAATAATGAAGAAGGATTTCTAGAATTTCAAAACAGTGAAAATTCCTTGTTTTATAAAGAGCAAAAGAGATGGATAGAAGAAGCTGTTTTTAAAAAGCAACAAGGCTATACTTTTTCCGTGAACATTGGAGAAGTAAATCTAATGTCTTCAGATAAAGGGATTATAGAATTAATTGTAAACATGAAATATCAAGACAAGGGAACTCAAAATAAAGTGATATACTCAATTGTTAAATTAAAGAACAAGTGGGTAATTGATGATGTACCTTTCAAGAAAATATCTGAAGGGAATATTGCTGTGTTATATGTTTCAGACATGGAAGAGCAAGCTTTGACTGTGTTAAGAGAGGCGAGTGATATTGTTCATCTATATAATAATGAATTTGGTTGGGATCCAAAGGATGTAACGATAAAACTTTATGATTCTAGGGAACAAGTATCTGCCACTATACCTTGGATTGGATTAACTGGTTGGAATGAGACAGGTGAGTCGCTTAAACTCATGATTGAACCGTCTGCATCCTACAGTACCCTTGCACATGAGTTAGGTCATAATATGCTTTCTGATTTCTCCAACGATAACGTATCACTATACATTCAAGAGGGTTTCGCAACCTTACTAGAACATGTAGTAGAAAAAGATGCAGATGGTAAACCTGTAATTAACTTAAATAATTTACCGTATAGGGAGCAGAAGTTACTATCAAATAGGGATTTGGTCTTTTTATCAATAGATGACTTGAACAAATTGGATTACAACAACACGTTTGGAATTTATGGCTTAGGTTTTTTGCTTACCGATTACTTAATCAAAACTCAGGGCTTTGATAAATTTATGACTATGGTAAAAGAATTAATGAACGAACCATATATTGACAGTAGATCTGAACATAAACTTCAAATACTTTCAGAAAGAACAACTAAAGCAATTGAAAAAGTGTATGGATCAACCGACCAACTATCAGATGGCTATATAAATTATTTTACTAAAAAGAATTAGTTTTATATAAGGGGATCCCACGTACGATCGCTATGTCTGCCATTGAACAACCTGCACGCATATAAATACAATTTTTGGTGATCGGTTTTCAAAATATCAATTTGAAATATTATTTGTTTGCATATTGTTAATTTTGCAAAGAGATACTAGTCGCATGGAGGTGTTGTATAACAACGAAATCCCCATTTCTAGATTAAAAAAGGAGACACACGTCTTTTCAGACTTGGTGTCTCCTTCACATTTTTACGCTCTTTCCAACATTCGCTCTAGTGCTTTTATGGCATCTTTTGCAGTTTCCTCGTCGACTTTTATCACATTCACTTCTTCTTCGCTTACAATGCTTTCCAAGCTCCAAAGCAGATGAGGAAGGTCGATGCGGTTCATGGTCAAACACGGGCACATGCTTGGATTCAACGAAATAATCTGTTTGTCTGGGTGGTGTTGGATAAGACGGTTGACGAGATTCATTTCCGTTCCAATTGCCCATTTACTGTCTGGTGCTGCGTTTTCGATTGCATCAATGATGTATTTTGTAGAGCCGCTATCGTCCGACAATGCAACGACTTCTCGTGAGCATTCGGGATGAACGATAATGCGCATATCGGGATAATTTTCACGAACATAGGCTATATTTTTGACGGTGAAGTTTTCATGAACAGAGCAATGCCCTTTCCACAAGATTACTTTTACGTCTTCGATTGCTCCTTCAAAGACGAGCTTATCGTGTATCGGATCCCAAATAGCCATTTGCTCAAGAGGAATGCCAATATCATATGCGGTGTTTCTACCTAAGTGTTGGTCTGGTAAGAACAGGATGCGTTCCTTTTGTGTGAATGCCCATTTCACCATCGAATGAGCATTGGATGAAGTCACGGTCGCACCACCATTTTTACCGACAAAGGCTTTAATGGCGGCAGTTGAATTGACGTATGTGAGTGGTACAATTGTGTCTCCAAACATTTCCGCAAGTGCAGCCCATGCGCGGTCTGTCTGGAAGATGTTCGCCATATCGGCCATTGAACAACCTGCGCGCATATCGGGTAAATACACTTTCTGCCGATCCGTCGTCAAAATATCCGCCGTTTCAGCCATAAAATGGACGCCACAAAAAACGATATGCTCCGCTTTTTCATTGGATGCGCAAATTTGGGCTAGTTGCAAGGAATCGCCAGATGCATCTGCAAACTGAATTACTTCATCTTTTTGGTAATGGTGCCCTGGGATAAAAAGTTTTTCGCCAAGTTGCTGTTTAATCTCCATAATACGTGTTTCCATTTGCTTGCGCGATAAATTCCGGTACGATTCAGGTAATGTACCGCTCATTTTCTCTTCGAAATAGTCTAAGATAGACAAGTCGATCCCTCCATTAATTTGTACTGATTGTCACATTCGCACTAATGTCCAGCGCTTTTACAGAGTGTGTTAGGTACCCTAATGAAATGTATTCAACACCCGCCTCCGCATAATCGCGAATTGTATCGTTCGTGATCATCCCGGACGCTTCCGTAATAATTGTTTCTGGAACAAATTGTTTCCATTCTTTAATTGTTTCTGGTGTGCAATTGTCGAACATAATAATATCCGCTTTCGCTTCAATCGCTTCTTGCAGTTGTTCAAACGTCTCTATTTCCACTTCTATTTTGACGGTGTGGCCAATTGTAGCTCTTACCGTTTCGACTGCTTTTGTAATGGAACCTGCAAAAGCAAGATGATTATCCTTCAACATAACTGCATCATACAATCCGTTGCGATGATTGAATCCGCCACCCGTACGGACAGCGTATTTATCGAGCATGCGTAAGCCTGGCATCGTTTTTCGAGTGTCACACACTTTCGTTCCCGTTCCTTTGACTTTTTCCACGACTCTATGTGTCTCGGTCGCAATGGCACTCATTCGTTGGATCAAGTTCAATATGACACGTTCGCTTTTTAACAAGCTACACACAGGACCTTTCGCCGTAGCAATTACGGTCCCTTTTCCAATCTGCTCGCCATCTTCTACATGACAGATTACGTTTGACGAATCATCAACAACTCTCAATCCTTCCTCAATCACTTTCTTACCACAAAAAATGCCATCCATTTTCGCGACGATACTCAATTCACCGGTCACTTCTTCTGGGAATAAAAAATCACTGGAGAGGTCAGTGTCTCCGATATCTTCTATATAAAATTGTTCAAGCATAGATTTCAATTTCAGTGTGTTCACGTTGTCGTTCCCTCATTTCAGTTCCGTTTTTTGACTGGACAATATGTAATTGCCCCCATCGTTTATTCTCCACAGAAAAGTCTTCCCGGTTATGTGCACCACGGCTTTCTTCTCTAAGCAATGCTGCATTTACGACAAGCTTTGCAGTTTGAAGCATGAATAGTTTTTGAATGTTTTCGATACTCCATTCATCCAACGAATTAACAATGAAACTCGGATGATCATATTCGCTTAGCCAGGTTTCGAGTACCTCAAGTTCTGAACGCGTTCGAATAATTCCCGCGAAAGCCATCATCTTTTCTTGTATTTCCTTTTTATGTGGGAATAATGGTGTGTTTAGAGACGATGTTTTCATTGGATGAAAAGAAGTAACATCCATTTCAATTTTCACTATCTGCTTATTCAAATGAATCGCCAATTTCTTCCCATAATAAAGGCCTTCCAACAAGGAATTGCTGGCAAGTCTATTGGCCCCGTGAACGCCAGTTGCCGCTGTTTCACCAATTGCGTACAGGCCATCAATGGAGGTTTGACCAACCGAATCGACAGCGATTCCTCCCATAAGAAAATGGCAGCCGGGAGCTACCGGAATTTTCCCGCTTTCTATTGAAATCCCATTCTTGTTGCATAACGCTGTAATTGTCGGAAACTTTTCTTCGAATTTGGCAATCATCGAGATGTCCAAATAGACATCATTTCCTGCCGCTCGTTGATGAAATATTTCCTTCGCGACAATATGGCGTGGCGCCAAATCTTCAAGTGAATGCTTCCCCTTCATCAAGGCCATCCCTGATTGATCTATCAATCGGGCCTCTTCACCCCTTACAGCTTCGGAAATCAATCCTGTTGTTTTCCCGTTTATATAGAGAAGAGTTGGATGGAATTGGATAAATTCCATATCTATAATTTCTGCACCTGCTCGATATGCCAATGCCACTCCATCTCCTGCAACAGAAGAATCGTTTGATGTGAAAGAAAATAATCCACCTATTCCACCGACAGCTAGAACGACATTGTCACTAAAATACACTTCGTTATTGCCATCTGCATCTTTCGCTTTAATACCAATACATTTTTTTGAATCGGGTTGAATTATGAGCTCGTATACAAAACAGTTTTCCATCACATCAATCGTCGGTCTGATCGAAGCGATGAGATGTTCCATCATATGTTTTCCAGTGGCGTCACCGCCGCAGTGAACAATTCGTTTTCGACTATGAGCACCTTCCATTCCTAAAGCCAATTGACCGATTTTATCTTTATCAAATGGAAGTCCAGCGTTTTTCAACTGTTCTATGAGTGCAGGAGCATTTTCGACGAGTTCACGGACCTCTTTTTCGTTTTGGAAGTCACACCCTGCCTTAATCGTGTCTTCATAATGAAAAAACGGTGCATCTTCATTTCCGATTGCAGCTGCAATACCGCCTTGTGCCCTGTATGAATTATTCGCCCGTCTCGTAGACTTTGTAATAACAAGCACGCGAGACTGGTCACTTAGGTGATTAGCAAGCTGCATGGCAGCAATTCCGCTTCCGACAATGATGCAATTGTACGTTTTCACTCTAATCCCCCTAAATTTAACGAGTGTCTTTACACCTATCTTTACACATAACGTAAACTATGGCAAGATGAATTTATACTTTTACTTGGAGGAGTTATAATTGCATTATTTCGACTATGCAGCAACAACACCATTACATCCGGAAGCTTCAAATGTGTACGTAAAACTTTCTCAAGCATGTTATGGAAATACGAGCAGTCTACATGAAGTGGGCGGAAAAGCACAAAATATACTCACTTTTTGCCGTGAGGAACTTGCTGGTATGCTTGGTGTGGAATCTGCTGGGGTGTATTTTACTTCGGGTGGTACAGAGAGCAATCTACTGTCTATCATTTCGCTTGCTAAAGCGAATAAACATAGAGGAAATCATATTATTACAACGTTAGGTGAACACCCTTCCGTTGATTCGGCACTCGACTATTTAAAAGAGGATGGATTTACAGTGACCGCAATCCCATTTACGAAAGATGGATTTGTCAATCTTCACTTATTGGAAGAAGCGTTAACAAGTGATACAATTCTCGTCAGTGTGCAACATATAAACCCGGAAATTGGCACGATTCAACCGCTTGAAAGAATTGCTGCAATCTTAAAAGAACGCTCTATTCTTTTTCATAGTGATTGTGTGCAATCGTTTGGGAAAATAGATTTGAAGCCTATTGCAAAAATCGTTGATAGTTTAACAGTTTCGAGCCATAAGGTCTATGGTCCAAAAGGGGTTGGGGCTGCGTACATCAATCCACGTCATCGACTTGTCCCAGTTTTCCCTGGACTTGTCCACGAATCTGGATTTAGAGGAGGGACTGTCAATGTCCCTGGTATTGCAGCATTTGTTACAGCAGCGCAACTAACGGAAGAAATGCAAAATAATAATGGAACATACAGTGATTACAGAGATGCATTTCTAAAAAAGATTGGGGAATACCCAGAACTATTTACAATCTATCAGTCGAACAATATAGATCAACAACTTCCACAAATCATTGGACTAGGGATAAAAAACGTAGAAGGGCAACTGATTATGCTAGAATTGAATCGACACGGATTTGCTATTTCAACTGGCAGTGCGTGCAAAGTTGGACAACAGCATGCATCGAAAGTAATGATAGCGTTACAAGTTGACTTGCAAAATGCAAAGGAATTTATACGAATTTCTTTTGGCAATGGAACTACCTTGGAAAGCATCGATGCATTAGCGAATGCACTCGTTCAGATTGCACGGAAAATCCATGCACCAATTGTGAAAAAATGACAGTGCAAGGAGGCTATATGATGAATGAAAATGAAAAGATTTTGGGAGAAGAACGTCGAGAATTTATTATCCATACATTGCTTGCTTCGAGTAAACCAATTACCGGAAGAGAACTTGGAGAAATGACTAATGTAAGTCGTCAAGTTATCGTAGGGGATATTACACTACTGAAAGCTAGAAATGCACCGATTATCGCTACAAGCCAAGGTTACGTATATATGCATGCACAAGTGATCCCCGGAAAAATTAAAAAGACTATCGTTTGTCGGCACACTCCTGAGAAGACAGAAGAAGAACTGAACATTCTTGTCGATAACGGGGTTACTGTTAAAGACGTTAAAATTGAACATCCCGTATACGGCGACCTTAGTGCATCCATCATGGTGTCAAATCGAAATGAAGTGAAAGAATTTATCAAAAAAGTTGGTGAAGAAAAAGCGGTTTTCTTATTGAATTTAACGGCAGGCGGCATCCACCTTCATACCATACTAGCAGACAGTGAAATACAAATAAAAAATGCAGAAGAAGCATTAAGAAAAGCAGGTATCCTTGTCGAATGACAGATACCTGTTTTTTTTTAGAAACATAGATATGGTATTCAAGATGCTTTATAAATTTTCGAATACACCATTCGTTCTAAATATTAAAACTATTCTAAAATTAATGATAATAATTTGACGGAAAGTATACATAAATACTCATTTTTTTAATAAATCTTATAGTTTTTATAGGAAAGGATGTTTATAATGGTATTAAGTACTAAGAACTATTATTAAGAAATATTAAAAGTAAATATGCACTACGAAAGGTGATCAAATGAAAAACATACAACAGCTTTTTCAAAGCGAAGACGGCAATATAACGCAAAGAGAACAACTATTGGGGTTTGTAGAAAAAATATTAACTTCAATGGATAGTTTAAAGGATCCAAACAAAACGATGCTCGGACCAATTCAAGAGCGTTCAGCAAACTTTTATAAAGAGATTATGGAAGATTTCGAAGTGCCTGAGGAAGGCAGAGGAATGAATCAAGTTGTGGGAGAATTGACTGACTTGATGAAGGGTCATCCGTATCATACAAGAAACTTCGTAACAAATGTTTTACCAATGGCAAGTATTCCAGGTGTCCTAGGTCAACTTACCAATTCTTTATTGAATGGTAATAACTTATGGGATGTATATGGTCCAGCAGCTGCTGAAAGTGAAGTGAAAGTGATATCCATGATGTCCAAGTTAGTCGGATATGACTTTACGGAAAGCTTTGGATATACAACTTGGGGTGGCCAAGGGGCGGTGTTCAGCGGCTTGCGTATGGCGATAGCAAAACAATTCCCACATGCTAAAGAAGAAGGTGTTCCAAATAACTTATATTGCTTTGCATCTGAAAATGCGCATTATAGTTTATTGAAGTCTGTTGAGGCTGTTGGGATTGGAAGCAATCATCTAGTGCGTGTTAAAGCAGGTGCAGATCACTCTATGGATATGGAAGATTTGAAAATGCGCTTAACGGAAGTAATCGAGAAAGGCGGCATTCCAGTGTATATAGTTGCTACTACTGGTGCAACAGATAACTTCGCCATTGATGATGTCAAAGCAATTAAAGAAATGGCAACAACATTCGAAGAAAAATACAATTTAAAACCTATCCATATTCACGCAGATTCTGCTTTAGGCGGTTTTTATGCTTTCTTCAATGATTATGATTTTGCGAATAACCCACTGCACTTTGAGCGAGATGTTCTTGTAAGTTTGCAAAATATACGTGAACGCATGCAGTATATTTCATTGGCAGATAGCTTATGTTTTGATTTCCAAAAACTTGGACAAACGCCTTACTTAACGAGTTTGTTTTTAGTGAAGGAAGGGAAATATTTAGGATTATTAGATCTAGAAGATTTTGATACGCCATATGTAGGTAATCGAGGTTACGGATCGTATCATACAGGATATACATTAGAATGTTCACGTATGGGTAGTTCCATAGCTATTTATGCGGCATTGTTGGCGTTCGGTAAGGCAGGATATCAACAATTACTAGCAAATTATGTACGTGTTAATTTGGTTTTCCGTGAGCAATTAGCAATAAGAATCCCTTCTTTACAGGTGGTAAATGAACCGAATATCGGACCAGTTACAGCATATCGATATTACTCGAAAGGTTTGAATTGGCAAGGAGAGCAGTCTGGCAGTTATATGCTTGCACAAGTTCAAGAGATCAATGCTTTAAATGCATCCCTATTTGAAGTATTAGGCAAACATCGTGATGACGTATTTTTTGGGGATACAACGCGCGTTTGCACGGTAGCGGTTTCTGATTCTGACGAACTAGTGCCTGTTGCAGCAGCAAAATTCTTTTCTATTTCGCCATATACAGAAGTAGAGCATATTCCTGCGATGATTGATTCTCTGCAACAATCAATTGATACATTGGAGGCTTTACACCTTGAAACTGTTTACTAAAATGAAAAGTTCGATGTTATATAAAAATATTTTAGTCTTTATTATTCCAATCGCCATATTCTCTGTTATTTTTAGTGTCATTTTATTCAGTTCATCTAGAATGATTATTAACAACTATGTGATTGAACAATTTGAAACTACATTAAAGTTGGTGTCTAATGATGTGATGGATGATCTGGATTCCGATTTAGTTGTTGGGGCAGATAAGGATAATAATGAAGAATACAATTCATTGTTAAATAAAGTAAATGATGCGAAAGCAAAGCATAATGTTGAAAATGTGTATGTCCTTTCTCGTTCTAATGGAAAAGAACATATTGTTGCTTTAAGTGATACGGATTCTCACGGTGCAGATTACGCTTTTGATCCGAAAATGAACGATGCAATTGATCAAAATAGTGTAGAGATTAGTGATATTTATACAGATGAGTATGGGATTCATAAATCTATTTTTGTACCGTTTAATGGAACAGATATTATTTTTGGTCTAGATATGGATGCCTCTTTTATCTTGAAATTACAATCAACAATGCTCTGGCTTTGTATTGGCATAACATTCATTTTTGTTGCATTAGGCGCTCTCATTGGTTATATAGTAAGTAAAAAAATTACTAATCCGATTAAAGCGATTAAAGGTTTTGTAGACGAAGTCGCGAAAGGAAATCTAGCGGTGGAACGTTTAGATATTAAAGGAACAGATGAGATTGCTCAGTTATCGCTTGGGATTCACAATATGACAGATGATCTGCGTTCATTAATTACGCATATTGGAAAAAATGCAGAGATGGTTGCAGCAACTTCGGTGGAATTATCAGCGGGATCCGAACAAACTAGTGCGTCCATTCAACAAATTACGACTTCGATGCAAGAAGTAGCGGTTGGATCAGATAAACAGACATTGGCAATAGAAGAAGTGGAAAGTAATATTACAGCTATTTCTACAGAAATGAATCAAGTAGCATCAGATGCCAGTAGTGTATCTGCCAAAGCATTAAGTGCGTCTGAAATAGCGGAAAAAGGGAATCAGACAATTCAGAGTGCTGTACAAAAAATGGATACAACATCGGAAACCATCCAAGAGACTTCAGAAGTAGTTAAACGATTAAGTGAATATACACAAGAAATTGGAGAAATCGTTTCGCTAATTACTGAAATAACCGATCAAACAAACCTTCTAGCATTAAACGCCTCTATTGAAGCCGCTCGTGCAGGTGAACATGGAAAAGGATTTGCAGTTGTTGCAGAAGAAGTGCGAAAATTGGCCGATCAATCAAGAGTAGCAGCCAATAAAATAAGCACACGTATTGAAACAATAAAAGCTGAATCTTCACATGCGGTTAAATCGATGGCAATAAGTTATGAGAATGTCAAAGATAGTGCTACTACGTTCGATGAAGCAGGGAATGCATTTAAAGAAATTTCTATCGCAGTAACTGAATTGACGGAACAAATGAATGACGTCAACTATGCAATTAAAAATATGAACAAAGGTGTAAGTAATATTGCGAGTTCGATGGAACAAGTGAGTGTTATTTCTGTTCAATCATCCGGTAATATCCAAAACGTCGCAGCGGCTTCTGAGGAACAAGCAGCTAGTATTGAAGAGATTACGGCTTCTTCTAATAACTTAGCTGGGATGGCTGAACAATTACGCGATACTGTTAATAAATTTAATCTATAATATGTTAATGAAAAAAGATTCAATGGCCATATTTATGACCATTGAATCTTTTTGTATATAGAGACATCTAGAGAGGAACTACTCGCGCTAGGTGTATTTTTTAAAAGATAAACTATATGAAATTGAGTTGCTGGGCTTACTTTAGGTGCTAATAACGACTGTTTAGGCGTACATAGATTTGCTAGGTGTTTATAAGTAATGCTTTTCATCTCGCTAGGGCACTTCTAGCTACTCTTACACTTCCATGGTAACTGTGTAGCCGAAGTTTAGTCCAAAGCACTCGCGAAATGGTGAAGACAAGATGCACTTAAAGGAAGCTTGTGCTTTTCTTAAGTTACACCTATTTAGCTACAAAATGTTTTTAATATATGAATAATTTCGGTAATTTGAATGAGATCTTATCAAGACCTATGACTGAATTCATAATAGGAATTTTCTATTATAGTAAAAATAGTAAGAATATTTATGAAGTAATTTCAAGACTTAAGTTGCTTCACAATATAAGGGGTGTACTACAATGAAAAGTTTATATAACGATTCCAGTTTCCGACTAATTATTTTTGCAAATATTTCTTCCTCTATTGGATCTGGGATAACTATGATTGCAATACCATGGATGCTCGTAACAAGTACAAATGGAAATGCAGTCTTTGGTTATGTCACTATATGCATGACCATTATTAGTTTCATCGTTACACCATTTATCGGTAATTTAATTGATAAAATGTCACGAAAAAAATTACTGTTGGTGAGTGAAATCATTTGTTTTGTATTGTTGTTATTTTTTTCAATCATTGGTTTTATGGGGTTACACTATGAAGTTTGGCATTATATGTTCATTTACATGATAGGGAGTTTGTATTACACCATTTTTTATCCTACTATGTTCGCTTTAAATCAAGAAATTTTTAACAAAGATCAGTACAGATCATTAAACGGAACCATGGAAGTTCAAGGACAGCTTTCTAGCGTAATTGCTGGAGGCTTAGCAAGTATTTTATTATCCATTTGGGATTTACAATATATATTGCTACTAGATGCACTAACCTATGGAGCCGCAATCTACTTTTACTTAAAATTGCCGTATACTCAAATTAGTCTTCGTAAAGTTAGTAAAATCTCCAAGTCAAAAGGTACAGAAGGTTTAATGTATATGTTAAAACGACCATCCATGTTCATTTTTGTATTTTTTTCTATCATGCCATTTATTGGAGTAATGATCACGAATTACTTATTTCCTGTATATTTATCAGATGTGCTAAAATCTTCGGGTAGTTTATATGGCACTCAAAGTATGATTTATGGAATGGGAGCAATCATGGCGGGGATTATCGTGCCGATTATTGCTAGGAAATTTGGGGACGAAAAAACGATCATATACTGCATGATTACTTACACTATTGCAATCTCTTTAATTGTATGGGTCAATATCCCCTTTTACTTATCACTTATGTTCTTTATTGCCATAGGAAATAGTGGAGCAAGAGTTGCCAGAAATTCTTTCTTAATGGACCAAATCCCGAATGAAATAATTGGAAGAATTGATAGTCTATTTCGGTCACTAGGACTATTCTTCAGAATTGTACTACTCGCTATCTTTACAGGAATGGTATCAACTGGTCAAATTATTTATTGCTTTATCATACTCAGTGGATTATTAATTATTGCTTCCATATTCGTATTCTTTTCTTGGAAGAAAGGTTTTGAATTAAAAAAGCAAGATGTTAAAATCGTTGTGGGATAGGGTTAGATAAATTCTCATATCCTTGTATAAGTCTTTAATATATGTATAATATAAATTAATTGGATATGTAAATTGTTTTCTAGGGTTCCGCAACGAGTGAGTTGGTCTGAGACCGAGAGAAAACTCACAGCTTGCTGTGTCACGGAAGGATAAAAGCCTGGGAGAAACTGTTAGACAGTTATCTCTTAGGCTTTTTTGTTTTTTATTTAAAGATTAGAAAGAAGGAGTTATTTAGATGAATACTGATTGGATTAAGGTTTTTATTGCCGCTTTTTTTGAGGTTTTTTGGGTCGTCGGTTTAAAACATGCAAGTGATTTTTGGACCTGGACAGGAACAGTTATTTCTATTAGTATCAGTTTCTATTTAATGATTATGGCTGGGCGAAAACTTCCAGTAGGAACTGTATATGCCGTTTTTGTAGGGATGGGTACAGCAGGTACTGTCATATCGGAGATTTTATTGTTTGGGGAATCAATTAAAGTAAGCAAAATAATTTTGATATTACTACTATTAGCAGGTGTAGTTGGGCTAAAGCTGGTAACAAACGACAGAGTCCAAGAAGGAGATGAGTTATAATGGCATGGATTTCTCTCATTATAGCGGGATTGTTTGAAATGTTCGGTGTCACTATGATAAACAAATTGCAAAAGGAACGTAATTGGCAATCGCTATCTTTACTATTTCTCGGATTTGGAGGAAGCTTTCTATTTCTTGCATACGCAATGAAAACACTTCCTATGGGAACAGCTTATGCTATTTGGACCGGCATTGGTGCATCTGGTGGAGCTATTTTAGGGATGCTTTTATATGGAGAATCGAAAGATTGGAAACGACTTGTTTTTATAGGAATGGTTTTAAGTGCAGCAATTGGATTAAAACTGGTTTCCTAAGGATACATAATAAAACACCTAGTTAGAAAGTTTATTCACTAGGTGTTCCTTCTATTGTTTTCTTCTGTAATCACTCCGAAACCTTTTGCTTGCGATTTAATAAATAAAATGCCGTTCCAGCAATAAATAAGCCTGTACTAAACCACATTGCGATGCCATTCCATTCTCCGTTAAATAATGTAATATTCGTCAAAGTAATAAATTGCATAAAAACGATGATTATATATAAACCAGTTATCGGTTTCATGTATTTTCCTCCTTCCTTGTAATTGCGAGTCTCTTTTCTACCCCTTCATGTTTTTAAAATCGTCGAAAGCATCCAATTATGTTTATATATGGGTTTCGATATTTATATCCAGTGTATCATGTATACTAAATAACCTCTATTTTTATTTCGGAAAATTCATATAATAAAAAATTTTTTACCTATTTTAATTCTGAAACTATTATTCTTTTTAACCGTATAATAGTGAGTAGCAAAAGAGGAAGAAGGATGGATAGTATGACGTTTGTTTTTATGATTTCGGCAGTGGTAGCAGTTATTACTGCTTTATTGGTCGTACCGTTAACAGCTAAAAGGAAAGGTGCTATGTCTTCCATCGGGGGGCTAGTGATTTTATCGTTTATCGTATTAGCGACTGTATATTATGTGACGAATTTGGATCGTAATTGGACGGCTTTATGGCCTTGGCTTGTGCTTGCTACGTTTGCCGGAACAAGTATTTCAAGAGGGAAAGAGCAAAAAGTTAAAGGTGTGCTATTTTTAGGAAGTTTAGCAGTTGCCGTTTTCATGTTATCTACACCGGTTTGGAATGCAAATGAAAAATATGAAATAGCTAAAATGGATGAGCAAGTGGAGATTCAACCATTTGATGAAACAAAAACACCTGCAAGTGTACCACCAAAATTTGCGCGAAATAAAATGAAAAAAGCATTTGGGCAAGTACCAAACACAAGTTATTATGAGCTTGGTAATTTACAAATTCAAAAAGTAAAAGGCGAATACGTATATATTGCTCCGGTAGAGTTTTCAGGATTTTTCAAATGGATAAATGGAGACGTAACACCTGGTTATTTTACGATGAGTGCAACGGATTCTTCGGATAATCCCAGATTTGTGAAAGCAGAGATGAGTTACACTCCTTCCTCTTTCCTTCATAAAAACTTGGAAAGACATATGCGCATGGAGCACCCGACAAAGATTTTTTACGGGAAGCCTCAGTTAGAGATTGATGAGGATGGAAAACCTTATTATATTCGTTCTTATGGAAAGTTTATCACTGCACGGAATGGCTTTGATGTGGATGGGATCGTTGTAGTGGATCCTGCTACAGGTCAAACAGATTCTTATAAGTTAGATAATGTGCCTGCGTTTATTGATGGAGCAGTATCACCAGAAACTGTAAGTTTGCAAAACAGTTATTACGGGAATTATATTCATGGTTTTATTAATAGTATTGTTGGGAAAAAGGACGTAAAACTACCTTCAGATGAAGGAACAGAAGCGAATGTTAGTCCGATCTTCGGCGAAGATGGTAAAATGTATTACTTTACCGATTTCACAAGTCCAAAAGAAGGCGTCGATTCGATGCTTGGCTACTCCTTAACAGATGGTCGGACTGGTAAAGCGACTTACTACACAGGAAATCTAGAAGATTCTTATATGGATTCTCAAGGCGCGCTTCAAATTATTGAAAAGAAATTTATCGAAAAGAAATGGGCAGGAGAAATGCCTGTTCTATACAATTTCTACGGAGAAGCTAGCTGGTTAACACCGGTACTGGATTCGAATGGGTTCTTACAAAACTATTTCATCGTATCTGCTGCAAATCCGGAAATTTCAGTATACGGTAATTCACCAAACGAGGCATTGAAACTGTATAAAACGGCGCTTCAACGAGGCGGAAGCTCGGTTGATGGAAGCTCCAATGCGGAAGAAAAAACGGTAGCCGGAACTGTTTTACGGGTATTCAAGGATCGTGTTGGTGACTTCACTCAAATATCTTTCTTGTTGAACAACAATCAAAGCTATATTGTATCTTCTGAAGTAGCCCCACTTGCAGTTTATATGCAAGAAGGAGATAGCGTACAAGTGAAATTCCTAAATACGGGAGAGCTATTCCTACCAGTTAAAGAGGTGAAGATACAAGGGATTGAGAATAAATAAAAAAAACGAGTGTAAACAGTCTCGAGCTATCCTAGTTTTCTAGGATAGCTTTTATTATAGTATAAACAGAGGTGCGGCATTCAAACAAAAGGAGTGGTTACGTGAAAGTTCATTACTTAACAATCGGAGAAGTAGCCAAACTAAGTAACTTATCCATTCAAACATTACGCTACTATGATCGTATTGATTTGTTTAAACCGATAGAAATTGACCCCAAAAATAAGTATAGATATTATCAAAATACCCAATTATATTATTTAGACATTATTAAATCTCTAAAGTATCTTGGTCTTTCATTGGAAGACGTGAAATCGGTGCTCACGTTGAAACCCGAAGAACTAGTCACTTATCTCGCCGATCAAGAGAATAGAATTGACCAAGAATTCCAAAGGCTGCTCGAAACGAAAGAAGTGCTACAGCGAAAAAAAGAACAAATTCAAACGTTCGTTTTAGAGTCGAACAAAATGACCGTAAGTATAAAGAAAATGCCAGTACAAAAAATAGTGAAAATAAAAACCTCGAATATAAGTGTTCATGATATACCGAACAAGGAATACGGACTTATAAGTAAAGTGCTGGAAGATGAGGGAAGTGTTTTTGATACATTGTACGGGGGAGCATATTGTTTAAGAAGATATAGTTCCATGGATGATATTAATTATGATTATTTATTTACACATACTGTGAAAGATAGTAAACCTAATTTGAATTTCGAGGAAGTAGAAATCACTTCATTGCCCGCGGGAAATTACCTAAGTATTACGTTTGCATTAATGGATGATGCATACGAAGTTTGTTACAACGAATTGATGGATTATTTGGAGCAACATCATATAAATGTAGTGCCAATCGTGTACGATATTTGGATGCCAATAAACTCTACAGCTTCCAAAGAGGATGAATTTTTAGTAGAGCTCAAAATACAAATTCAAGCTACTTGACCCTATAGTTACTATAGGGTTTATTTTTATAAACAGAAAGACATACTTTAGCTGAATAATAAGGAGCATGAAAATGGATAGTCAAAAAAGTGGTTTGAACAAAACAATATATTTAGTGCTAGTGAATTTATTTGTTGTATTTTTAGGAATAGGATTAGTTATTCCCGTTTTCCCTACATTGATGAGAGAGATGCACCTAGAGGGCTCTTCAGTGGGTTACTTAATGGCAGCTTTTGCGTTCATTCAATTATTAGTATCACCTATAGCTGGAAAATGGGTTGACTCGTTTGGACGAAAAAAAATGATTGTTATAGGTATGCTTCTTTTTGGTGTGTCGGAAATGCTTTTTGCTCTGGGACAAGATGTAAAGATGCTTTATCTATCTCGAATGTTAGGGGGCGTTAGCGCAGCATTCATTATGCCTGCAGTGACAGCCTTTGTGGCAGATATTACTTCATTAAGGGAACGACCAAAAGCGATGGGGTATGTTGCAGCTGCTATTAGCACAGGGTTTATCATAGGCCCTGGAATTGGTGGGTTTTTGGCTGAACATGGAACAAGATTACCTTTCTTTTTTGCAGCAGTATTAGGTTTTTTAGGATCTATTTTTTCATTAATTATACTGAAAGAGCCAAAAAGACCAGAAAGAGCAGAGAAGGAACCAGATAAACGAGTAGCAAAATCAGGATTCCGTAAAGTATTGGAACCAATTTATTTAATCCCTATGATTATCATACTTGTATCTAGTTTTGGATTGGCAGCTTTCGAAACTGTTTATTCTCTTTTCGTCGATCATAAATTTGCATTTACATCAAAAGATATTGCATTAATTATTACAGTTAGCGGAATTTTAGGTGTCATTGCTCAAGTTTTATCTTTTGATCGTATTGTAGCAAAAATTGGTGAAATTAGATTGGTCCAAATTTGTATGGGGGTATCGACCATATTCATATTTGCTATGATTAAAGTGTCAGCGTACTGGTCGATATTAGTGGTGACATTTGTTATTTTCTTAATGTTTGATATTATACGCCCTGCGTTGACAACGTATTTATCTAAAATAGCGGGCAATGAGCAAGGGTTTGTAGGTGGTTTAAACTCCACATTTACGAGTGTAGGAAACATTATAGGTCCTAGTATTGCAGGAGTCTTGTTTGACGTGAATATCGATTATCCTTACGTCCTAGCAATGTTTGTGCTTGCGCTGAGCTTTCTAATCTCTTTATTTTGGAAAGAACAAAAGATCAATTAGAGATGAGTGGAAAAATGAAAACTTATATTATTACTGGAACGACGAGTGGAATAGGTTTAGAGCTAGTTAATCAATTATTAGAGGCTGGACATACTGTTTATGGGATTGCCCGAAAAGAAAATGATATAGACCACCCGCAATATCATCATGTTTTATTGGATTTAACAGAAACATCTAAGCTAGCTGACACGGTGAAGGAGATTATAAAAGAGGTATCACCAGAAGCAAGTTCTTATACGCTCATTAATAACGCGGGGACGATTGATCCGATAGGGATGGTTGGAGAAATAGATGGCGAATTAATTGCGAAAAGTATTGCTGTTAATTTGACAGCTCCAATGGTATTAACTGGTGCTTTTATTCATGCATTGGCTGCAATTGATATGCCCAAAAAGGTTGTGCAAATTTCTTCCGGAGCTGGTCGAAATGCGCTTGATGGCTGGAGCAGCTATTGTGCGGGAAAAGCAGGGCTAGATAGATTTACAGAAGCAGCTCAATTAGAAGAGTCTAATAAGCGGAATGGGGTTCGATTAGTATCAATTGCACCAGGGATTATTGATACAAGTATGCAACAGACGATTCGCCAATCGTCCACAAGTGCATTTCCGTCAGTAGAACGTTTTAAAGAATATAAAGCATCTGGTCAGCTAAGCAATGCAAAAGACGTAGCAAAAAAGTTGATCGGGTTTATCGAAAGCGAACAATTTTACAAAGTGGACGTTCTAACTGATTTGCGCAATTTATAGAGGTAGCCATTTTGTCTTTTTGTGAAAATCCGATACAATGGTACGTAGAGTATTTGATTGAAATGGAGGACTAATTGTGCGTGAAGTAGCAGCTTTACAAAAAGAAGCAATGGACATGCTAAAAAAAACAAGTAGAACATTTTATATCCCAATCACTTTTTTAGAACCAAAACTAAAAAAGGCGGTTGCTTCTGCTTATTTATGCATGCGTGCAATAGATGAAATAGAGGATCATGAAGCATTAGGATCGCAAGAGAAACAACAGTTACTGCTTGCGACTAGTAAAATGCTTTTATCTACCGAATTTGATACAAAAGAATATGCACAACTTGTGGAGCCATTTAAAGAAATACTACCAGAGGTTTCGCTCAGATTGGGAGATTGGCTTGCTATTTGTCCAACAGATTTAGTGGAGAAAGTAAAAGAATCTACGAGTGAAATGGCTGAAGGAATGGCCAAGTGGGTAGAGAAAAACTGGCAAGTGAAAACGAAGGAAGATCTCGATGAGTATACCTATTATGTGGCAGGCCTTGTGGGAGTGATGCTTTCTGATTTATGGAAGTGGAATGCCGACATTGACACAGACCGTGATCTTGCGATTGCATATGGACGGGGTCTTCAAGCAGTAAACATATTGCGTAATAAAGACGAAGATAGCGAACGAGGCGTGCAGTTCTTTCCAGAAGGATGGACTCGTGAAGATATGTTCCACTATGCAGAAGGCAATTTAGCTAAAGCAGATGAGTACATCAAGAGTATCAATCGAAAAAGCATTGTGTTATTTTGCAAGCTGCCACTCGCACTTGCACATAAAACATTAAAAGCATTGAAGAACGGAAAAGAAAAAATGACTCGTGCTGAAGTTGAAGCTACTGTGGAAGAAGTACAAGCAGAAGTATAAAAATATAAAAAAACCCAAGATGATATACGTATCTTCTTGGGTTTTTTGTTTCATTTATCATCTTATGAGAGGTACATAAAGAAAACTATTTAATATAATTCTTTTGGTGTTGGAATTATTTCGTGGTTGCCGTTTTCATCCACACTGAATAGAACATGACTTTCTGCATCAGGGTCTTTGAGTTTCATATCAGGACCGGTATTGATCGTTTGAACATAAATGTTATAAACGCCTTTCATAAATACTCCACTATTTATAAAATCTTCTACAATATCCATCGCTTTGGGAACGTTATTAGTTTTTTTGTATTGGTCGAATTGATAGATAAAATTAATCACACCTATATAACTCGCATTGCGAATCGGCTCGCTGCGTTTTAGCATTGGTACAATATCAATCGTGTTGATACTATTATTTTTTGTGAATTTATCTAGCAGTTCCTTCTCTTGCTGACTATCAATGTTTAACTGTAAATAATAATAGTAATTTTGTTTTGCTACATCCCATTCATTAGGAGAGTTTTTCACTAAACCATATTTTTGAATTAATTGATTGGAAATCTTAAATACTTCAGGATGTTGCTCGATATAAGCTCCTTTGAACAGTTCTATGTAGATGTCATCACTTTCATTGTCTAAAATTTGTAATGAATCTCTTTCAATTTGTAAATATGGATAAGAGATATATGGTTTTTTGATTTCTATTATGGTTTGATGATCAACCCCTTCAAACCAATTGTTATCTGTAGAAAGTATTGTAAAGTCTTCATTTAAACCGTAATTAGTTGCAAGATATTCTTGAATTGGTTTCTTTAAATCTTTATTCGAGAAGTTTGAGCCCATGTACCACCAAATAAATAAAATTAGTGCACTAACTATGATTATTTGAATAATCTTTTTTATTTTACTCACCTGTTATTCAACCTTGCTTGTTCTAATTTTTAGTATTTTTAAGTGTGCTAAATGGTTAATGCCTATAACGGGGTTTTATCTCTCATTAGTCATACCAAATTCACCATATCCTCTTCACCCTAAAGTATAGCAGACAATCATAGGCCACAAGATTACCAAAAAAAAAGAGAGTGAAGTTAGAGATTAATAAATAGCTTTTAACTTAGGAATAATAGTCGTGATTATTCCTCTATTTAATAACTTGGTTTAGAGTATGTTCTTCTATCAAATCGATATTTCTACGGTTAATAGAATAACTCTTTAAGTAAGAACCAATATTAGCGTACAGTTCAACATTTTGTAACTCTGATAACGGTAGCCATTCAACTCCAGTTTGATTCGGATCTGGGTTTTTCGGGAGTCTTGGAGTGGTGTGGTTTTTTATTTTGCATTCAAACATCATAACTAATGTATGGGTATTCCCGAACTTTTCAAAATTGAGATGTGGTGTATATTCATAAACAAAAGCTAAAGGACCTACTTCTACATCTATACATGCTTCTTCTTTTGCTTCTCTAATAACTGCTTCAATAATAGATTCATTTGGTTCTGTTCCCCCAGCAGGTAAGTCATAGACGATACCTCTTAACGGGTCATTATATACGGTTAATAATATTTTATAATCTTCAATGATAATTGCACCTGCTCTTACTCTTATATGGAATTTCATTTAGCTTCACTTCCTGTTTTGATAGATGACTCCATTACTTCAAAAAGAGTCATTGTTCGGTATTTTTTTTCTTTTTTCTAAAATCATAATTACTATTTATATCCAACTTCTTGCCTTCAAGTAACATATTATTCTCATCAATCCATTCCAAGTTAAATTCCTCACCTAGCATTAAGAAAATGTTGTGCTTTTTTTTATTTTTCAAGTCTTATACTTCTCCAATATAAGCATAATCAGTATAATAAATGAATCCACCTCTTAAATAGATATTTATTGCTTTTTGGTTATTGGGTGAATACAAGGTATTGATTTTTTCTAATTTAGAAACATCAATAGAAGATAACTTTGGATAAAATAAAAAGGAATTACAAACTAACGAGAACATTACAAACTAACGAGAACATTACTACACTAACAGCAGTAAATAAAAAAATATCTTTCTATTCCTCATATTATTTCCTCCCATAATTAGCCTTCTTTTGTAAGACGAGATAACCAATTAATTGTTTCAATAGTCGTATAATTATTTCTCTAGTTCAAAACTTCCTTGTTTGGTTTATTTTTTATTTTAGCGTAAATTAACACGTAAAGTTTATAGCCCATCTTTAGAATAAGAAAACGTATGCTTTTTACACATGCGTCTCTAGCCGCAAAATTAAGAACCATTGTTTTCAGGGTAAACAAGCCAGCATTCAACTCAAGAAGGCTGCTGTTTGATATTTGGTTTTCATTTTTATTCAGTTACGCCGAGCAACAAGGGGAACAGTTTTGCAAAAAATGTTCGCAGTTGTATACTTATGATTGAAGGTGAATATTTCGACTTTCAATACTTTCTTTAACAGGAGGAATATCATGATGTTATCTGAAAAATTACATGAAGCATTGAATGATCAAATGAACTTTGAATTTTATTCTGCACATGCATATCTTGCAATAGCCGCATACTGCACAGAAGAGGCGTATGATGGCTTCGCTAATTTCTTTTTGGTACAAGCAGAAGAAGAGCGATTCCATGCAATGAAGTTTTATAACTTTCTAAGTGATTTAGGATACAGAGCAACAATAGCGGGTTTCGAACGTCCACATAATGAATTTGCTTCTATCTTAGATGCGTTTGAATCAGCATTAAGACATGAAAAAGAAGTAACACATCGCATTTATTACTTATCTGATATCGCATTAGATGAGCGTGAACATGCAACAATGGCATTTTTAAAATGGTTTATCGACGAACAAGTAGAAGAAGAATCAACATTTGATACGTTAATTAATAAAATCAAGCGCATCGAAAAAGATTCAAATGCAATCTTTATGCTAGACTCTGAGCTAGCATCCCGTACATTCACTCCAGACGAAGCTTAAATTACAATACCTACAATGTTACATAATGATTAAACAAGAGATTAAGTAAAATAAAAAATCCCAAGAAGAATGTGTTATTCTACTTGGGATTTTTTGCTTTTGTGTTAAGTTAGCTGTACTTTAGTGGTTATTTTTGTTGATCAACATGTATGAAATAGAAGATAGAACTTAGTGATTAGTGAATAAAATGTGTTAACCAAAAATAAAAAAGTGTTTACACAAATAAAATTGCAAGCTATGATAAATCTAATACATAGATGTCGACTTCTAGTAGAAATTTTTCATAACAACGGAGGAAATAAGATGACAACAAAAGAGATGGTATTCGCCGCATTATTCGCTGCATTAATAGGAGTATTGGGCATGATTCCACCAATTCCACTGGGCTTTATTCCAGTACCAATAACTGCGCAAACACTAGGTGTCATGTTGGCAGGATGCTTTTTAGGAAAGAAAACAGGTGCGATAAGCTTGATATTATTTATCGTATTAGTTGCTTTGGGTTTACCGTTATTATCAGGCGGACGTGGTGGTTTATCTGTATTAGTAGGACCATCTGCGGGATACATTTTGAGCTGGCCAATTGCCGCATTTTTTATCGGATTTGCAATTGAAAAAGTATGGTCATCGTTAAAAGTATGGAAAGTGATTGTCATCAATTTTATTTTTGGCGTTGTACTTGTTAGTTTAATTGGTGCACCAATAATGGCACTCATCACTCATACTTCAATCTGGGCTGGACTTGTAGGTGCAACTGCATTTTTACCAGGAGATCTAATTAAAGCAATTATTGTGGCTGTTATTGCTATACAACTAAAAGCTGTTAGTCCGATTGAACAGAAATTGAACAATTAATAGATAGAATGATGAAATAGGTGTGAGGAAGAGATGAATCTAGCAGAACCAATTGTACGATATGCAACAGAGCAGCCGAACAAAATTGCCTTAACAGATGGCCAAGATTGTCGTACCTATTTGGAATTAGTAATGGCAATGAAAAAAATTGCGCATGGTTTGCAACAAAATGGCCTCGTGCATGAAAAAATTGCGATATTATCAACGAATCGCATGGAATTTGTAGAAGTTTTTTTAGGTGCCATTTATGCTGGATGTATTCCCATTCCTCTAGATCCTAAATGGAGTGAAAATGAAATAAGCGCCATTTTACAGCTATGTCAACCAAAAATGATTTTTGCAGAGCCTGTATTTGCAATAAATCTAACTTCGCAGGATAGTGAGATTCAATTGCTAACCTTTACAGCGGAAGAAACAGGGTCCTATGACAACTGGTCAGCTCGTTTATTGCCAATTGCTGAAATGGATAACACGAACGAATTACTATTTATCGGCTTTACCTCAGGCACAACAGGCATACCAAAAGGGTATATGCGTACACATTTGTCGTGGATTAAAAGCTTTGAAGCGACGAATGAAGCCTTCCAATTTGATAATATGGAACATATTTTGGCGCCAGGTCCGTTCGTACAGTCCTTATCATTATTTGCTTTAATGCAGAGCTTGTATTTTGGTGCTACATTTCATATCGTACATAAATTTAATCCTCAAGAGGTATTAACGCTTTGCAAACAGAATCCAGATGCTATTTTGTTTGTAGTTCCAACGATGATTGAATCGATGATGCAACAGGCTGTCCAAGAGCAAACGCAAATTCAAGCGTTAATAAGTTCTGGTGCCAAATGGTCGACGGAATCGAAGAAAAGAGCTAAGGAAATATTTGGAGAGGCGAATTTATATGAATTTTATGGCTCATCCGAAGCGAGTTATATCAGTTATTTGGATGTCTTTGCAGAAAATAAATCCAATTCCGTAGGCAAACCCTTTTCAGGCGTTCAAGTATCCATTCGCGATGAGCATTTTCAGGAAGCACCTATTGGAACAATTGGGCAGCTTTACATTCGAAGTGATTTGATGTTTTCAGGCTATCATCATTTGCCGGAAGAAACGTCAGCAGCTTTCCAAGATGGGTGGCTCATTCTTGGGGATTATATGTATATGGACGAAGATGGCTACTTATATTTGGCAGGTCGCGCGAAAAATATGCTTGTGTCGGGCGGCCTAAACATTTTTCCAGAAGAAGTAGAGTCGGTTCTACAACAACTTCCTGCAATCCAAGAAGTGATGGTGCTAGGAGTACCAGATTTATACTGGGGAGAACAGGTGACGGCACTCGTTAAGTGGAATGGACAACATCGCTTATCAATAAAAGAGATAAAAGATTATTGTCGTCAGCATTTAGCAAGCTATAAAGCTCCAAAGCAACTTATAACGGTGGACCATTTTATCTATACAGGCAATGGAAAATTGGCACGTAAAGCGATGAAAGACTATGTGGAGAAGGTGAAAGTATGACAGATGCTGTGATTGTCATGGCTAAACGTACACCGATAGGAAAGATGGGTGGCATATTAAGTACGCTTGAACCGGAGAAATTATTAGCGCCACTCATTCAGCATATTGTAGCGGAAACGAATTTGCCAAAGGACATAATTGATGATGTATTCATTGGTAATGTAGTTGGTCCAGGTGGCAATATTGCACGAGTTTCAGCTTTAGAAGCAGGTCTTCCTGTTACGGTACCTGGCGTTACGATCGACCGGCAATGTGGCTCTGGTTTAGAGGCGATAAATTTAGCGTCAAGGTTAATTCAAAGTGGTGCAGGAGAGGTTTATTTAGCTGGTGGTGTTGAAAGTACAAGCCGCGCACCTTGGAAAATGGCTAAACCGCAAACCTTGATGGGTGTACCGGAATTATATACACGTGCTCATTTCACCCCGAAATCTTACGGTGATCCAGATATGGGTATTGCCGCTGAGAATGTCGCCCAAAAATATGCTATTTCTAGAGAAGAACAGGATAGATTTTCCTTGGAAAGCCATCAAAAAGCCATTCACTCTCAGCAAACTGGACGGTTTGAGCAAGAGATTGTGCCTCTTCAAGTTAAGGGAGAATGGATTACAGAAGATGAATGCCCAAGATCTAATACGAACATGGAAAAACTGTCAAAACTTCTGCCTGTTTTTCAGGAACATGGAACCGTCACAGCAGGGAATACATGTCCACTTAATGACGGGGCAGCTCTTGTATTAATAATGTCAATTGAAAAATGTCGAGAGCTAAACCTCCAGCCTATTTTACGAGTAGTGGATGCTCAGGCAGCGGGTGTAGATCCCAATTATTTGGGTATCGGCCCTATTCCAGCTGTACAAAAGTTGCTAAAACGTCAGCAACTGACGGTAGATGATATTGACATAGTGGAATTTAATGAAGCTTTTGCTTCACAAGTGTTAGCTTCGCTAAAGGAGCTTCAAATTCCACTACATAAAGTGAACCGCGGTGGCGGTGCACTAGCAATTGGCCATCCATTTGGCGCATCAGGTGCAATATTAATGACTCGTTTATGTGCTGAAATGCTGCATCAACCATATAAAAAGGGCATTGCCACACTCGGTATTGGCGGAGGCATAGGTCTTGCAACGCTTGTGGAGTCAGTCGAATGAAAAGGCTGCATGTACAGCTTTATGTGACCGATGAGTGGATTTCACACTATGCTCAAAGTATTGAGTCTCCTATACAAACCATCCATGGAAAACTTATAGCACCGGTAACAATGCCCGTTATTTTTTGGCAAGCATTCAATATTCCTTGGCTGAAAACAGATACACCATTGATTCACGGGACTCAGCAGTTTTCATACAAGTCTCCCATTATCGCAGGAATGACATTAGATTGCGAATTCACTTTAACGAAGGTTTCCAAAAAAGAAGGTAAACAAGGCATGCTTACTTTTTTAACAAATACGCTAGATTGTAAATGCGAAGGGAACCTTATTGTCACAGCGGAAACCGTATTAATTCAAGTAGGTGAACAAGATGAATAAACACGTCACAGCTGAAGTTATCCGACGATATGCAGCAGTTTCCAAAGATTCGGCTGCCATTCATGTAGACAATGAAGCTGCAGCAAAGGTTGGATACAAGCGCCCCATAGCCCATGGCATGTATATCATGGGAGTCGCACAATCACTTTATTTAGCAGATCATCCAAAGCAATGGATTATAGATTATGATATGAAATTTCTAAAGCCACTATTAGTAGATACTGTCGCGATTTTTGATTTTGTGTTCAGTGAATGCAATATCGAAGTGACGGTTACAGCAGAAACTGGTGAGGTAATTGCTTCGGGATCTTTTTCAGTAAAGGAGTTGGAGTGATGAAAAAAGTAGCGATTATTACAGGTTCCACTAGGGGCATTGGTCGTAGCATCGCCATGCATCTTGCGCAATCTAACTACCAAGTAGTTATCAATGGCTCTAAGCAAGATTTAATAGACGAAGTAGTCCAAGAGATTCAGCTAGCTGGTGGGGTAGCTATGGGATACCTTGCTGATGTAGCAGATCCTTTCGCAGTCACCGCTATGATTGATGCAGTCATAGCTAAATATGGCCGTATAGATGTGCTGATTCCTAACGCTGGCAATTTACATGATCAAAAATGTATATATATGACGGATGAAGAGTGGCAATCTGTAATAGACGTGCATTTGAATGGTGCCTTTTATAGCATTCAGCGAGTGGTTCCACATATGCAAAAAAGTGGTGGTGACATACTTTTATTAACTTCTACAGCCGGATTAATGGGCTCTATTGGGCAAGTAAATTATAGCGCCGCAAAAGCCGGAGTGCTCGGCATGATGTGGACGCTTGCGGCTGAACTAAAACGCAATCATATTAGAGTAAATGCTATTTCACCAGCTGCTTTAACGGATATGACCAGACCTGTAATCGAACATGTGAAGGGGAAATATGCGAGTAAAAATGAACCATTTCCAGAATTTTGGAAAGTTGGCGAAGCAGATGATATAGCTCGTTTTATTATTGCATTATTAGCGCAAGAAGATGAAGATTTAACTGGTGAAATATTTGGCGTTAACGGTTCAAAGGTGACAAAGTGGCATAAGCCCGTTCCTTCATTTTCTGAGAACAGTATAGATGCATTTTTTACTACATGGAAAAGTCAAAAAGGAAGTGAATAAATGCTTACATTTGATCATGTTCATTTTTATTATAAAAAAGGGCAGCCTGTTGTAGAGGATGTTAGCTTTACGATTAAAGCAGGAGAGTTTGTTTCGATTGTTGGAGCAAATGGGAGTGGGAAATCCACCATTGCTAAGCTAATGGATGGATTGCTACTACCAAAGGAAGGTACTATAAAACTTCAACAGCTAGACACGTCAAAAACAGCAGATTTGTTCGAAATTCATCAACAAATAGGCTTTGTTTTTCAAAATCCAGAGGACCAATTCATCACCACGACCGTCATGGATGAGGTGCTTTTTGGATTGGAGAATATTCGCGTTCCAAGGGAAGAAATGCGTAGTCGAATGGACCATGCGTTACTAGCTGTTCATATGGAGGATTATTTAGACTCAATGCCGCATCAACTATCTGGAGGTCAAAAGCAACGCGTAGCGATAGCAGCAATTTTGGCAATGCGTCCTCAAATTATAATTTTCGATGAGGCAACTTCTATGCTAGATCCACAGGGAAGGGAGCAGGTGCTATATATAATGCATGAATTGCATTTACAAGGCATGACGATTATTCACATTACTCATCATATGGAGGAAGTACTATCTGCTGAGCGCATTTTACTTATACATAAAGGTCGACTTCAATTTGACGGTGACCCGTTAACTTTTTTTGAAACAGTACCTGTAGCGGAATATCAATTACAACTACCGTTTTCCGTGCGTTTACATCAAACACTCCAACTTGAAAAGCCGATTAGTCCAGATTGGAAAGAGGGGATTCGTTCACAATGGCCTATCAATTAAACAATGTATGTGTGAACTATTCCCATCAAATGGCTCTGAAGAATGTCAGTTGTACAATAGAAAAGGGAAAATGGATTTCTGTCATTGGTCAAACAGGTGCTGGAAAGTCCACGTTCGTCAAAGTGCTGAAGGGTTTGATCGCTTCCATTGATGGTAGCTATTTGATAGATGAGCAGCCCGTTAAAAAAGATGCCAAAGGACGATTAAAAGTCATTCCGGAAATCGGATTCGTTTTTCAATATCCGGAGCATCAGCTATTTGAAACAACGGTTTTCAAGGAGCTTGCCTTTGCACTAAAGCAACAAGGTTCCTCACGTCTGCAAATAAAAGAGGCTATTTCAAAGATTTTACCGCAATTAGGCTTGTCCGAGGAAATGCTTCCATTAGCCCCGTTCCAGCTAAGTGGAGGACAAAAGCGCCGCGTAGCCATTGCCTCTGTATTGATGACGGAACCGAAGCTTCTTATAGTGGATGAACCAACAGCAGGTCTCGACCCAAAAAGCAAAGTCGCTCTATTGCAGCTTCTACAAGAATGGCAGCAACAAGAAAACAGGACCATTATCTTCGTATCGCATCAAATGGATGATGTTGCTGAGTATTCGGATAAGGTAATCGTATTTCACGAAGGGAAACTAATGGGACAATTTGATCCGAATCACTTATTTTTGGAGCAGTCTTCGTTACTGGAAAAAATAGGATTGTCACTACCAGAGCCTGTGCAGTTCCTAAAGCTACTGGAAGAATTATCTGGCCAGAAAATAGAAGTTGCAAGTTGTAGAGAGCAGGATATTTTTAGGGAAGTTAAACCTCTTTGGAATTCAAGGGGGCTTCTAAATGTCTAGTACCGTACTAATTGGCCAATATATGGAGACAAATTCCATGTTTCACCGACTAGATCCAAGGACGAAAATTTTATGTATTTTTATTATTATGTTGAGCTTCCTAACACTAGAAACAGCAATTAGTTATGTGGTTTCAAGCCTTTTTGTTTTCGGGGTTTTGTTTTTATCCAACGTTCCATTACACGTTTTTGTGAGAGGTTTAAAGCCATTATTATTTATTTTAATGTTCACTTTTCTATATAATGTCTTACTTACAAAAGGAACTACCATCTGGTCTTGGTCTTTCATAGAGGTGACTTGGGAAGGGTTAGAAAATGGGATGCGCTATGTCGGTCGTATTATTTTACTCGTATTATTAGCATCTGTCTTAACGTTAACGACAATGCCGCTAGATTTAGCTAGAGGGCTTGAAAAACTACTAGCTCCGTTGTCCAAACTCAACGCGCCAGTGGAACAGTTTTCATTAATGATAGTCATTGCCATACGCTTTATCCCAACAATCTTGCAGGAGCTTGATCGGATTCTCCTGGCTCAAAAAGCAAGAGGATACGATATGTCATCATTATCGCTACCAAAACGTATTTATGCTTACATCCCAATATTAATTCCTCTTCTCTTTACAACCATTCAACGGGCGGAGCAGCTGACCTACGCGATTGACGCACGTGCTTATGGAAAAGGCAAGGGAAGAACTCAATATAAGCAGTTGCAATTTCAGCAAATCGATTACATAGCAGGGGCAATCGCAATTTTATTTGTGTTAACGCTACTACTAATAAAGTTAGGGGGATTATAAATGAAAGTCTATGGTGCTATCGTGGACAATGAAACACGTTGTACGCATTATCGTACGGAAAAAGATATTATCGCCATAAAGTTTAAATGCTGCAATCGATACTATCCTTGCTACAAATGCCACGAGGAAGATGCAGACCATACGATCGAGCGTTGGCCGAAGGAGCAGTTTGACGAATTGGCCATCCTTTGTGGTAGTTGCCAAACAGAGTTGACAATAAATGAGTATATGCAAACAGATAGCTGTCCACATTGTCAGGCAACCTTCAACGAGAGATGTGCCGCGCATTATCCGATTTATTTTGAATGATCTGCAAAGAAAAGGAGTTGTTCCAAAAGTAACTTTTGGAACAACTCCTTTTCTGAATTTGAAAACAGTACATTGAGCATATCAGTGTGGATGATACACGATTTAGGGCATATAGGAAAGAAGATCCTAAAACTAAATTCACGTTATCTAAATAAGAGTGGAAAAGCTGGAGATAACATAGAAGTCGTATCTATCACTCTAATAAGCAGGTATTTTTAGTAGAATAGCGAAGTAGGATAATGATAGGCATAATAAATCAAATTTTGGAGGCGTAACTTGAAAAAACAGAATACTTTGTTTATCTTGTTTTATTTGATTTTATTATTGTTGATTGTTGGTTGTACGAATAAAAATGTTCCTTCAGATGATTTTGAGAATGATATAAGTAAATTAGAAAATAAAATTGTGGAACTTAATCAAGCTGTGGAAAAACAACGATTTTTATTGGAGGAACAAGAAAAGAAAATAATGTTAAATGAAATGAAAATGGAAACAGTTGAAGAATTAAATACAGTACTTCATAATAACTTCCATTCTATGAATGAATTGATAAACCTTTCTATAGACTCTAAAACTGCAATGTTAAATAGTGCAGAAATTAAAGGAAATACACTGAATCTAAATATTACTTTTACAGAGAAAATAATGGATCAGGATGCACCAAATGGATTTCATTTGGAGGAAACAGAGGGAGGTGCTATAACCTTAAGCATTTCTGAAAATGTTCCGATTTGTTTGGTGAAAGGTGGATCTTCGTTAATCCAAGTAGATTGGGAGGAGGTTGTTATTCATAGAGGGTTACTTCAACTATACGAAAAGGATGGAGAAGTTGTTTTCATATCTGAAATCTATCTACCATAATTAATCTGAAAACGGTTGTTCCCCAACTAAAGAGGTGTTAGTTGAGGGAGAAATGGAACCTTTAAAAAATGGGTTTTTCTTTAACTGTTACTAATTGAGTCAATTTCATAAATAGGATATAACTATTAAAACACGAACAATGATTATTTTAAAAGAAAAGAAAGTATATGAATCTTGGATGCTAGTAAATCAGTAATAGTAAGGATTCATAGTATATTTTCAAGGGTTTGATCTTGATTTTTTTTAGTTTTAACGTCCACAGTGTACATGAATCAGTACGTGTATGATTCGAGTAAGTGTTACTAAAGAAAAATAGATAGCATCCATGTATAAAGAAGCGCTGAGCGGACGAAATTGCATCTTCGTCCACTTTTAAAAGAATAGGAAAGTATCTAATCTCTCATTAAACACCCCTTACGTACCTAGTCTCTACATATTCCAAGAGGGCGGCGGATAAACATCCGCCACAAGATTACTGAAAAAAATGGATCGTGAAGTGACGCAGTCACTTCACGATCCACAAAAGAAACACCGGTAATAGTGTAGCGATGATTCATCCAAAGCACTCTGGGAATAGAGAAGACAAGAGCACTTAAAGGACGCTAGCGTTTTTCTTATCAATTGGAGCGACAGGCGGCGACTCCAACGGGATGAGTGAGATAGATGGCTCATCACTCACCCCGCGAAAAGCGTCCGCCTATAGCGGAATCATGCTAATTTATGAAAAGTATATGATTCAATTATAAGCATTAAACTTAACAACTTATTCGACCACAAAAAGGAATGAATGAACCATTGTCCACCATTCCTTTTTTGAAAATACTCTTATTTTATTCTTATAAATAGCACTTTCAAATAATTTCCTTCTTTAAAAAGCGAAGAAGTTCTAAAATCACTTGGAAGAGAAAATTCTTCTTCAATTGTATATTTACGATTACTCTCTTTAAAAGCCTTTTCCACAAATGTTTGAAATTTTTTCATTCCAAACGTTGCATTGTTTGTAGATGCAACGATCACACCATTTTTTTCTGTAATTGCAATAGCATCTTTTAGCAAATTCGTATAATCCTTTGCAGAGCTAAATGTGTACTTTTTCGAACGTGCAAAGCTAGGCGGATCTAGGATTACTACATCAAAAGCTAGTTCTTTTCGTTTGGCATATTTAAAATAATCAAATACATCCATCACGATAATGTCTTGCTTTTCTACATCTATTCCGTTCACTTCAAATTGCTCCGTCGTTTTGCTTAAGCTTCTTTTGGCAAGATCGACACTTGTGGTTTTCTTCGCTCCGCCAGCTACAGCAAAAACAGAAAAAGCTCCTGTATACGAAAATGTGTTTAGAACTGTTTTCCCTTTAGAATAAGCATCACGAATTTTTTTGCGAACATCACGTTGGTCAAGAAACACACCAACCATCGCTCCGTCATTCAAATAGATTGCGAAGTTTAGACCGTTTTCCTTCACGATTAGTGGAAACTCACCGCATTCGCCTCTCACAAAATCATCGTCTTCTACATACTGACCTTTTGTATCAAATCGTTTCTTCTCATAAATACCTTTATATGAAACAGATGCCTCAAGTGCCTCTAAAATCATTTCTTTAAAGGAATAGATTCCTTCGCTATACCAGCTTATTAAATAAAAACCATCGAAATAATCAATTGTTAGACCGCCGATTCCATCGCCTTCTCCGTTAAATATACGGAATGCAGTCGTATCGTTACTATTATAGTAATCCTCCCGATTTTTGATTGCTGTTGCAATTTTCTTTTGGAAAAAGGAAGTATCAATTTTTTCGTTTTCATTTTTCGACAGAAGCCAGCCTATCCCTTTATTTTGCATTCCTACATAGCCTTTTCCGACAAATTTACCTGCAGGGTTTTGCAATTTTAAAATAGAACCTTCTTTTAAAGAATCAGCCTCATGAAATCCATCTTTTAATAGAATAGGAACTCCTTTTTGCAAATCTTGTGCTAATGCATCTTTCAGTTTTACATCTATTTCATTTGTCATTGTTGTCATCCTCAAATTTCATTTTTAATCATTATCTCATAAGCGCTCACTTATTCGCTCGATTTATTATTTTCTAGCTCAATCACTCGTTTTTCCAGTTTGTTATATTTGTTTGTTGCATCTAATGCAAATACGAAGGCAACAATAGCAAATACAAAAGTAACAGATCCCATTATCGTCTACTCCTCTCTATACATATTCTTATGGTACAATATATTATACGTATGCATAGGAAGGAAGTTCGCTGTGAAAAAGTCTAAAGTAATCGTGCCAATTATGGTCGTAGTAGCTGTGCTTGCAACAATTATTCTAAACCAAGAAGATTATAATGAAGTAACTATTATAAATAAAATCCTAATCATTGCAGGAGCTGCAATTGTGTCCTCTATTATAGGATATTTCCTACTTGGATCTGATGTTAATAAAATAGATCCAAAACCAGCGAATAACACATTTAACAATAAGAAGGGGAAACAGTAAATAATCTGTTTACCCTTTTTTCATAAAGGAGGAGTCGCTCTAGTGTTAGAAAAAGCACGTCAATTATTACAAACTTATTTTGGATATGATTCGTTTCGAGAAGGACAGGAAACCGTTATAAACTATGTGTTAGAAAATAAAGCGAGTTTATGTGTAATGCCAACAGGAGGAGGGAAATCTCTTTGCTATCAAATTCCTTCTTTAATGTTGGAAGGAACAACAATCGTTATTTCGCCCTTGATTTCTCTAATGAAAGATCAAGTAGACACATTATTACAGGCAGGGATTCCAGCTACCTTTATCAATAGTACATTAACTGCTGAAGAAGTAAGAGAAACGATGGAAGAAGTGCAAAATGGGCAATATCGTCTCCTTTATATTGCACCTGAACGACTGGAATCTACAAACTTCTTAAATCAACTAAAGCGTGTTAAAGTGCCATTAATAGCAGTAGATGAAGCGCATTGTATTTCCCAATGGGGACATGATTTCCGACCAAGCTATCGTGCAATTCATCGATTAAAGGAAGTTTTTGAAGAAGCACCTGTTGTACTTGCTTTAACTGCCACCGCTACTCCAGATGTTCGTGCCGATATATGTAGATTGCTTCAAATTAAAGAGGATAATACAGTAATTACAGGATTTGCTCGTTCAAATTTATCTTTTTCGGTTGTACTAGGACAAGATAAAAATCGGTTTTTAAAGGACTTTATTAAAAAGAACGCTCAAGAAGTCGGTATTATTTATGCTGCTACTAGAAAAACGGTCGATTTACTATATGAGTTGTTAATAAAATCAGGAGTCCGAACTGCAAAATATCATGCAGGACTTCCGGAAGCATTTCGAAATAAAGAGCAGGAGCGGTTTTTAACAGATGAAGCACAAGTAATGGTTGCGACGAATGCATTCGGCATGGGAATCGATAAATCGAATGTACGATATGTCATTCATTATCAGCTTCCTAAAAACATGGAGAGTTATTATCAAGAGGCAGGAAGAGCTGGACGAGACGGTTTGCCGAGTGAGTGCGTCGTTTTATATGCTTCACAAGACGTGCAAACGCAACGATTTTTAATAGATCAAGCGTTGGATCGTGAAAGAATTCCGCAAGAATTGGAAAAGCTACAAGGAATGGTCGATTATTGTCATACGGAAAATTGTTTACAACAGTTTATCGTGTATTATTTTGGAGAGCCAAACGGAGAGCCATGTGGTCGTTGTGGAAATTGCACGGATAAAAGGGAAATGTCAGATGTTACAAAAGAAGTCCAAATGGTCTTGTCTTGTGTTGTTCGAATGGGTCAAAAATTTGGGAAAACAATTACGGCGCAAGTGTTAACCGGTTCACAAAACAAAAAAGTAGTGGATTTTGGATTTATAAAACTATCTACGTACGGGATATTAAAAAATAAGTCGTTAAAAGAAGTTTCTGGTCTAATGGAGTTTATGATTTCAGAAGGTTTACTTTCAGTTAATCATGGCAGCTTACCTACCATTTATGTATCGGATGCAGGAAAGGATGTATTACTTGGGAAAAGACAAGTGATGCGTAAAGGAGTAGCAGTAACGAAACAAATCGCGAAGAATGATCCGTTATTTGAAGGTTTAAGAGTGCTTCGGAAAAAACTTGCGGACGAAGCTGGTGTACCACCGTTTGTTATTTTTTCAGATAAAACACTACAAGACATGTGTGTAAAGCGCCCGCAAACCGAAGAAGAATTATTAGATGTTCATGGAGTAGGTGCAAATAAGCAAGAAAAATACGGAAAAGTTTTTCTCGAAGAAATTAATCGTTATAGTACAGTGTAATTTTTGTGGGATACTACGGTTAAATTAGAAGGAACATTAATTTTCTTCGCGTCTTCAGTAGAAATTTCGACAATAACTGACTGCTCTAAAATTTTGAAAATAGTACCATGAACTTCATGATCATTACGTGTAAAAGAGATTTTCTCATCAATTGACCGTGCTGCTACGAAGTCAGAAACTTCTTTTGGTTGTCGTTGGAAACTCATGTGCTAACCTCTTTTCTAGTTTTGTTCACGCAAAAAGCGATATTTCAATTATACCACAGTTAACCTGTTATAATGTGATAATGAGGTTATTTGTCGAAACTTGTTCAACAAATAGGAAGATAAATATTCAACTGTTAAATAAGATTTAAAGAGGAGATTATGCATAGTGCATTTTAAAGAGTTAAAGTTAGACGAAAAAATATTACGTGCCATCGAACAACTAGGCTACACAGAGCCAACAGAAGTACAACAAAGAGTAATTCCGGTTGCCCTTCAGAAACAAGATATTCTTGTAAAATCTAAAACAGGTAGTGGAAAAACCGCATCATTTGCGACGCCATTATGTGAGCTTGTAGATTGGGAAGAAAACAAACCACAAGCATTAGTGCTCACTCCAACAAGAGAATTAGCTGTTCAAGTACAGGAAGACATCACGAATATTGGTCGTTATAAGCGAATAAAAGGTCTTGCCTTGTACGGGAAATCGCCATTTGCTAGACAAAAATTAGCGTTAAAGCAAAAAACACATATTGTCGTAGGGACACCAGGACGCGTACTGGACCATATCGAAAAAGGGACACTTGATGTGTCAAAAATGGAGTACCTTGTCATCGATGAAGCAGATGAAATGTTAAATATGGGCTTTTTAGAACAAGTGGAATCCATTATTAAATTATTGCCCAAAGAACGCACAACTATGTTATTTTCCGCAACTTTATCAGACGTGATTAAAAAGTTAAGTAGCAAATACATGAAGCAAGCTGTTTCGATTGAGATAGATGCTGCAGAAGAAAATGCTCCGGATATTGAGCATGTAAAGTATGTTGTGAGGGAGGAACTTAAGTTTTCATTCCTCGAAAAATTGACGATTATCGAAAACCCTGACAGTTGTATCATCTTCTGCCGTACAAAAGACAGAGTGGAACAATTGGTGGATATGTTAGATGAAAAAGGCTATACGGCAGATAAAATTCATGGTGGAATGATGCAGGAAGACCGCTTTGAAGTAATGGACGATTTCCGTCGAGGAGATTTCCGATATTTAATTGCCACAGATGTAGCAGCCCGTGGGATTGATATTGAAGACATCACACATGTAGTTCATTATGATGTGCCGCTTGAAAAAGAAAGCTATGTCCATCGTACTGGTAGGACGGGACGCGCAGGCCGTAGCGGAAAATCGATTATGCTTGCAACCCCACATGAGGACAAGTTTGTAAAAGAAATTGAAGATTATATTGGCTTTGAGATTCCTACGGGAGCTGAGTTATCACCGGAAGCAATTGTGAAAAGTCGCACAGCATTTAATTTGAAAATGCAGGAGCAACCAGAAGTAAAAGAATCAAAAGGCGCTCAATTAAACGCAAACATCACAAAACTGTATTTCAACGGCGGCAAGAAAAAGAAACTTCGCGCAGTCGATTTCGTAGGAACACTTGCCAAAATAGAGGGAGTTTCTGCTGACGACATCGGTATTATCACAATTCAAGACACTGTCACATACGTAGAAATACTAAATGGCAAAGGTCCGCTCGTATTAAAAACGATGAGAAACACAACAATTAAAGGTAAATTACTTAAAGTGCATATTGCAAATAAATAAAAAAAGGAGAGGGACTAGTTCCTTCTTCTTTTTTTAAAAGATAAGAATGTATATGAATCTTGCATGCTAGGAATCCAGTAATAGTAAGGTTTCATAATATAGCTTTAAGGGATTGATCTTGATTTTTTAGTTTTACCGTACACAGTATACAGGGATTAGTGGGTGTATCATTAGAGTAGGTGGTACTAGAGAAAAATAGCTATCATTCATATATAAAGAAGTGCTGAGCGGACGAAATTGTATCTTCGTCTGCTTTTAAAAGAATAGGAAAGGATTTATTCTCTCATTAACCAAAACAAATGCATTATGTCTTTACATTTTTCAAGAAGGCGACGAACAAACATCCGTCACGATCCATTTTCTCTAACTGTAATAGTGTAGCAAATGTTTCGTCCAAAGCACTCTAGAAATAGAGAAGACAAAATGCACTTAAAGGACGCTAGCATTTTTCTTATGGAGGATTGCTTTTCAAAAGAATGATATAAATTGTGCGAGTGCAGCACGAACTTTCTGAGTACCACATACCCAGTGTGAGCACCAGATAACCAAGTCCGAGCAACACAAAATGAGCTTGAGGCTACTTAAATCTCAAGCCCATCCTCTATAAATTTCCGATAAGAAGCCAACATACCATCCGGCAAATTATTCGGGGCAAAAAATTGAAGACTGATCGATTCATCCCCATCCGGTGACATATCTCCATTATAATCTCTTGTTTTATACACAGCAGTAACGGAATAGAAAGTATCTCCATTTTCTACTTCAAAATAATACTCGGGTCCAGAGTATACATGACATAATTCTAACTCACCGACATATAATCCTGTTTCCTCTATAACCTCTCTTCGTGCAGCATCCTCTAAGCTTTCTCCAAGTTCCATTAATCCACCAGGCAAACCGAATATCCCGGGAGCTCTTTCTTGTAGTAATACTTCATCTTTATTATTTAAAATGAGCACAACAGATCCCGGAAGTATAAGTGGGCTATGACCAACATATTTACGTAATTCTTTGTAGTATTCCATAAAGGTCCTCCTTTCAAGCGTAGTTATATTATCAGTGTACAATAAAAAATGATAAGATACTTGATAGAGTGAAACTTCGATCAACTAGAATCGTATAACCATTTAAGAAGAAATAAATGAAGGATGTGGGCGTTAGGTGGCAAATAAGCGATGGTTTCAAGTAGGTGTAGCAGTACTGCTTACGTTGTTAATAATCTATATGTTTATGGAAGTAAAAACTATTTTTTCTCCATTAGTTATTATTGGACAAACAATATTTATGCCTTTATTAATAGGCGGAGTCTTATTTTATTTAGCAAGACCATTACAAAAATGGTTAGAGTCAATGAAATTTCCGAGATGGGCTAGTATCATTTCTGTTTTCATTGCTATTGGTCTAATCGGTTGGGGATTTTATGCACTTGTAGGTCCTCCTCTTACAAAACAAGTGAACTCCCTTGTGGAAAATACACCGGAAATTGTAAAAGAAATAGGAGACTTTACAAAATACACTATTTCTCAAAGAGATAGGCTTACGGATCTTCCTGAGCCAATCCAGAATACGATAAAAGAAGCAACCGGAAAGATTGATACGATTGCAGCTGTAGCAGGTTCTCTATTAGTAAAATTTGTTCAAAGTGTGTTCCAAGGAGTATTCTTACTTGTTCTTGTTCCGTTTTTTCTTGTATATATGCTGAAGGATCATGAAAAATTTGCACCTTTTGTCGCTAAGTTTTTTAAAGGTGATAAGAAAACATGGATTCGAAAAACATTATCGGATGTTGACGATACATTACGGTCGTATATTCAAGGTCAGTTATTCGTCAGCTTTTTAGTCGGAGTAATGCTATTCATAGGATATTTTGCAATTGGGCTTAAATATGCCCTATTACTTGCATTATTCGGAATGATGATGAATGTAGTACCATTTTTAGGTCCATATATAGCCCTTGTTCCGGCCCTAATCATTGCGTTACTTCAAGAGCCCAAAATGGCCATTTATGTTGCAATTATTATGCTTGTTTCACAGCAAATTGAAAGTAACTTTATTACACCGAATGTGATGGGGAAATCATTAGATATCCATCCACTAACCGTTATTACGATTATTTTAGCAGCAGGAAATATTGCTGGGTTATGGGGAATTATTTTAGGTGTTCCAACTTATGCAGTAGTGAAATCAATCTTAAAAAATATTTACGTACATCGTGAAGGAATAAAGGATGCTGCTACAGAATCCATATAGGTAGGTGATTATATGACGTTTAAATCCAAGAGAGATCGGACTTTTATCATCCTTATCATGGTAGCCAGTGTTCTAATTGCATTGGCAACCCTTTTGCCGATGGTAATTGAATTATTTTTTATGGAAGCACCTGATATGAACGCCGTTTGGATAACGCTTGTACTTTTTCTACTATGTGAAGGATTTATTTTATGGGTTTCTTTAGACATAGAATATACGTTTAAAGAAGATTATTTATTTGTCCGTGGTGGACTGTTCCGAAGTAAAATCCCGTTTGAGGACATAACGAAAGTGAATCCAACATCGAATATTCTCTTTGGATACCGCATTCTATCCTCAACAGATGCTTTAGAGATTCAGTATAAAAAAGCGATTATGGGAAGTATAATTATCTCACCTGAGAATCGAGAAAATTTTTTAAAGGTTTTATTAGAAAAGGCTCCACACATTCATTTTGTGAAATGAGGGTTGCAGTTGATGGATAATGAAAATTTAAATAAACCAAGTAACGATTTAATCGGAGACATATTAAGGAATTATGAAAAGACTGGTGGCATGGATAATTTAAAGGGCAAAGGTAAGCCGCTGCCAGATGAATATTTTTCGGGAGACGTATTTCAACACTTTCAAAAAATCGCAAAAGACGCAGGATTCAAGCCGCATTGGTTAAAGTTGCAGCATGAGATTCGCGATGAATTAAAAGACATTGCCGAGAAATACGCAAGCGGTCAAAAAAACGAGTTGCAATTCCGAGTAACGAAAGTAAATGAAAAGATTATTGCATATAATAAAACATGTCCACCTCCAATGCAAAAAGGAACGATCAGATTAGAATCAATCGAAGCAGCAAGTAATAGGTGGTAAAAAATAAAAACAGTGTCTCTTTTCGTAGAGCACTGTTTTTTATATTGACGAGATGTTATCTATTAATTTAAGATACAATTGAGTTAACTAGTTATTATTGTGTGTTTACTTATTTAACTTAGGGGGAAATAGAATGAGAAATGAACGATTGAAAATGATGATTGTAGCTGCGCTATTCGCTGCAATTATTGCGGTTGCAGCACAGACTATGATTAATATACCACCAGTACCGTTTACGTTAATGACGATTGCAGTCATGCTAACAGTAACTATTCTTGGGAAAAAATTTGGCACTATAGCAGTGACTATCTATGTATTGATGGGAGTAATTGGTATACCTGTTTTTGCAGGAATGACGAGTGGATTAGGAATTATTATAGGCCCAACCGGTGGATATCTCATAGCCATTATACCTGCCGCTTTATTTATAGGGTGGTATCTTGAAAAACTTGGATATACAAAAGTGCATGCAATTATTGCGAATATAATCGCAGTTTTTATAATATTAATTATTGGAGCAATTTGGTTAAAGTTTGTAGCAGCACTTCCTTGGGATGGGGCTTTTAAAGGAGGTATGCTCCCATTTATCTTGCCAGATCTTGCAAAAGCGATCGTTGCCGCATTGTTAGCAGTTATCATTAGAACTCGTTTAGTCACTGCAAAATTATTATAAAAAACAAGCTCCGAGTTGTTCGGAGCTTGTTTCTTCTTATTAGGGGTATCGTTCTTCACTTAAAGAACGACTTTTGGTGTGGTGGTGATAGTTTTCGTCTTGCACTTTCATATTGAGTTCTTCCACTTGAATGGCATCTACGGTTTGCATGTCTTCATGCATATCAAATAGACTTTCTTTTGTAGTTCGTACACCATCTGGATTGTCCAGAAATGGACCTATAGCATCCTTACGAACTTTATTATTCATTCTTAACCATGTTTAAGAGCATATGGCTAAGTGCATGTTGTTGCTCTTTGTCTCCATTTTTCCATAACTCTTGCAGAAGATATTGTTCGCGATTTCGTGGTTCTTCATGCTTCGCTAAATAGCCAGCCACTTTTTCTGTTGCTTTTGCTAATACCTCTTCACTTAAGCCCATTTTTTCTCCAGCAGTTACTTTGCCTGCCAAATAGGACTTAAAAGAAGAAAAGTTCTTTAAGATTTCTTCTTTTTCTTCTGTACCGATACTATTTAACTTATTCTCAACGCGTTCCTCTATTTTGTTTCCCAAGCTTCCTCACTCCTTTAAAATTAGACTCTTATTAGCTATTCCCAAAGGATGATTAAACATGCATGAAAAAAATTTTAAAAGTTAGTTTGGACAGAATCCACATTTTTGTAGTCCAGGAATGTCTTTTGAAAAACAGCATGTTGTTCGGACTGGGGCGTTTATTAGTTGTGCGGGATTTTTTCCTTTTAAATAATTTGATAAAGACGATTTTGTCGTAAATTTTTTCCACATCTCGTCATCTTGAAGTAGGTTCCAATCTATTTTAGCTTGCTCAGCAATTACTGGATTATCTAAAAAAACGTAGTAATGCCAAAGCAAATAACCAAACACATTTTCCCAAAGTGTCAAAGGGGAGATGCTGCATTGTGCTCGAAGTTGTTGGATGATTGGATAGCATTGATGCTCCCAAACAAGTCGAATATCTTCTGCTCGATGTTCTTTTACATTTCGAAAGTATTCTGCCGGTATATACGTGCTAATTGTCTTGTTGTTATACTCGGTTGTTACAAAAAATTGTAATGATTCAAGTGGTCCATCCCAAATTTCATCATACATAGTCATCATATAAAACTGCATGGAAATGAACATTCCAACTCTTCGCATAAAAAAGGATGCAGCAATTGGATCATTCGGTGCTTGGGAAATTAGCTTAATCATCGGAAGTGCATTATCCACGTTTTTTGCATGAAAAATGGGTATTCCAGTTGCTTCCAAATAGACGCTGTAATTATTCAGTTGTCGGATTTGATCGTTCGTTAAAGTTGTCATACAAGTAGTATACAATTTTTTTAGAAATTAGTTGACATTTTAAATGAAAATGATTATCATTACCATATAGAAACTTACTCTTAATGTGAGAAGGTTCTTAACAGCGACTTTTCTCCAAATTGTAGCTGATTAATCGCACACTTAACCCCCTCAACGTTGAGTTAGTGCATTCATGTATATCGGTAGCCAAAAATGGTTGCCGATTTTTTTTGTGAGGATTAATAATTCGATTGTTTTGTGCAACTCTTCACTAATTCTGTGCAACCTTTCACTAAATTGACATTAAAAAATTTAGTGCCTATAATCTTGAGAATATACAGTTGGGTAGGTATGGAGTACCTACCTTTGCTTATAGTAGAGATAGAGGCTACTAAAAATAGAAGGAGGTAGAAGAGTGAAGATGGATTTAAAGACACAAGCATTAAATATGCATCGAAGCTATAAAGGGAAAATGGAGATGATTTCAAAGGTTCCTATAGAAAGTATGGTAGATTTGAGTTTAGCTTATTCGCCTGGAGTGGCAGAACCTTGTTTGGAAATAAAAAATAATCCTTCTACCATTTATGACTATACGATGAAAGGTAATCTGGTAGGAATTGTGACAGATGGGACAGCCGTTTTAGGATTGGGTGATATCGGACCAAAAGCAGCTTTACCTGTAATGGAAGGCAAGGCAATTTTATTAAAAAGATTTGCGAATGTCGACGCTTTTCCAATTTGTTTAGATACAAAAGATATAGATGAGATTGTGCAAATTGTAAAAGCATTAAGCCCGACATTTGGAGCGATAAATTTAGAAGATATTTCAGCTCCTCGATGTTTTGAAATTGAAGACCGTCTTCGTCAAGAACTAAATATACCGGTATTTCATGATGATCAGCATGGAACAGCTATTGTAGTTGGGGCAGGACTGCAAAATGCAGTAAAGATTGTTCAGAAAGAGATTTCTTTATTAAAAGTAGTGATTAATGGTGCTGGAGCTGCAGGAATGGCTATCTTAAGAATTCTTCAACAACTTGGGTATCAACAAATTATTATGTGTGATTCAACAGGAATTATTTATGAGGGTCGTGAAGAAGGAATGAACCCAATTAAAGAAGCTATTGCGAGTACTACGAATCCGCTCGGTTTAAAGGGATCATTAAAAGATGCAATGGATGAAGCTGATGTATTTATCGGTGTTTCTGTAGCTAATCTTTTAACGAGAGAAATGATTGATGCGATGAAAGTTAATCCTATCATTTTTGCTTTAGCAAATCCGAATCCTGAAATCGCGTATGATTTAGCGAAAGAGTGGGGTGTCAGAGTTATTGCGACTGGACGTTCTGATCATCCGAACCAAGTGAATAATGTTTTAGCTTTTCCAGGAATTTTCAGAGGAGCACTAGATGTACGAGCAACGGATATTAACGAGGAAATGAAGCTAGCTGCCGTTCAAGCAATTGCTTCACTTATTGAAGAGAGTGAACTTCGAGAAGACTACATCATTCCGGATGCATTTGATGAAAGAGTAGTAAGTGCGGTTGCAAAAGCCGTTAGTGATGCTGCAATTAAATCGGGTGTCTCGGTTTTATTTCAACAAGAATTGAAAGAAGTATAAACATAGCAAAACGTTCTAAGAGGAAAGTGCCTCGATGGAACGTTTTTTTATTGGAAACTTTTCCTCCGGTCAAACGTAAAATTAGGTACATGAAGAAAAGAGGGGATTCAAATGGACGTACGCGAATTTTATGTTTCATTATCACCAAAAGCAGCGCTGGACATTTTGCAAGAGTCTATCGTACAAGGAAGTATTTCGGGAGCAATTGTAGACGTGTATGAACGTGTTGTTGGCGAGCAGCAAGTCATTGTATGTGTTTTAGAAAAGTATTATATGCGTACAAGTAATCGTGCTTCATTAACTATCACAATTGACAACTTGGAGAATAATACGAAAGTGCACGCCGCTTCATCCGGTGCAGGGCAAGGCGTATTTCTTCGCTTCGACTGGGGAGCGGGAGGAAGTTTTGTAAATAATGTGGAAAAAGCGCTAGAAGAATATAGAATATAAATAAAAGTGCAGTATTATGATCACTCATAACACTGCACTTTTTATTATTTGGTTTTCAAGGCCTTTTTCGTATTCAAAACTTTCGTATAGTAACTATGTAAAAACATTCCTAGAATAATAACGCCAAGGCCAATTAGTGCAATTGGTGCTGGCAAAGGAACATGGAGCAAAAACATTTCGCCAATAATAACGAAAATAATTTCAGTGGACTGGGTTGCTTCTACCGCCGCAAGTTTACCTTGATGATTCCGAACACGATCCGTTGCCATAAAGAATAAAATGGTTGCGACAACTCCGGAGCTGATAGCGACAATTAAAGATTGAACAACTTGAGCTAAGGAAGGTAAGCCAACCGTGAAAATCGCATATATTGCCAATAAGATCCAAGAAGGCATCGAAGCAATGGTCATGCCTAAAACGCGCTGAAATGTATCTAGCCTACCTTCTAAATGTCCCATCATTTTCCGATTTCCTAACGGATAAGCAAATGATGCAACGATTACAGGTAGGATCCCTAAAAAGATCATGTTCATATGAACTGATTCTGTATTTGGAATTTGTATAAGAATGATTCCTATTAAAATAACAAGCGATATAAAAAGAGAGACAATTGGAATCTTTTGTTTCATAATTCGATTCTCGATTTTCAGCGTGAATAATGGTGCAAGGAGAACACCTGCTACAATTGTAAACTGCCACATCCCTGATATTAGCCAGCCTGGTCCGTAAGCAGCCGCAAAAGTTAGTGGTGCGTAAAATAGCACAAAACCAACGAAGCTCCAAACTAGCCAAGGAAAAGGAGCAGTTTTTAATTCCTTAAACGTTGTAGATAAACCTTTTCTATAAAAGACAATGATGAATAAAAAAGGGACCATAAAAAAATATCGGAGGGAAGAGCTCCAAAGCCAGCTTCCTCCCGACATTTCCATTGAACGATTAAGTATAAAGGTTACCGCAAAAAATAATGAGGCTAAAACACCAAGTAAAATTTCGCGCACATGAGCACCTACTTAAGCTTGTTTTTCGAACGATTGGATAATGCCTTTAACGACTTCCGTTGCTTTTTCCATCACGTCTACTGAGATGAATTCATATTTCCCGTGATAATTTTCTCCACCTGTAAACACGTTTGGAGTAGGCATTCCCATGTAAGAAAGCTGAGATCCATCCGTACCGCCGCGAACTGGAATGATAAGTGGTTCGATATCTAATGAAACCATTACATCTCTTGCTACATCTACAATTTCCATAACAGGTGTAATTTTTTCACCCATATTATAGTACTGGTCAATTAATTCAACCGAAACAGCATCTTCACCGCATTCTGCATTAACTTTTGCTGCAGTATCTAGGAATAATTGCTTTTTCGCTTCAAATTTTTCACGATCATGATCACGAATTATATAGCTAAGTTCTGTTTTCTCCACATCACCATTAAAATTCATCAAATGGATAAACCCTTCATAGCCATCTGTTTTTTCGGGAACCGAGTCTGTTGGCATATGGGATTGGAATTTTGTAGCTATTGTAATAGAGTTCACCATTTTTCCTTTTGCAGAACCGGGATGCACGCTTGTGCCATTCGTTACAACTTTAACACCCGCTGCATTGAAGCTTTCAAATTGCAATTCGCCAAGTGGACCTCCATCCATCGTATAAGCAAACTTTGCGCCAAATGCTTCCACGTCAAATTTATGTGGACCACGTCCGATTTCTTCATCTGGAGTAAATGCAACACGAATTTTTCCGTGTTTTACTTCTGGATTTTGAATGAAGTATTCCATTGCCGTCATAATAATCGCGATACCTGCTTTATCGTCGGCACCTAAAAGTGTAGTACCATCCGTTGTCAAAAGTGTATGTCCAACGTAATTTTTAAGTTCTGGAAAATCTTTCACAGTCATCACAGTCGATGCATTTAGAGTGATATCTTGTCCGTCATAGTTATCGATACGTTGAGGATTTACATTTTTACCTGTGTAATCCGTTGCAGTATCAACATGTGCCAAAAATCCAATTGTCGGAAGATCTTTTTCAGTATTGGAAGGCAATGTAGCAAATAAATAACCGTTTTCATCTAAAGTGATTTCTTCCAACCCTACTTCAGCTAATTCTTTTTCTAATACATGAAGCAAATCCCATTGTCCAGCAGTCGTTGGACAAGTAATACTTGCTGCATCTGATTGTGTGTCTATTTTTGCGTAGCGTGTTAAACGCTCGATTAATGTTTCTTTCATGAGAATAAATCCCCTTTCAAATTATAAAGCATATGCTTATTTTAACAGATTCTTTCGATTTGCGGAATAATAGGTATGAATACTATAAGCAAATAAGAACTGTGCTCCGTAATAGGAAATCATAATAAGGGCATCCGAAAAAGGAACATCTACAATAAATCGATTAATGGCAAGCACTGAATCCGAAAACATAAATAAAATGGCACCAATAATCGCTAATTTATTAGCTGTTTGAAAAGCATTCCAGCCCATTAACAAAATAACGACAATATAAAGGATAACTGCAAAAGCTAAAATAGTTTCTCCACTAGTCCAAAGAGTTCCGGCAATCCAGATAGCCATAGCAATTCCATACACAATCAGAAGTACCGCAGCCCGCTTTGGAATAGTTGCCGTTTTAATATGACGGAACGCAACGATATACCAAATATGCCCGATTAAAAATGTAATAAGGCCAACAATAAACCAATAAATTAAACCATCCGCAAGCATACATATAAATAGTCCAGTCATAATAAGTATTTTATATTTTTTGGACTCTCCAGCAGATTGCTTAAATGCAAGCAAAATAATCAATAGCATTGGGATAAGTTTAAATATTATTTTTGTGGATACTGGATCCGCTGGAATGAAGAAAATATAAATAATTGCCATAACCACTGTAAAAATGCTAATAATCTTTTTCCACATAAAAATAATGACACCCCTTATATTTTAAATTCGTTATTGGTAGAAAATATCCTGCAATAGTATATGCGAATATAAAATAAAAAAAGAACAAGCATTAGTAAATGCTTGTTCCATTGTTCTTTATTGTTCTAGTGAATTGTAAGTTACATAAGTCCCGGCAATTAAATCGTGAATTGCCCGGTTATCTTTAAGGAGACCTACCATGAACGCACTAACAATCAATCCGATTCCAAAAGTGAAAATATATACAAGACCACCAACTACTACGCGCAAAATCATTGCTCCATAACCGAGCTTCGAGCCATCTACTTTGGCAATTCGGATACCTAACATCTTCTTTCCAATCGTAAACCCATACCATAAAACGGGAACAATTAAAGTATATAAGATATTTCCAAAGCTAGTAATCGGTGTTTCCTCCCAATCACCAGCAAGAAGATAGCTAATAATAGCTAATGGAATCCCGATAATTAAACTATCTAGAAGGCTTGCAGCAAATCGTATCCAAAAACCGGCAGGATTCTGCATGTTAGAACCTCCTTTCTTTGTTTATAGAGCAGAGTCATCCACACTATTCAAATATTCTTCTATCGAACCAATAACCGATTCCACACAGCCTTCTTCAAATGGAGATATTAAGTTTGCATCCGCTACTAATTTAGTAAAAGATTTTGAGCCGCCTAACTGACAAAGGTGTAAATAATCCTTCCAAGCCCCTTCGTGATCTTCTCTTGAACGCTTCCAAAATTGGAATGCACAAATTTGAGCTAATGTGTAGTCAATATAATAGAATGGGCTAGCATAGATATGCCCTTGACGTTGCCAGAAGCCACCTGCTTCTAAGTAACTATTTCCTTCATAATCACGATGAGGTAAATAAATTTCCTCGATTTTTTTCCAGGCAGCTTTACGTTCAGCAGGAGTCATTTCCGGATTTTCATACACGACATGTTGGAATTCATCCACTGCGACCCCATAAGGCAAGAACAGAAGTCCGCTGCTTAAATGTGCGAATTTATATTTGTCTGTTTGCTCTTTAAAGAATAATTCCATCCATGGCCATGTGAAAAATTCCATACTCATCGAGTGTATTTCACATGATTCAAATGTCGGCCAAACGTACTCAGGAATTCCAATATTGCGGCTCGTAAACACTTGGAATGCGTGACCTGCTTCATGTGTTAACACATCGATATCTCCAGATGTTCCATTAAAGTTAGAGAAAATATACGGAGATTCATAATTATCGATGAATGTACAATATCCTCCAGATTCCTTCCCTTTCTTCGCTACTAAATCCATCAAATCACGGTCAATCATAAACTGGAAGAACTCAGCCGTTTCAGGTGATAACTCTTCATACATCTTTTTACCATTATCCACAATCCACTCAGGAGATCCTTGTGGTGTAGCATTTCCGGTTAAGAATTTAAGTGACTCATCGTAAAATTTTAATTCATCGATTCCAATACGCTTCGCTTGGCGTTCGTATAACTTTGTTGCAACAGGCACGATAAAATCACGTACTTGATCACGGAATTTTTTCACCATTTCGGCATTATAATCGATACGATTCATACGAATATAGCCAAGCTCCACGAAGTTTTTATATCCTAGTTTAGTTGCAATTTCATGACGAACTTTTACAAGCTGATCATAAATATTATCGAACTTTGCTTCATGTTCCTGGAAGAAACTAGATCTTGTTTCCATTGCCTTCTTACGCACATCTCGATCTGTCGATTCTGAATATGGTCCAAGTTGGGCAAGAGTCAAAGTTTCCCCGTTAAATTCTACTTGTGCAGAAGCAACGAGCTTCGAATAGTCAGAAGCTAATTTGTTTTCCTTCTGCATTAAAGAAATTACTTCAGAAGAAAAGGCTTTTATTTGAAAATCAGCAAGGTCAAATAGCTGGCTACCCCATTTTTCTTCTAATTCATTTCGGAAAGGAGAAGCGACAAGTGCTTTGTAATATTCCGTAACAAGCTCTTCAACTTCTGGACTTACTTCATCAAAGTAATCTCTTTCTTTTTGATAATATTCATCATTCGTATCAATGGATGCCCGAATATATACCAAATTAGCCTGCGTTGAAAAATCATTGCGAAGTGCATTCAGTTCTTCAATCGTTGTACTTTGCTCTTCTACAGAAGCTGCTTCCTTAAACTTCGTTAAAGCCTCATGAAACTTTACTTTGTCTTCGTCTAAATTTGGGCGTTTATATTCATAATCTTTAAATGTTACCAATGATATTCTCCTCCTGGTCGTTTCTTCGAAATTCGAAACGTTCTCATTTCCATTGTTCATTATTTTCAGATATATTGCAACTGTATATTTTTGTTTGATTTTTTATAGACAATAGTTTATTATGTCTATAAAATAACAAACGAAAAAAGGTTGTGTTTATTTATGGAGGTATCGGAGTTGTTTTGGAATGCAAATGCAGAACGATTGAAAGTTGGTTATATAGAAGAAAGCGAATCTTTTGTTTGCCTATTATGTGGAGAAAAGATTGAAAAAGGTATTATTTACCCTGCAGAAAATTTATTATTTGAGGCAGAGCGATATATGAAACGACATATTGAGTTGGAGCATGGATCTGTATTTCATTATCTAATTGATCTCAATAAAAAACTTACGGGACTAACGGAACATCAAAGTAGTTTGCTTCGATTATTTTACGAAGGTAAAAGTGATGCGGAAATACAAACAGAACTGAATATAGGCAGCGGTTCGACAATTCGAAATCATCGTTTTGTCTTAAAGGAAAAAGAGCGGCAAGCAAAAATATTTTTCACGATGATGGAATTACTGAAGGAAAAAGATGACCATGCTCCAACATTCCTACCTCTTCATAAAACAGCAACAATGGTAGATGATCGTTACAATATCACGAAAGAAGAGCAAGTGGACGTAGAGAAGAAATTTTTCCCTGAGGGCGTCGATGGAATGCTAATAAAGTTCCCAAAGAAAGAAAAACAAAAACTTGCAACCCTACGTGTCATCGTTAAACGATTTGAGCAAGAAAAAACATACAGCGAAAAAGAAATAAATGAAGTACTAAAAAATGTATATGCTGACTTCGTTACATTAAGACGTTATCTTATCGAATACGGATTTTTAGATAGAAAAGATGACGGTAGCGCGTATTGGGTAAAAAACTAAAGTAGAGGATGGAGTAAATTGGATCGCAAAAAAGAATTAAAACAAGCATACAAAGAAGTAAAAATTGAAAGTGGAATTTATGTCATCACAAATAATCAAAACGGTAAAAAGTTCATTGCATCGACACGTAACTTTAAAACGTTAAACGGTACGAAATTCACCTTAGAAACAGGTACGCATACAAATCGTCAGCTCCAAGAGGAATGGAATCAATTCGGAAAAGATGCATTTGAAATAGAGAAAGTGGAAATCCTTAAACCGTCGGAAAATCAATTTATTGATGAAAAGAAAGAACTTGAAAAGTTACTAAGCAAATGGATTGAACAAATGCAACCATTTGGGGATAAAGGTTACCATACTTAAGAAATTGGCACGAAAAAGGCTTCTTTATCCAGAGAAGCCTTTTAATAAACCAGAAGAATGAAACTAAAAAAGTAACCGATTTGTCCGTCCGAGAGCAATCCGCCTAGATCTGAGAGATCCCAATCCCGATCAAGTGCGAAAAAAATAACTCCGAACATATCCAGAGTTATTTCCCTACAATATAAGTTTTCAAAAGCGCCGCCCGCTCACGCAACCTCAATTTCATTTCCACGCTTTTCGGAGTTTTTGCTGCCACGCTATCGGCATCCCAAACTAACTTTTTAGCAAGTATTTTCGCTCGATGTAAGTGGTAGTCACTTGTAATAATTGTCACGGAGGTCACATTATCGGGGAGTAACTCTTGCGAAAATAGTAAGTTTTCATAAGTAGAAGTTGACTGATCTTCTACGATAAGTCGATCTTCTACTATCCCATTTTCTAAGAGAAATTCCTTCATGTAAACAGCTTCCGCAATATCTTCATCTTGTCCTTGTCCACCAGAGACAACAAGCTTCACATGTGGATATTCTCTTGCATATGCTAGCGCCGAATCTAATCGATACTTTAATGCTAGAGAAGGAATATTTCCTTTTTTCACTTTTGCCCCAAGCACGATAGCATACTCATTCGATCCATTCGCTTTCGGCTCAAGACCATCATCAATCCATTTATTAGTAAGCAACCAAACGCCAAATCCCCCAGAAGCAATAACGAATAAAGGAATAAGCACAATCCACCTCATTTTTTTCTTCATTCAAATCACTCATTTCATTCACATAGAAGGCTTCTTTTTTCTTAAAAAGGCTGATATTCTTGGCTCTTCATTAGAAGCCAAACGACGAAAATTTTCGATATGCAAAATTAATGCCATGACGAATAAAAAACTCGCGATAACAATAGAAGCAAATCCTTCTGTAAACCAAATAGTCCCGCCCACAAATACAAAGTAAAAAACAAATACACCAATCAATAAATAGTCCGTTAAAAAAGTCGTGCCTATTAATAATAAAAGTCCAATCAGTCCAATGGGCCAATAAATAGCAAACAAAATACCGATAATTGAAGCAGTTCCTTTTCCACCTTTAAACCTAGTGTAGATGGGAAAGTTATGACCTAAAATAACAGCGGCTCCGGCTAAATAAAGTAATAAGTCTTGTTCCACATCTGAAAATAAAGAAAAATGCTGCATAAAAAAACGGGTACCACTAATAACGAATACCCCTTTCAGAATATCGATCAATGCAACCAAAACCCCATACTTCATTCCGAGAACAATGGCCGCGTTGGAAGCGCCAGAATTTTTAAGGCCTTCATTTTTAATATTAACTCCACTAAAAAACTGAGCAACCTTTGAACCATGAATTGCTCCGACTAAATAGCTAATAATTAATACACAAATAATCCAAACTACCATTAAACTACCCCCATAAAATTCCTCTAATACATTTAACGTTTGAGAAATAAAGAAGTTTCAGAATTTTATATTAAAACACTTGACTACGAGATAAAGATAATCATATACTGTGTAACAAGATGGAAAACTAAATCTAATACTCTTATCAAGAGTGGCGGAGGGACTAGGCCCTACGATGCCCGGCAACCAACAAGTTCTGAACTTGGAAAGGTGCTAAATCCTACAAATTCAGAGTTTGAATTTGGAAGATAAGAGGAGGAACATGCGAAACTGCACCCCTCTTCTTAAGTGAAGAGGGGTTTTTGTTTGTTGTCTAGTAAAAAAATAGCGAACATTGCTATATGTTTACTGGCCAGCTGCAGCACCTAACCCCTCGAGGTCTAATGGAAATCTTCTACGTCAAACAAGTTTGACTGCGAAGCTCCCCATTAGCTTGTCGGGGTAGACACAGGTGTTTTCGCATTTCTAATACTCCTCTCTAGCCTCCCTAAGCATCCATCTAAACTACTTTATAGGAGGAATTCAAAATGACAAATCTTCAACCAGAAACACTTCTTTTACACGGTGGTCAGCAACCAGATCCAGTGACAGGTTCAAGAGCAGTGCCTATCCACAAAACAACTTCTTTTGTATTTCGTGATACAGAGCACGCACAAAATCTTTTCGCATTAAAAGAGTCAGGTAATATTTATTCACGTATTACAAACCCAACAGTGGATGTCTTTGAACAACGGGTTGCATTACTAGAAGGCGGAACAGCTGCTGTTGCCTTATCTTCTGGAATGGCTGCAATTGCATTCTCCATTTTGAATATAGCGGGAGCGGGCGATGAAATCATTGCAGCGGAGAATTTATACGGTGGAACATTTAATTTATTTGCCCATACATTGCCGCGATATGGTATTACAGTGAAATTTATCGATTCAACAGATCCAGAAAACTTCCGTGCAGCAGTGACGGACAAAACAAAAGGATTCTTTGCCGAAATTATTGGAAACCCGAGTTTAAATGTCCTTGATGTGGAGAAAGTCGCAGCAATTGCAAATGAAGTAGGGGTACCTTTACTTGTGGATAATACATTTGCAAGCCCGTATGGTGCAAATCCAATTAAACACGGTGCACATGTAGTTATCCATTCAGCAACAAAATGGATCGGCGGACATGGAACAACAATTGGAGGAGTAGTTGTAGATGGAGGGAATTTTAATTGGGATTCTCAAAAGTTCCCCGGATTTACAGAACCAGACGTAACCTATCATGGCTTACGATATGGAATTGATGTTCCAAACGTAGCGTTTGCAGTTAAACTACGTGTTCAACTGCTTCGTGATTTCGGTCCTTCCTTAAGCCCGGAAGCAGCATTCTCTTTTTTACAAGGTTTAGAAACACTTCATCTGCGAGTACCAAAACATAACGAAAATGCACAAAAAATAGCAGAATATCTATCCAATCATGAAGGGGTAGAATGGGTTAACTACCTTGGGTTAGAAGAACACCCATCCTATGAACTTGCACAAAAATACTTAAACTATGGTTTCGGTTCTATCTTAACGTTTGGAGTGAAAGGTGGAAAAGAAGCAGGCCGACATATTATTGACAATATTGAAATTTGGTCGCATGTAGCAAATGTTGGGGATGCGAAATCGCTCATTATCCATCCTGCATCTACAACCCATCAACAATTGACGTCAGAGGACTTAGTGAAATCTGGTGTTACAGAAGACTTAATCCGCTTGTCGGTAGGTCTAGAAGCGGTAGAGGATTTGCGAAATGCGCTTGATAAAGTACTTGTAGAAAGCACAAATGTCCTCTCTAGATAGAATTTTGTTGTTAATTGGGCAAAAATAGTCTACAATATGTAAAATAGTCAGTCGGATTGAAAATTCGATATTTTATTAGAATATGTGGATGGAAGCTCAATTGTGCAGATTCATTTGGAGGAGAAAGTATGGCAAAAATAAAAGCAGCAATTCTTGGTTTTGGAACAGTAGGTCAAGGAATTTATCATATTGTGAATGAAAAAAAAGAAGACTTAAAAAAATCATTAGGATTGGACATCGAAATTAGTGCCATTCTCGTAAATAATTTAGCGAAAGAAAGAATACAAACACCTGGGGTACTCGTAACAGACGATTTCGAGGATATTATTAATATTCCAGGACTTCAAGTTGTGTTTGAAGCCATTGTGAATGAAGAGCCAGCATATGGCTACTTATGTAAAGCGATTGATAAAGGATGTCACGTGATTACGGCAAATAAAGTGATGTTTTCTAAATATAGTATTCCACTTCATGAACGTGCAAAATCACGTGGTGTATTTATCGGATACGAAGCAACCACAGCTGGTGGAGTTCCTGTTATTAAAACGTTGAAAAATTTACTTCAAGTGAATTCAGTGAAAAGAATTCAAGGAATATTAAACGGCACGTCTAACTACATTTTGACGCAAATGCGTTTAAATGAATGCCAGTTCAATGATGCATTAACAGAAGCACAAGATTTAGGCTATGCGGAAGCAGATCCGTATAATGACATTTCTGGTCAAGACGCATTTCGTAAGTTGATGATATTAAGTGCGCTTGCATTTAAGAAGCAACCAAATTGGGATGATGTGCGAGTGGTTGGAATTGACGGCATTTCATTAGAAGATGTGAAAAAAGCAAAGCAAGAAGGGCTTCGTTATCGCCATGTGGCAGAAATCGAGCAAGATGAAAATGGCGAACTTTTCGCTTCCGTAGGCCCACAACTTGTCGGTCCAGACCATCCTTTATATGCAATTGAAGCAGTAAACAATGCGGTCGCCCTAGATACAAACTATATCGGTACACTAACACTCGTTGGGCCTGGAGCAGGAATGTACCCAACCGCAAGTGTTATGGTAGAGGATTATGCAGAAATCATCGGCAAACGAGCAGGGTTTATGATTACGATCTAAAGTAAAAAAGTGCTTTTCCCTCAATTGAAGTAGACTGTTCAGCTGAGTGGTACAAAACATCAAATAACATCGCAAATATCAAAAAAAAATAGTATGAGCATATGTAAAAAGAAAAGGTACAATAGTCCGTTTCGGACTATTGTACCTTTAAATGTATTCACCAATATCCTAGTGAAGGTTGGATAAGTTTGCTTCAGCCCTTGCTTGTAGTGGGTTCCTGCATGATGCTCATGCACTTAGACGGCAGTTTTACTGACAAATGGTAATTTGTTATAGGATAATGGCTATATATTTGATGGGAAAAATATTAGAGGAAAAACTCCAAAGAGAAGGAAGTGCTAAACGATGAATTTAGAAATGGTTATGCAGGAGCTTGAAGCGCTTGGCAAGGAACGATCTAAAAAAATGTACATGTCCAATGGTGCACATGAGCCGCTTTTTGGTGTAGCAACAGGTGCTATGAAACCAATCGTAAAAAAAATAAAGATAAATCAGCCTTTAGCTGAAGAGCTGTATGCCACAGGGAACTACGATGCGATGTACTTTGCAGGCATTATTGCAGACCCAAAAGCTATGACGGAATCGGATTATGATCGTTGGATGGATGCGGCGTATTTTTATATGATATCCGATTTTGTAGTGGCCATAACGTTATCTGAGTCAGATATTGCGCAAGAAGTTGCTGATAAATGGATTGCAAGCGACGAGGAGCTGAGAATATCAGCGGGTTGGAGTTGCTACTGTTGGCTTTTAGGGAATCGAAAGGATGTAGAATTCTCAGAAAGTAAGATTTTCAATATGCTTGATATGGTGAAAAATATGATTCATCATTCGCCAGAACGAGCGAAATCCTCTATGAATAATTTTGTATATACGGTGGGGATTTCCTATTTGCCACTCCATGAAAAGGCAGTCGAGACTGCAAAGGCAATAGGGATAGTTGAAGTAAAACGGGACGAGAAAAAAAGCAGTTTCCTAAATGCTTACGAAACCATTCTAAAAGGAGTCGATCAAGGAAGAATTGGTTTTAAACGCAAACATGTAAGATGTTGAAATTGGCCTCGCATTGGGAAATGATCTTTCATTATTTAAGGCTGATTAGTAGGGCAAGTTATAATGTGAATGGTTTAAAGTTATAGAGCATTTCGTTGTGAAAGAGGCATGCGAAAAGGGCTTTCCCACAAATTTGGGAAAGCCCTTCTTATATGCATTAGTCTTCGTCTTTCACATCAATATCATCTGGAATCGGTGTATTACGCCACTCGTCAATTTGACGTTTTATTTCTTCCACTTGCTGTAAATGTGTTTCAAATTGAGCGCTATTTACGAAATAATCTTCTCCGTCGAAAATAGCACGAATCTTTTTTTCCGCAATATACCGTTTTACTTGTTCAATAGGCATTGATAAATAATTTGCAGTTTCTTCTACTGTCATATACAAGGTAAATGCCTCCTATCATTATTAGTATATGATACGATTGTATGTATCTCAATATGTGCTATATGAAAAGTTTATAAAAGAAGAACCGGGGGAGTGAAAAATGTCTTTTCTGCCATACATATTTGTATTACTTGGTGCCATTTTATGGGGTACGACGGGTACCGCTCAAACATTATTGCCGGATAGTGCCCACCCTTTTGTGATTAGTGCTGGACGTTCTACAGTAGGTGGTTTTTCTCTATTAGTAATTATGATTCTATTAAAAAAGATTAATTTCAAAACATGGCCATGGAAAGAAACGGTTTATGCAGCTATTTGTATTTCGCTTTTTCAATTATTGTTTTTTTCATCGGTTTTATTAACAGGAGTTGCCATTGCAAGCGTTGTAGCAATTGGGAGTGCTCCGGTATTTTCAGGAATCATTGAATGGGTATTTCTCAAGTTACGACCATCTAAGATTTGGGGGATATCCACTTCATTTGCAATTGTAGGTTGTTTGTTTCTGTTTTTAAATAAAGGGGAAATTACGATCAATCCTATTGGCATCCTGTATTCACTTATCGCAGGGCTAATATTCGCATTTTATACGCTCTCCAGTAAATCTTTGTTACAAAAAGTAGAGGCTATACCTGCTGTGGCAATGACTTTTTCCACTAGTGCCCTTTTATTGATGCCTTTCTTATTTATATATGATGTTAGCTGGTTAAAGGATGCGGGAAACGTCGGGATAATCTTCTACTTAGGCCTTGCCACAACAAGTGTTGCGTATGTGTTGTATGCGAGAGGCCTGCATAAAATTCCTTCCTCATCGGCGTTGACGCTGTCTTTAGCGGAACCAACGACAGCCGCTATTCTAGGGGTATTCATTGTAGGTGAAGTGCTTGGAGTAATGTCTTGGATAGGGATACTTTTATTGTTAGGTAGTATTGTGGTTTTAACGGTTGGTAGTAAATCAAATAGAAAAGTAGCTTAAGAAGTAGATAGCTTTTTGAAAGCACTATCCCCCTTTTAGAAGGATAGTGCTTTTAGAATTTTTATTCCCCTAGTTGTGCAGATTGGATAACTTTTTGTTCATTTTCTACTACATACTCTACGAAAATATGTTTACCTTTTTCTAATCCTTCAAAGAAAGGTACCGCAACTTCGGATAGTTGCATTGCTTCTGTTGTGCCCTCTAAATTTTCCACTTCAATGGAATGAAGATCTTGTTGACCGATATAAATGACTTCTTGTTTCTCCACAACTAGTTTTTTAGGTGCTTCAGTCGTAATAGCTCCAGTCCACTTATAGGTGGTCTCGATTTTAAGATCATTAAGTCCATCTGTAGTTGACCATACGACCAACTTATAAGTTCCGGTTGGTACTCCTGCAAGTTCTGCTTGGAGATTTAGTGGAATAATCCACTCTTCCCCTGGTTGTAATTTGTTCTCCACAATTCCTTGCATAAACATTTTGTTCGCGGAGTAGGTGTAGATTGTTTCCTTCGCTTCATTCAAAAGTTGAAACTCAATTTGTTGTCCGCTCGATGAGGTCAGAACAACTTCCTTTTTTGATTCATTTTTAATAATAAAAGAACCTTCACCATCTGCGTCTAGGACAAGCCTTGTAGATATATTATTATCTTTGCCTTCGCTCCCCGTTGTAGAGCTAACATTACTAGTTCCACAGCTCGCCAAAACGAGGAGGGAAGTACACAGTAGTAAAATCCAGGTAACTCTTTTTGATTTTCTCATATATTACACCTCCTGTTTAAGAATTAGACCATTATTTGGATAAAAAGTTACACTAGATGTAGCTTTTTTTTTTAATGGTCGCTTTCAAGCTATAATTGGTCGCTATTGCAGAAATTTAGTTGCTTTCAGAGACAAATTGGTTGCTCTTCTAAGTAATTTGGTCTCTCTTCTCCATTTATTTCCTAAAACTAAAGAGTTTCTTAAGAATTTCTTCATATTTATCCTGCTGGAATGTTAAGAAATGAAGGGTACAATAAGAAACATAAGAGAGATTAGGGAAGGCATCCTGTGGCAACGGATGAATGACTCGCAATGTGCGGACCGAGGAGGTAAGAAGATGACACAATTTACAGTATTAGTAACGGATGATGACCAAGATATTCGAGATGGTATTGAAATTTACTTAAAAAATGAAGGATATAACGTTCTAAAAGCTGCAGACGGATTAGAAGCACTGCAGTTAATAGAAGAAAATGAAGTTCACGTCATTATTTTAGATATTATGATGCCGAAAATGGACGGAATTGCAGCGACATTCAAAATTAGAGAGCAAAAAAACATTCCTATTATTATGCTGAGTGCGAAAGCGGAGGATTCAGATAAAATCCATGGATTATCAGTTGGAGCAGATGATTATGTAACGAAGCCTTTCCATCCGATGGAGCTGGTGGCACGTGTGAAGTCGCAGTTACGGAGATACACGAAGCTAGGCACCTACCAAGGGCAGCAAAAAGTTATAGAAGTGGATGGACTGACGTTAATTCAAGAAGCAAAAGAACTTACCGTGGAAGGAGAAATTGTCAAACTGACACCTATCGAATTTAAAATTACAGAGCTACTAATGGTCAATGCAGGACGTGTGTTTTCAATTAATGAAATATATGAGCGCGTTTGGAATGAACCCGCATATAACGCAGAAAATATCGTAGCAGTTCATATTCGAAAAATTCGAGAAAAGATTGAAGCGGATTCAAAAAATCCAAGATATCTAAAGGTGGTGTGGGGCGTTGGCTATAAAATCGACAAGTAAGTGGAGTGTCTATTTATCTTTACTAGCAATTGTCTGCGGGGTGACTTGTTTATTTTTTTGTGTAGCCAATTTAATCCCATTTGTCGAAATTAGCCAAAGCTTTCTACAAATCATCCAAAACATGAAAGGGGGAGTTACAGGATGAAGCATACAATAGGTAAAAATGTTTTACTTAGTGTACTAGCAGTCATAACGCTTTTTGCGCTTATTACACTGACGGATAAGGGACGTAATTTTAGTGGAACGAGTTATTTTGATAGTGACGACTTTCAAAGGGAATTTTCTCAATTCGAAACGTCTATTGTTCCGCTAGTTTTAGCAATTCCAGATAAAGAAGAAGTGAAGAAAAAAATAACGGTGACAGCGGATGAAATAGAGGAATATCGTTTCAGATACGGAGATTTAGAAAGTCAGTTGGAGTCCATCAAGCAACAGTATGAAGAAACAACCACCACAGAAACAACTGTAGAAGAAGGTGCAACAGGAGGAACAACAACGGTAGCGCCTAAAGTAGCAATAGACAAAGTATCGAATGCAGAACGCGATAAAAAGTTAGATGATATTACTAAAAATTTTACGGACGATAGTTATGTAGAAAAAAAGATTCTATTAGAAAAAGAAGCACAAGTCGATGCTTATTTTAAATCAATCGAAAGAGCTAAAAATGATTTCTTGAATGACAACGAAGACATTAACTATGACTTGAAAAATATAGAAACAGGCGAACGTTTTACAAGTGGGGACATTAAGTCGAACAATGCATTTGCTAAGAAATACTCCAGTAACTATGGTTATTTAAAAGAAAGAACTGCTTATGAAAATGCGGAAGGCTACGGGAATATTCAAGAGCTATTAGGAAATCCGATTGCACGATTTGAAGGTACGGTTGCTATTCCGGACGATAGCATATTAAATGGGCACAGAGCATATCAATACAAATACTTTTTAACGAATCAACGAACTTTTTATGGAGTACTAGTTGCGGGTTTATTTGCTACCATCGCTTTTGTTTTGCTATGGAGAAAAAGTATGGAGAAATTCCAACATGAGGAATGGGAACAAAAGTATTGTAGTTTACCGATAGATGTACGAATAGCATTGTTTTTTATAAGTATATTTGTAGCTATTACGGCTACAAAAGTGCTAATAGATAATATTTTTTATTATAAAGGCTGGGATTTACCTATATTCACTAGTCTTTTCGCAATATTTTTTACAGGTTTCACATTGTATCAATGGAGCTGGCTGCGAACAGGACTTGGCAAGATAGATTGGAAACAAAGTTTGATATATAGCTGGAGCAGATCATTGAAAGGTTTTTTCTTAAAGCGTTCCATCGGTGTTCAAACAATTATTATGTTGATTGTTATATTCTTTTGGGGATTTGGAACAATGTTGGTATTCACCGTACCAGAAGTCATTATTGTTTGGATTCTGGCTACTCTATTCATCGGTATTCCAGTTCTACTATTTTTATTATCTAGAATGGCTCACTTGAACCGAATCATCGTGAAAACGGAGGAAATGGCAAGAGGTGTTATCGGAAATGAAATAGACGTAAAAGGGAAGTCACCAATTGCAGAGCATGCAGCGAGTTTGAACGAACTTCGTGGTCGAATAAAATCTTCTCATTCCGAACAAGCAAAAAGTGAACGATTGAAAACCGAATTAATCACCAATGTAAGTCACGATTTACGGACACCATTAACATCCATCATTACGTATACCGATTTGTTGAAAAATCCAAGCATAACGGATGAAGAGCGAGCATCCTATATTACGATATTGGATAAAAAATCAATGCGATTGAAAACATTAATTGAAGATTTGTTTGAAGTGTCTAAAATGGCATCGGGCAATATGGAACTAGATAAGCGAAAAGTAGATCTTACGCAATTATTGCAACAAGCCGTTGCAGAGCATCAAGAAGATATTGATAAATCAGGACTTGAATACCGTGTAACGATCGGCACAAAACCTATTATGTCTTATGTAGATGGCCAAAAATGGTGGCGAGTACTCGATAACTTAATCATTAACACATTGAAATATGCACTCCCAAATACACGAGTGTATATCAATTTAGATCAAGTCAACAGGGAAGCCGTTTTCGTCATTAAAAACATAGCGAAGTATGAATTGGGCAATGACGTCAATGAATTAACTGAGCGATTCAAGCGAGCGGATACATCGCGCAACACAGAGGGATCTGGACTAGGCCTTGCAATTGCGCAATCCATTGTGGATTTACATGGCGGCAATCTGCAAATGGAAGTAGACGGCGATTTATTTAAAGTAACTGTGAAAATAGCAACAGTATAACAAAAAGTGGGAAACCTGAGCCGGGGTTTCCCGCTTTTTTTGAGTGAAAATGATTTTAGTTGGAATTCTGAGTGGAGTAGCTGGGAAATATGAAGTGTTAGTTGGAATTTTAGAGCATTTAGTTGGAATTCTTCGTGGTATAGTTGGAATAAAGAATAAAATAGTTGGAAAAACACAAAAGGGAGATGTTTCTAATGGAGATTTTGAATCAATTAACCTTCGCACGAATGTATACATTAGGAAAAATTAAACAGAGTAATGGGGCAGCTTGGGACGTAAAGCCAAATGGATTCAACAATACAATCCATTGGAATACAGGACATGTATTTGCAACAATGGAATCACTTACGAAACGAGCAATTCCTTCCTATGAGCCCGTGAATTCAGAGTGGTTACCCCTATTTGTTCCCGGAACAAACCCGGATAATTGGCAAATAGAGCCTCCAACAATGGAAGAACTGATACAAGCATTAGAAGCGCAACCGGCACGAATAAAAAAAGCACTCGAAAATAATATGCAAAACCAATTAACAGAACCAATGGCAATCGGGAAATTGTATCAAATGGATACAGTAGAAGCTATTGTGCAATTTATGGTTTGGCATGAAGGTGTCCATGCTGGAATTATTCATGCTTTAAATCGCGCTACAATGGAATAAATAATGAAAGTTTATATAGTAGGTTCCGTGGGTAGTGGAAAAACAACTTTAGCAAGAAAAGTGGCAAGGACGCTGCAAATACCACATTTTGAAACGGATAACTTCGTATGGAAGCGACATGCCCCAGAAGATATTCGAAATGAAGTTGAAGTACGCAATCAGTTATTGCTGAACGTGGTTGCATTGGATAATTGGATCATTGAAGGTGTTCATATAGATTGGACAGATCCCGGTTTGCGAGCAGCTGATCAAATTATCTTTTTAGATATTCCTGTTAAGAGCCGATCCTGGCGAATAGTTGCACGATACATTCGTCAGCTCATAAAAGTTGAAAAAGCAAATTACAAACCGACACTCACTATTTTTTTTCGAATGTTCAAATGGAATAGATACTTCGAAGAGCAAATGAAACCATCATTTCAAATGAAATTTAATAAATTTAATCATAAAGTACACCACTTTGTTACGGACAAAGAAGTAGAAGAGTGGTTGCAACGAATAGAAAGAGGATGATTAAATAGATCATCCTCTTTCTATTCGAACCAAATACCGACTAAAAGAGCGACCGCTTAAGCCCAAAACAAAAAAAGGACTCCCTTTCTCTAAAGGTCATCCTCTTCTCTTCAATTCATCTATTTCGCTTAACAAAAAATCCAATTTTCTTTGGATTTGGTTAAAGTGTTCCTTATTCCGCAAGCCTGCTTTCCTATCGATTTCATCTTTACGATTTATTTCAGATAACTCAATGCCCTCACCTATAGTATTAATGATAAAACCAATCGTAATAATAACAGATCCAATTAACCCTACAGCCAAACCTAAACGAGTTGGTAGCTCGTCATTAGGATCTTCAGGAAACATGTACACATACATCCTTTACTCCATCTTTTCATTAGCATATGATGAACAACTCATAGACGTTATTTTTTCGGCGGAACAAGCTGATTTTCAAATGCATAGATAACTGCTTGCGTGCGGTCACTTACTTCCAGCTTGGATAGAATATTGCTGACATGTGTTTTTGCGGTTTTCAATGCAATAAAGAGGGTGTCCGCTATGTCTTGATTCGTTTTGCCTTCTGCCATAAGAAGCAGTACTTCGAGCTCTCGATCCGTTAAGTCTTCATGCAGAGAATGGGTGGAACCTTGGCGCATACGCTTCATCATTTTATTCGTCACTTCAGGCTCTAATACAGCATCTCCATTCATTGTTTTTCGAATGGATTCAGCAATATGAGTAGCTTTTGAAGTTTTTAATAAATAACTAATTGCTCCTGCTTCGAGGGCAGGATAAACTTTATCATCATCAATAAAGCTCGTTATAATCATTACTTTTGCTTCTGGCCACTTTTGCACAATTTCGCGAGTAGCCTCCGCACCGTTCATAATGGGCATCACCATATCCATTAAAATAATATCTGGTTTATGGATTAGCGCCATGTCAACCGCTTCGCGACCATTTACGGCTTCCGCGACTACTTCCATATCAGGCTGGGCCTGCAAGTATGCTGATACGCCGATGCGTACCATTTCATGATCATCCGCTAGTAATATTCGAATCATTTTCTCGCTCCTCTCCATGTGCAGTCTCTTGGGCACTTGCGGTTCTCTCAATTGGCAGTTTCACTTCAACAATTGTTCCTTGTGATGGGACAGATACTACTTTGCAAGTAGCACCTATTTCAACCGCTCTTTCCTTTACATTATCCAAGCCGTAAGAACCCGTTTTCCCGTCTGAGACATCAAAGCCGACCCCATTATCCTGTACTCGGAAAATAGCAAGATTGTCCCGTTCCACGAATAATATGTCTACTTCTGTCGCTTTTGCATGTCGCAAAGTATTAGATAATGTTTCCTGAGCAATTCGGAATAAATGATCCTCCGCACCTTTTGGTAGGGAAACCTCTTCTAGTCGATAACGAATTGTAAAAAATACTTTTTGTTGAAGCTCCAAAAGCAACTCTTCCATTCCTTGCTTCAACGTCTTATTATGCAGAGCAGCTGGACGTAAATGAAGTAACAATGCACGCATTTCTAACTGAGCTTGTTGTACAATCTTTTCTGTTTGAAGTAAAGTTTTTGGTGCTTCTCTTTGTTGCGACTCTTCTATTTCTACCATGGTAGTAAGGAGCATGGATGCAGCGAACAATTGCTGTGAAACCGAATCATGCAGCTCTCTTGCCAAGCGCTGTCTTTCTTGCACGATTCGTTCCTGAATAAGCTTATCTTGTGCTTCTGCTTTTTCATTCGTAATACGTTGCAATGTTTTTCGTTGGGTGAAGATGAGCTGCTCTAATTGATTGGTCGTGACATGTAGTCGCTTAGAGTAAGCATATTTTTTCTTAGTTGGTACAAATTCTTCTGCCTCCAACAAAGGTCTTAAGCTGTTTTCAATTTTCTTTTCTTGATCGCGTACTTTGAGAAGTGTATTTGTGGAAAAACTAAAACTCATAAACGCTAAAACCATAATAATCCAAGCACCTAAAGGGATTTGTGCATATGTAGTCTCCAATAAAGACCACCATTCTGAATCATTAGGCCATCCCCAAAGTGCATATAATAGCATTGCTGCAAGCGCTAATAAAATAAAAAAGAAGGAAAATCCTTGACCGAAGAATATCTTCATTTACGAATCACCTCGATATCCCCAATCCATGTGGAAACAGTGATGACTAACTCTGAAGCGTATGCAACATCTACTAAATACCCATCTTTTAACACGACTGATTGATTCCATAAACGCTGAATTCCACGACCAAAAATGTTCGCTTCTCCAATAATCGTTGCATAATGGAGCCTAACAGGTACTTCATATGGAACATAAATTGTAACTTTTCCAAGTGACTGACGAATAGAAATAAAGGAGGTACCTTTTGGTAATACGGTTTGTGTTACATCAATAACATGCTCTCCGTAGAAACTCTGAACATGAACATCTTGCCATTCATACGCATTAAACGGAGTAGTTTGTGCAGAAAATAGTTTGTTCTGAATGATACTATTGGGAGTTTCTTTATAGACAGTGTCGAATGGTCGTATCATTTGACGAATCGGTTCATTTTTCCAAAGTTTATAAAGTACATATATCATAATGGCAATAAGTAAAAGACGCAGACTCCACATCGAAAAAATAGCGATGAGAATAAAAATAAATCCACCCCAAAATAAAAAGCGTGCACGTCTTCGTAAACTAAAATAAACCATCCCGATGCCAAGAAGGACTAATACAATGCTGCCATTTCCAAAAACTGTAGCCTCGATAAACATAAGAAAAACAAAACAAATGAGAATAAACGCAAGCTTGTTTGTTCGGTTTTCTTTCATATTAAGTATTCCTCCTTCTTCACATAAAGATATGGAGGAGAAAATTCCTCCCCCCTTAAATTTCAATTTAGTAACCGTTCAGACTCAAACGGCTTTACTACGAGAATGCTCACGCTTTTCTTATAGTTTACACAATTTCCGCTTTAGGTTGTGCATTTTTTTCTAACATTTCTAAACGTTGTTCCATAGAAGTGACTTCATGTTCTTTTTCTATCTTTGTTCCAAGGCGTTCAATATATTGTTCCATCTCTTGGAAAGTTCCGAAACTCTTTTCTTTTTGTTCTGGCTGTAAGATACGATCCATTTGGTGATGAGCGCGTGTAACGTTTTCTTTACCCATTAATTGCAATTGACGAACTTTCATATCTTTAATTTTATGTTTCATCTCTTCGTATTTACGCTCTAGACCGAAAAGTTCTTCGGTCGTTTGGAGAATGCTGTTTTGTAAGACAGAAGTTCTTTCGCTGTAAGCATCCACTTCTACTTGCGCAAAAGCTATTAAATCTTCTTCGCCACTAACTGTTGCAAGCTCTACTTGAGCTTTGCGCTTTTCAACCATTAGTATTGTCTCTCCAAGTTCTTTTTCAAGCGCTTGTTTTAATTTTCCTTGGCGTTCTAACCATTTACCAGTTTGTTCTGTTTGTTTTTCTGCTTCACGGATGTATTGATTGAGCATCGCAATTGGATTTTTCTCTTCTTTTTTATCAAATAATTTGTGTAAGTCTGCCTCTACTGAATATTTTAGTCTTTTAAAAAGTGATGTCATGTTATTTTCCTCCTTATTTTGAAAGTTCATTCCATTGCTTTTCGAAATTTACAAATGGGTCATCTGATTTTACGATTGATTTAGTAAAACAAAATGATTGTTTATTCCACTTCTTAACAACATATAACACTACTACGATTGCTAAAATACCGAAGAAACCAGGTACGTTTGCAACCGCTGAAAATAATCCGATGATTCCTACAGTTGCCCAAAAGATTTTCAAAAACGTAGAATCGCTTTTCAAGTAAAAATGTACCCCCGCAAAAACAACTAATGCTGATATTGCAAGACCTATTAAAGAACCTAAGCTTGCTAGTGCAACTATTCCTGCGATTATACCGAGTGCCAATAAGCCAAATTTTTTCATATGATTGTTCCTCCCTTCGTTTGTATACATAGCTTATCAATTCCACCAACTTATCCAAACGGGCTAGAACATGATTTTCATATCGGTCTTGAGGCTTAGGGGAGAGTAGTCCTATAAAATCTGCTATACTAAATGAAAAATACAAATACTGGAGAACTGAAATGAAAAGAATCGGTGCTGCTACATTAGTAATCATCTTATATTCGGCAATTGTTTTTTACTTTGGGTGGACAGTAGTCACCTGGTTGGAAGCTTTCTTTCCTATAAACCACTGGCTATTTGGAATTGTCTGGGCACTTATCGCATATGGATTTATCATTGGAAGAATCAATCATAGTCTGCGGTTATTTAGTATTGCGGGATCATATTGGATGATCATTATGGAATACGGGGTTATTCTTTTTCCCATTGCCACATTAATAACGTGGATTTTCCCTGGTCAATTAAGAACGGTAGGTTGGATTGTTTTCCTTTTATTTGCATGGATTTTGATAAAAGGTACGTATAATGCATATACGCCAGTAGTTCGGGAACTTTCTATTAGCATGCCTAAACAGAACTCAGACCTTACAGAATTAAAAGTAGTAGTTGCGTCTGATTTCCACTTGGGTTTATTATCCAATAAAACGCATTTAAAAAGATTTGTGAAAAAAGCAAACGAAGAAAAACCAGATTTAGTCTTACTCGTTGGGGATTTAGTGGATGACGATCCAATTTGGTTCGTGAAAAATGGCATGTCCGAAGTGATGAAGCAACTATCGTCCACGTATGGTGTATATGGGGTACTCGGAAATCATGAATACTACGGCAAAAAAATTCCGCTTTTAGTAGAAGAGATGGAATCATCCAATGTCCACATGTTATTAGACGAAACTATTTTGTTGGCAGATTCGTTTTATTTAACTGGCAGGGAAGACTTGACGAATAAAGAAAGAAAGCAGCTTTCCAATTTAGTACCAGAAAAACGTAACCTTCCTTGGTTTGTTATGGATCATACGCCTTCGAATCTAATGATTCCTGAAAAAGAAGGAGTAGATTTTCACGTGTCTGGTCATACGCATCGAGGACAAATGTGGCCAAATCATTTATTTACAAGGAAATTATTCGAACTAGATTATGGGTACAAACAAAAAGGAAACTTGCATGCAATTGTGTCTTCTGGATTTGGTTTCTGGGGTCCTCCAATTCGTTTGGGTAGTCAATCGGAACTATGGTCGGTTCATATAAAATTTGAGGACGTGAAACTATAATGGAAGCATGGATTACGGACTGGCTCAGTCAGTTTGGTTATCTAGGCGTATTTTTGTTAATATTAATCGAAAATATTTTTCCGCCAATTCCTTCTGAAGTCATTTTAACGCTCGGTGGATTTATGACGACAACAACAACGATGACTAGGTTAGGAATTGTTATTGCGTCAACTGCTGGTTCGGTCGGAGGAGCCGCTATTTTATATGGGATTGGTTCATTATTAGATGTAAATCGTTTGGAGAAAATTGTGCAGAAGTACGGTAAGTTGTTGCGACTAACGACTAAAGATATTCAAAAAGCCAATGTATGGTTTGAGAAATATGGTGTATGGGCCGTGTTTTTCGGAAGACTAGTTCCACTTGTTAGAAGCCTTATTTCGATTCCTGCGGGGATGTCCAAGATGGGTTTTGGTTTATTTCTTTTATTCACGACATTAGGGACGCTGATCTGGAATACGGTGTTAGTTTCGGTAGGAGCAGCGGTCGGTGAAAATTGGGATGAAATTGTAGCATATATGGATATATACTCCAATGCAGTGTATATTATTTTAGCGATTATTGGTATTATATTTTTAGTTTGGTATTTCAAAAAACGTGACTAAGGAGATCTTATGGAATTTTTAGAGTTAATAAAGGCATTAATATTAGGTTTTGTAGAAGGTATGACAGAATTTGCTCCTGTTTCGTCCACAGGTCATATGATTATTGTGGATGATATGTGGCTAAAGACGGAGACCTTTTTAGGAATGTATTCAGCAAATACGTTTAAAATTGTCGTACAGTTAGGATCTATTTTGGCAGTAGTTGTTGTGATGTGGAAACGATTATTTAGTTTAGTAGGACTATATAAAATCGATAGCGAGCAATCAAGCAAGCATTTTAATCTACTGCATGTAATTATAGGAATGCTTCCAGCTGTTATATTAGGATTTGCTCTAAAAGATTTTATTGATGATAATTTATTTGGCGTGAAAACGGTAATATTTAGCCTTGTGGCTGGATCTATCTTAATGATTATTGCAGATAAATTCGGACCGAAAAAACCTTCCATCGTTAGTTTAGATCAAATTTCGTATGGGCAAGCATTTAAAGTGGGCTTGGTACAATGTCTATCTTTATGGCCAGGGTTCTCTCGCTCGGGAGCTACCATTTCTGGTGGTGTACTATTCGGGATGAGTCATAAAACAGCTGCAGATTTTACGTTCATCATGGCAGTTCCAATTATGGCTGGGGCAAGCTTAGTATCTGTGTTGAAAAACTGGGAACAAATTAATATGGATGACATTGGGTTTTATGTAGTAGGATTTATTAGTGCGTTTGTATTCGCACTTATCTCCATCAAGTTTTTCTTGAAATTGGTATCGCGAATCAAATTAGTACCATTTGCGATCTATCGTATCGTGTTGGCGGTAGTGCTTGCGATCATCATATATATGTAAAAATGAATGGCAGACATTTCAAAATGTCTGTCTTTTGTATGTGGACTTTGTTCCTATGTACAAGCCTAAACACAATATGTTAGATTGTATAAGTAAATAAAACACAATATATAGTATGTGAACGATGATTTGGTACCTTTATGGTTTAAAAGGGAATTCGGTAAAAAAACCGAAGCTGTCCCCGCAACTGTGAGTGTGGACGACTGTTGAAATAGCCACTTCGAGCAATCGAGGGAAGGTCGACAGAAGGATGAAACACGAGCCAGTAGACCTGCCTCTTCATCGGTGAAGCAACACTTTCTTCGGGGGTTGAGAGGTGGGGGCGAGGGACTCTCTTTCAACCAATTGATATGTCTTGTAGTTTCCTACTTTTTAAATTTGAGCGATAACTCAGCCGAAGAGGCTTGGGGTATCGCTTTTTTGTTTTGTATCAAAAAAAGTATATGAGCACCACATGACCTGTCTTTAGTCCCGCATAAATGAGAGCCTGACCACGACATACACACCAGCCAACCAAATAAACAAGGAGGAGTTTATATGACAATCATCTCAAATACTACAAAGCAAGTAGTATTACATAATTTAACTAAGGAATTCGGGGAAGATAACATAGCACCACTTATCAAATCACATGAAAGATGGGTGAGAAAGTTCCCAGAAGGATCTACATCAGCTTGGTCCAAATCGATGTCACTAGAAGCATTAAGCTTTCTAGATGAACAAGAAACGTATTGGACATTTGTCGCAGCGCGCATTCATCTAGCGGATGTATATGAGAAAGTGGCTCTAAATAGAAAAACAACAGCTGACACAGTTTACAGTAAGTTTGCGAGCAATGTACAAGCATTAATTGCAAAAGGGCTTTACGACAAGCGTATTGCAGAAGCATATTCAATTGAGGAACTTCAACAATTAGCGGAAATAATCGTGCCCGAGCGAGATTTTTTGTTCACGTATATCGGTTTAAAAACATTGCTCGATCGCTATGTAGCAAAAGACTTTGATAAATCGATTGTAGAACTTCCTCAAGAGCGCTGGCTAGTCATTGCAATGACACTTATGAAAGACGAGAAAGAAAATCGTCTTGCGAAAATTAAGGAATCATACTGGGCAATGAGTAATTTATATATGACCGTGGCAACACCAACTCTTTCAAACGCAGGGAAACCTCATGGACAGTTATCTAGCTGTTTCATAGACACGGTAGATGACAGTCTTCAAGGGATTTACGATAGTAATACAGACATAGCGACACTGTCAAAATTCGGTGGTGGTATCGGTGTGTATATGGGGAAAGTGCGCAGTCGTGGATCTTCTATTCGCGGATTCGTTGGTGCATCAAGTGGCGTACTTCCTTGGATTAAACAATTAAATAACACAGCAGTAAGTGTGGATCAACTTGGGCAGCGTCAAGGAGCAATCGCTGTTTATCTAGATGTTTGGCATAAAGATATTTTCACGTTTCTAGATTTACGTTTGAATAATGGGGATGAACGTCTTCGTGCGCATGATATTTTTACAGGTGTATGCTTGCCAGATTTATTTATGGAAAAAGTGGACGCTCGGGAAGAATGGCATTTATTTGATCCACATGAGGTTCGCCAATTAAATGGCTATTCTTTAGAAGATTATTACGATGAAAAACGTGGAGAAGGTTCCTTCCGAGAAAAATACGAAGAATGTGCAAATGATAGCCGGTTATCTCGTGAAACTGTTCCGGCAATTGACTTGATGAAACGAATTATGCGTTCTCAACTGGAAACAGGTGTGCCGTATATGTTTTATCGCGACGAAGTAAATCGTAGTAATCCAAACAAGCATGCGGGTATGGTGTACAGCAGTAATCTGTGTACCGAAATATTTCAAAACCAAAGTGCCACGTCGTTTAAATCGATTGAATTAGAAGACGATGTCATTGTGACTCGTCGAAAAGCAGGGGATTTTGTTGTTTGTAACTTATCTTCTATTAATCTTGGACGAGCGGTTCCAGCAGATGTGTTGGAGCGTTTAATCAAAATCCAAGTGCGCATGCTCGATAATGTGATTGATTTGAATATGATTCCGGTTCCACAAGCAGAACGCACAAACGCTAGATACCGTGGAATTGGCCTAGGCACATTTGGTTGGCATCATTTGCTTGCTCTAAATAGTATTCGCTGGGAATCGAACGAAGCTGTGGAGTTCGCAGATAAGTTATATGAAAGAGTGGCCTACTTAACAATCCAAGCTTCTGTAGAACTTGCAAAAGAAAAAGGGGCATATCCCTTATTTGAAGACTCGGATTGGCAAACAGGCGCATATTTTGAAAAACGCCAATACGAAAGTGAAGAATGGAATGAACTGCGTGATCAAGTTGCCGAAAATGGAATTCGTAACGGCTACTTAATGGCGGTTGCGCCTAACTCATCAACATCTATTCTAGCTGGAAGCACTGCGAGTATCGATCCAATATTTCAAAAGTCATACTCGGAAGAAAAGAAAGATTACAAAATACCAGTAACAGTGCCAGATCTTAATTCGGAAACGACTTGGTTTTACAAATCAGCATACTTCATTGATCAACACTGGACATTAAAGCAAAATGCTGCACGTCAGCGTCATATCGATCAAGGTGTTTCATTAAACTTATACGTACAAAATACAATCAAAGCTAAGGAATTACTAGATATACACTTGGATGCTTGGAACAGTGGTCTAAAAACGACCTATTACGTACGTTCTACTTCGGTTGAATTAGTCGATTGTGATTCTTGTTCAAGTTAAGGAGGAAATTTATATGCAGTTAGAAAAAAGAAAACTAATGGATAAAGAAGCTCCGAACCGTTCGACGGGAATTGTGAACGGCCAAAGTTCGAATATATTAAACTGGGACGACGTGCAATTTAGTTGGGCCTATCCAAAGTATAAAAAAATGCTTGGAAACTTTTGGACACCATTTGAGATAAATATGAGTAATGACATTAAGCAGTTTTCGCAGTTAAATGAAGCGGAGCGGGATGCGTTTTTGAAAATAATTGGGTTGCTTGCCCTTTTAGATAGTGTGCAAACCGATTTTGCAGGGAAGGTAGCTGACTTTCTGACTGATTCTAGCTTGAACGCATTGATGATTATTTTGGCACAGCAAGAAGTTATCCATAACCATTCCTATTCGTATGTGCTTTCTAGCTTAGTATCGAAAGATGAGCAAAACCGTGTGTTTGATTTTTGGCGCACGGAGCCTGTTTTGCAAAAACGAAATGACTTTGTGTTGAAAGGTTATGAAGAATTCGCGGAGCAGCCAAATGTTGATAGCATGCTGCGCTCGATTGTGTATGATGTCATTTTAGAAGGACTATTTTTCTATTCTGGATTTGCTTTTTTCTATCACCTTGCAAGACATCAAAAAATGGTTGGAACAAGTACAATGATTAACTATATAAATCGGGATGAGCAGTTGCATGTCGATTTATTTGTTAAAATTTACAGAGAATTATTAACGGAGTATCCGGAGTTTGATACACCAGAACGTGCAGTTGAGGTAGAAGAAATTTTCCGCGAAGCAGCGCAACTAGAAGTAGACTGGGCGCGTGAAATTATTGGGGAGAAAATAGACGGTCTCGATGTAGAAGATGTCGAAGCATACATCTACTTTTACGCCAATGTGCGATGCTCTCAACTGGGTTACGACCGACCGTTCCCTGAGTATCGCAAAAATCCGTTGAAATGGATCAAAGCCTACGAAGAAGTAGATTTAGGGAAAACTGACTTTTTCGAACAAAAGTCCCGTCAATACGTCAAAGTAAATGTACAAGATAACGGATTTGATGATTTATAATTTTTTGGTGGGAATAAAGGTTATGAAATAAACCACATGAAGAAGAGCCCCTTTTAGCATCAAAAAGGGGCTCTCACATAACAAAAGTTTCTCATCCTTTCATTTAAATGAAAGGATGCTTTTTTATAATTAAATCCATTCTAATATTTCAATACGGTTGCCAAACGGATCATGGACATAAATTCTATTTGCTCCCGGTAAATCTGTATCTACTACGAAGCTAACTGCATTTTCTGTTAATTGCATTTTCAGTGCATCTAGATTTTCTACTTCAAATGCAGGATGTGCTTTTTTAGCAGGGGAAAATGGTTCTTCAATTCCGATATGAATTTGATAATTATTGAATTGAAACCATACGCCCCCTTTTTTTCTTAACGTCTCTGGCTTTTCTACTTCTTGAAAACCTAATAGCTCACCAAAAAACTTTCTCGCTACTGTCTCTGAACCTTTAGGAGCTGCTAGTTGAATATGGTCAATCGATTTGAACATAAATGACATAGTGAATCCCCCTTTATGCTTACTAGATTAAGCATATCGTAAATAAACCTTTTTGGAAATTTAATTGTAATTATCAATTGACATTAGAAATGCTTATGAACAATTACAATCGGTCGAATAAACAAGATAGTCGGTTGAATAGTTAGCATAATCGGTCGTATATCCCAGATATCGGTCGAATACTAAGTATAATCGGTCGTATCTCCCAAACAATCGGTCGAAAAAAGGCTTCCACCAACGCAAGGCGGAAACCTCTCACATTTTCAACATTATTTTGTTTACCGTATTCTGGTTTCGCGCAGTAGATGGCATTCCAAGCTTCTTCTCGAAAAAATTATTCGTAAACTTGGTCTTGTGATAATTCGCCGATAGATTAATAATGATATTTTTACGATTACACACTGCAAATTCATCTTCGACTAATTCGCCAAGCAATGCTTGCTGTTCATCCGAGGTTTCATTTGCCAAAAACATAATATACACTTGTTCTTTGGCGAAGATTGAATGCTGCTGAATCTCTTCCAGCTCTTCTTTCGACCGTACGATGACTGGTATGTTGAAACCATACTTTTCACGAAGCGCGGTCTCAATCGCGGACACATCATAAGCTGCATTATCAAAAATAACATTCCCGGTCTGAATGTAAGTCCGCACATTTTCATAGCCCATTTCTTCGAATAGCCCCTTCAAAGATTTCATATCTACTTTATTTCTAGCGCCAAGATTAATTCCACGAAGTAAAGCAACAAACGACATCCTCATCACTCCTAAGCTAATAGATCTAGTTCTATATTAACCAAGTCACAGTTGATTCGTACAGCTTAAAACTAATGTGAATAAAAATAAAACCACCAAAACTAGGTCCACTTTTCCAATCGGGATCACCTGAAAATAAATACTTCTTCGTTCTCATTCAAAGTTTAGGTGCAAAAGCTGTATTTGCACCAATACGCTACAAGAGCTTCTAAATGCTTATGATCTTCAGAACGGGCATGTGTAAATGCCTCTTCATAAATGCAAACACATCTTGAATATCTCGGTGAATACCAGTTGCAAAATTAAGTACTTTCACTCATGCTTAAGCTATTAGAATATTTGGAGGTTTCAATTTTGGGGAAAATATTAATTACACGCAAGTTGCCAGATGAAGTGGTGAACCCATTAAAAGAAAAGTTTGAAGTAAAGATGTGGCATAGGGATGATGTGCAGATGAGTTATGAGGAGTTAAAGACAGAAGCAAAAGATGTTCGTGCAATTTGGACAATGCTTTCTGATAAGATAGATCGTGCACTTATTGAAAGTTTGCCAGATTTAAAAGTAATTAGTAATTTAGGGGTTGGGTACAATAATATCGATGTGGATGCAGCGAAAGAACATGGAATTATTGTAACAAATACGCCAGGAGTCTTAACGGAAACTACTGCGGATTTAGCTTTTTCCTTATTACTAGCTACTGCTCGTCGTGTGATGGAGGCAGAACATGATCTTCGTGCAGGCAAGTGGAAGTCACGGTCACCAATGCAATATACCGGAATGGATGTATTTGGTACAACCCTTGGAATCATTGGAATGGGACGCATTGGTGAAGCGGTAGCAAGAAGGGCAAAAGGCTTTAATATGAACGTTCTTTACCATAATCGAACACGAAAAATGGAAGCTGAAAAGGATTTCGGATTCACTTACGCAGAACTCGATTCACTACTGAAAGAATCTGATTTTGTTGTACTGTTAACTCCACTAACTTCAGAAACGAGAGGGCTAATCGGTGAACGTGAGCTGAACCTAATGAAAGAAACTGCAGCGATTATTAACGTAGCTCGCGGTGGAATCATTGATGAACAAGCCCTATACGAAGCATTAATGACAAATAAAATCTGGGCTGCAGGACTGGATGTATTCGAAGTTGAACCAGTACCATTTGATCATCCTTTGCTAACATTACCGAATGTTACAGTCTTACCACACATAGGTAGCGCTAGTATTCGAACGAGACTTGCAATGATGCAGTTGAATGTTGAAGCGATTGAAGCCGTTTTAGAAAATAAAGAACCAAAAAATCGTGTAGTTTAACCTAAAAAAGAAGCCCTAATTGTCGAGTGTAAGCCGACTTAGTGCTTCTTTTTTAGGTTTATTTCCTAGGAAATCGACAAGAAAGAGAAATTTTCTTCCTTTTATATAGAGATATGTAAATATGTGAATTTGGTATGCATTGGTGAAAATAAACTCTTCATCCAAATTTAAAGAATAGAAAAGGAGTTTATTTCTTAATTATCTACCACAAATGGATCATTTACTTAAAAGTTCCAAAAGTGTGATGGACAAACGCTTGTTACATAAATGATGAAAAGAAGAAACTCTCAAAGGACGCTCACGGTTTTCGTATTATCCTTTATTTTGCGATTAGTAATATATTGTCAGCAGTTGCCCATTTGTTTGTAGGTACTACCTTGTATTTTGCACCGGACTTTAATTTAGTGTCTTTAATATCGAAAATACCAACTGCACCATTACGAGAAGAGAAACGATATTGTGCTTGAATCATACTTCCGTCTTCACTTTGTAATTTTACGCTTCGGCCAGCAAATAACTCCATACCGGGATCTTTTTCTAAAGTTAATTGGAATGATTTGTTGTCTATTGCTTCTGCTGTCTTGATTGTAAGTGGTGCAATCTCTTTCGTGTTAAAGGATGGATTTTTAATCAATGCCCAGTCAGACGACACAGTATACTTTGTGCCGGGTGTTAAAGTTTGTCCGTCTGGTAAACGAAACTTTGGTGCTTGTCTACCATCTGCTGCTTGTGTAAACGGGACATAATTCGCGATTATTTTTTCTCCATTACTTGATTTAATAGTTAATGTCCGATCTCTTAAAGAAGAGATTACTTGATATTTTTTCCCATTTTCATCTATATTTTCGTCATTTACTTGAAAAGCGAGGTTACCTCTATCAGGACGATATGCTTCAATAATGTTTGCATAATCAGTTACACCATCTTCTTTAAAAGATTCAATTTCAAATGTATCGCTTGTAACCTGTTTTGTTTGACGTATATTGATTTTCTCATCACTTGCTTCAAAGGTTTGGTCCTTTCCTCCTTTATAGTTAACTGTATAAGCTGTTACAGGCTTTTGTATGGTTACAGGCACAATATAGGTGCTTTTTGCTCCAGTCTTTAACCTAGGAACATTGACAATGCTCATCTCATTATCAAATTTAAAATTTTGCTTAATTTTATCTATGTTAGCAGGATTAACTTCCTCGTCCAGTAATGGCTCGGCGAACGTTACTTGTAATGTCATTGCATTTAAAGGCTGTAACCCCGTAATTTGGGTATCCTTTTGAGGTTTTTTTTGGATTTGTTCTTCCTTTTGTTTACTTTGTTTTTGGGGAGTATTACATCCTGTTAATACTAGTGTTAATCCAAGTGCTATAGGGATGAATGTTCTGATTGCCTTGTTCATTTTGTCAGCTCCAAGTCCTTATTTTTTATGATGTATAAAATCATCTTAGCCATTAATTTCACTCCAATATAAGACATTAGAAATCTTATTTTATTAGATATAGCATCCCTATCACCTCAAAGTTTACACTACATTCGTTTATACAACCTTTGTTGTATTGCAAGGTTATATAAGAACTTAAATGAACCATAACAAACAAATATATTCATTAGTACTTACTCGGCCTTATGACACAGTATTTGCTTAACGTCCCCGTAAATATTCGAATAAATGTCTTTTCTTTTTTATTTCAGAAATTAACTAGTTTTTTACACTTTTTACCTTCTTTATTTGCAATGATTTTCTAAGTCTAGTAGTAATAACAGTTACGATTTAGATGTTCCGGATTTTTGGTAATTTTAATGTGAAAATTGTTATGGTTTTAGGAGGTTTAAATTTTAAAAATAAGGGTAAACAAGAAGGAGGGAAGTACGGTGCATCTAATTAGGAAATAGAGAGAAGAGGGAAATTTCATGAGGAAAGTAGTGTTGTTTTTTTCATTGTGCACGCTTTTAGTTCTAGCCGCGTGTAGTAATGGTGCAAGTAAGGATAGTATTAAGGTTATTAAGTTTGCAGATGCAGGATGGGACAGTATTCGGGTTCATAATAGTATTGCGCAGCTAATTGTAGAAAAAGGATATGGATATGATACCGAGGTTACAAGTGGTACATCAGCAGCTACGATGCAAGCACTTGAACAAGGAGATTTAAATGTCTATATGGAAGTATGGACAGACAATATTAAAGATGTTTATGAAAAAGCAATAGATAGCGGGAAAGTTATTAAAGTATCTACAAACTTCGATGATAACTCACAAGGACTATATGTTCCAACTTACGTAATTGAAGGAGACGCTAAAAGAGGCATTAAAGCAGTTGCTCCCGATTTAAAAACTGTGGAGGACTTAGCGAAGTATCCGCAGATTTTTCAAGACCCCGAAGATAAGGACAAAGGACGCATTATCGGCGCCCCGTCAAGTTGGGTTGTTAGTGAACAATTGGAGACGAAACTTGAAACATATGGACTTGACAAACAATTTAACTACCTAGCACCCGGGTCTGATTCTGCAATTGTTGCTGATCTCGCCGGTGCCTACAAAAAAGGGAAGCCGTGGGTAGGTTATTATTGGTCACCAACTTGGGTTACAGCAAGTTATGATTTAACACTTCTAAAAGATAAACCTTATGACAAAAAAGCATGGGATGAAAGTAAAGGGACGGAATTTCCACCAAACGACGTGGTAATTGCTGTGAATAAAGACTTAGTAACACAAGCAAAAGGTGTTGTAGACTTTTTAAGTAAATATCATACAAGCAGTGAGTTAACGGAAGATGCACTTAAATACATGAATGAAAAAGGTGTAGAACCAGAAGAAGCCGCACGTTGGTGGATGAAAGAACATGAAGACGTTTGGACAACTTGGGTGTCTGATGAAGTTGCACAAAAAGTGAAAGCAGCTTTGAAATAATGATTCATGTTATAAAAAATCTAACCAAGAAATGTGAGGTGTCAGAGGCTGTTTAAATCTAACAGTCCGAGACTTATGAATGAATTTCCTGATATACGTATACCAATAGGCAATGGTGTGGAAAAATTTATTGATTTTTTAGCAGCAAACTTTGATAGTTTTTTTGACTTTATATTCGTTATTTCCTCTGCAATGATTAAGGGGCTGGAAGCAGGTCTTCTTGCCATCCCTTGGTGGTTGCTTATTATCGTTATATTTTCATTGGGATGGTATTTTACTTCTTTATACGGAGGACTTCTATTTGCTCTTTTTATGTTTCTAATAGGTACTTTTAATTTGTGGCCACAAACAATGACTACTATATCGATTGTATTAATATCCGTAATTCTTTCTCTTGTCATTGGTATTCCTTTTGGCATTTGGACAGCTTTTAGTAAAACAATGTCTGCAATTATGCGTCCAATACTAGACGCCATGCAAACAATGCCAAGTTTTGTTTATTTAATACCAGTTATTTTCTTCTTTCCCCTAGGGAATGTACCCGCAGTGATAGCTACCATCATTTATGCGTTGCCCCCAGTTATTCGATTGACCGAACTTGGAATTCGTAATGTGGATCAAGAGATAGTGGAATCTGCGCAATCATTTGGATCGTCTAGATCACAAATGCTTCTTAAAGTAGAGCTGCCACAAGCATTACCGACTATAATGGCAGGAGTAAACCAGACGACAATGATGGCTCTTGCTATGGCTGTTGTTGGATCAATGGTTGGAGCACAAGGCCTAGGAGAAAGAGTGCTGTACGCCATCAATCGAATCGATATTTCATTAGGTTTTGAAGCGGGAGTTAGTATTGTTTTTTTAGCAATCATCATTGATCGCATTACAGGCGGAATCGCGAAGCGCCTTCAGAAACACGGGAGGGATGCAGCATGACCGTAAAACTAAAAATTGAACATGTATCTAAGATATTTGGACCTAGACCTAAAAAAGTGATTCCAATGGTTCAGGATGGTGTATCTAAGGAAGAGATACTTGCTAAAACTGGCCATACAGTTGGAGTTTACGATGCTTCTATGGAGATAATGGAAGGCGAAACCTTCGTCATCATGGGACTTTCTGGTAGCGGTAAATCGACATTAATTCGTTGCTTAAACTTGTTGAACCGTCCGACATCTGGTGCAATTTATGTAGATGGTGAAAATGTAGTTGGTTACAATAAAAACCAACTAAAGTACTATCGTCAGAAAAAAATTGCAATGGTATTTCAACACTTCGGCTTATTTAGTCATCGTACAGTACTAGAAAACATCGAATACGGACTAGAAGTAAGAGGTATGCCTAAAGTCGAACGCCAGCAAATCGCACAAAAGCATCTAGAAACAGTGGGACTCAAAGGATATGAAAATCAATATCCTGATGAACTTTCCGGAGGGATGCGTCAACGTGTCGGAATTGCGAGAGCGCTAGCCAACGATCCAGACATATTACTAATGGATGAGCCCTTTAGTGCCTTGGATCCTTTAATTCGCAGAGAAATGCAGCTTGAACTACTCGATATACAAAACCGTCTTCAAAAAACCATCATTTTTATCACACATGATGTCAATGAAGCCTTCAAAATAGGAGATCGTGTGGCGGTAATGAAAGATGGGAAAGTAGAGCAAATTGGAACTCCGGAAGAAATTCTAGATAAACCAGCAAGCAATTACATCTCTGAATTCATCCGAGACATTGATCGTTCAAAGATATTACAAGCGGAAAATATTATGATGAAACCGTATGGCTTAGTCTCATTAAAAGATGGGTTAAATGTAGCGATACAAGTTATGCGCGAAAATGGCATATCGAGTGCGTTTGTAGCAGACCGAAAACGTCAATTGCAAGGGATTGTAACAATAGATCAAGCAATTGAAGGGCGTAAACAGAAAAAGTCGTTGCAAGAAGTTATGTCTACGGACGTTAAAACTGTTCGTCCAGACGAGTATGTGCAAGATATTATTCCATATGTTCTTGATTCCAAATATCCGCTAGTTGTTACAGGGGAGGACTTGACTATTATGGGAATTATCCTACGTGTTCATGTATTAGCAAGTTTGATAAGTGACAATATAGAAGAATAAAATAGTATTGTTCCAGTGGAAGTTTTAAACTTAAAAACTTGAAAAAAATAATAAATTGGTAAAATCAAAAAAATGCAAAAACTACATTTTTTGTGGTTACTGTTTTATTAGGTGAATTGGCTTATTTTGTGAGTGTATAAATAGCATTTAAGTGACTATCTAATTAGGTATAACGAAAAAATAATAAAAAGGACTTTCATAATTGATATGAAAGTCCTTTTTATTTTGGGTAAACTGAACTTAAAATTTAATGGAGATATGATATAATTTTAGTATATTTCTCCATTAAAGGTAGTGACGAAAGTGCTTACTCATCCATTGCAGAATAATTTAATAGAATTACAGGGTGAATATTCTTTCCTGATGGTTGCCCTTTCGATTATGCTTGCGTTTATAGTTACTTACACCGCATTTGTAATGAATAATCGGGTTCAAAATAATAGTTTTTATCATCGCAAGTTTTGGTTTGTGCTTGCTTCTATTGCAATGGGATTTGGTATTTGGACAATGCATTTTGTTGGTATGTTAGCTTTTTCCTTACCTGTTGGCATTTATTACGATCATTTATCAACTATTATTTCCATTGTCCCAGCGATTGCAGCATCCTTTATTGCTTTTTATTTAGCAAATCGTCAAAAAAAGTCTATTTGGACTATTTTTATGTTTAGTTTGGTTATTGGTATAGGAATTTCAACGTGTCACTACGTTAGTATGTTAGGAATGAGAACGGAAGCAATTCATACGTATAAACGAAGCATTTTCGTCTTATCTTTCGTTATTTCTGTAGTAATTCCATTTTTGGCAAGTATTGTTTTTTTAAAATTACAGCGCTATGTGGAAATTCGCACTCTTCGTCTATACATGGCACTTGCATTAGGTTTGGCCATTTCTGGAACCTATTATACTTGGATGAGTTCGATGAGTTTCTATCTCCCTAAGCATTTTTCGCCACATTCGAGAATTATTCAAATGGTCGATATAGATTTGTTAGGTGTTATCGTGACTATTGGTGTGACATTACTCTTAAGTTTTCTTCTTTTATCGAATCTTATGGATAAGTACATAGAAAATCGTGCGAGTTATTATGATCCATTAACTAAATTGCCGAATCGTCGTTTGTTTGAGCAAAAAATAAAAACGACCGAGTTTCCTCAAAGTTTGGCTATTTGGCATTTACATGGGTTAGAACATGTAAATCGAGAGTATGATTACCAATTTGGTGACAAGGTAATTCAACAATTATCTTTAGAGTTTAGAGCATTAGTACCCTCCGTGATGGAGCTTTATCGAATTGATGGACATCGCTTTGCTTTTCTCACACATCATATAGATGGTATGGATTATTTACAAAAAGAGATGGAGGAAGTTGCAGGATACCTTCGTAAGCCACTTATAGTGGAGGATTATGAAGTTAATATCTCTGCTGTATGCGCCATATCAAGAGCAAATAATATAGAAGAAATGGCGAATATATATACGAATGCACAAGCAGTGTTAAACTATTCTTCCATCGAATTCAATTACGAAATCATTCACTATGATTCTACGATACATACATATGCATTTGGGCTGGAAATCGTAGAGAATATTGGGCGAGCAATGAAGCAAGAAGAGTTTTTTCTTGTTTATCAGCCAAAAGTAAACATGGTCACCAATAAAGTTGCAGGAGTTGAAACATTGCTTCGTTGGAATCATCCGACATATGGATTTCTTTCTCCAGAAGTGTTTATCCCAATTTTAGAAGAGAATCATCGAATGGTTGTTGTGACGGATTGGATTATTGAAAAAGTTTGCAGACAAATAGCGGATTGGCGAAATGACGGAGTATTTTTTCAGCAAGTGGCCATCAATATTCCTGGACAATATGTTACGTCGAGCCGTCTATTAGAAGTATTAAAACATAAATTAAACAAATATAAATTAGAGTCCAGTCTATTGGAACTTGAAATTACAGAAACTAGCTTTGTGAAAAATATTGAAGAGGCAATAAAAGCGGTCAATACCTTCCGTCAAGAAGGTTTTTCAGTAGCGCTAGATGACTTTGGAACAGGAGTTTCTTCCCTATCGTATTTAAAAAAGATGCCTATTTCTACGTTGAAAATTGATAAATCTTTCATTGATGATGTTCCGCATTCTGGAAAAGATTCCTCCATAATCCGAGCTATTATTGCGTTAGGAGAATCCTTAGATTTAACGATTGTATTTGAAGGAGTCGAAACAAAGGAGCAAGTAGAGTTTTTGGCAACTACTTGTGAAAGTCCGATTATTCAAGGGTATTATTTTGCCAAACCAATGAAAGTGGATGAACTTGTTCAGTGGAGCCAAGCATTTGAACAAACATTCAAAATTCCGATCCGAACATAACTGCCCCTCTACTGCGGAGCGGCAGTTAAGCTAGTCTTCGCGTTTTACTTCATAAATTTCTGTTCATGCGCAAGAAGCCATTCTTTTCTCCATAAGCCACCGGCATAACCAGTTAATTTTCCATTCGAACCAATAATGCGATGACAAGGAATCACAATGCTTAGCTTATTTTTTCCGTTTGCACTTCCTACTGCGCGAACGGCATTTTCTTTTCTAATTGAAACCGCAATATCCTTATACGATCCAGTTTCTGCGTAAGGAATCGTTGTCAAAGCGTTCCAAACGGATTTCTGAAATTCAGTACCCGTATTAATGTAAGAGAATGAAAACTCATGGCGCTCCCCTTTAAAATATTCATCCATTTCATGATAGCAATTCTGAAGTACTACAGGGGTATCCTTAGTTAACAGATGAGTAACTACGTCTTGATCTGAAAACATAATCGAAATTATAGCTTCTTCCGTCCCAATAATCTCCAAAACACCGATAGGAGTGGAATAATCTGCTTGAAAAGTTTTACTCATATTAAAACCTCCTGCTTCGTAAAGTCTTTAATTTATATTATAGACTATAAGACTATTTAATGCGGAAATTACATTGAAAGGGAGCTAAAATTCATAGTCTTAACTAGACATTAATCAATCACTATTTTCCCATCTTTATCTAGTAACGGAGTCATTCCATTCAACCCCAAACCACTTGTAATGAGATAATTTACACCTGTTTCAGTATCTACTACAATTTTAATAATGCCTCCACTGACGTGTTCTTTTAATTTTACTGTAAATCTTTTTTTCATCATTACATTCCCCCTTCCGATATCTATCATTAATAACTTTCATTATTTAAATTTTACATTAAATTTTTAATGAAAGCTTAAAATAATTAGAACCATGAATTATTCACCAATCTATTAATATAGTCTATGAATGCCTTTTTCATCGTATTTCTTGTCCTTTGCTATTCATAAAAACACTAAAGGGCACTTGCGCTTTTCTTTAAAGAAAGTATATAAGTTTTGATGCCATGAACAGGTAGATTCCCGCTGAAAGAGGACGCGGCGACTTCTGCGGGAATAGCGTGAGCGGAAGGAAGGCTAAAGGCGCCTCTTCTCTGAGGCAACGCCTTCATGACCAACATCCTGTTGGCCTAGGAGACTGAAGCCATGTCCGCGAAAAGCGTCCGCCATAGCGGAAATCAGGTGGTATTTCTAAGTTACTCTTCTTAAAAGGACCGGGCGTCTTTTGCCCGGTTTTCCTTACATTCAAAAGAATAAAATTAGACGACCTTGGTTGATTAATGTTAATCTACAATCGACCAGAGTGGTCTACATATGTTCTTACTGGAATAAACATTAAATAGTTAGGGGGAAATGGTTATTACAAAGCGATTTGAAAATCTAGATGTTAAGAAACAAAAAAGAATTATTGACGCAGCTTTAAATGAGTTTAAGGAGAAAGGTTTTGATCAAGCTTCAACCAACCAAATAGTGAAGAAAGCTGGAATCGGAAAAGGAATGCTCTTTTATTATTTTAAGACTAAACAGGACCTCTATTTGTATTTAATCGAATATTGTCTTGAAATGGTGGAAAATGAGTATTTTGAAGAAATAAATTCCAAAGAACCTGATTTGTTGGAACGAATGAAGCAAATTGTAGTGGTTAAAATGGATTTTCTCTCAAAATATCCAGAAGCCATCAACTTTATAGCCACTATTATTTTGAATGATCAAATTGATGCGGACTTAAAATCTCGGATAGAAACGTTGTATGAAACTGGTTACGCTAGGATTTATGGAAATATAGATTATACGTTTTTTAAAGAGGGGATGGATGTTCAAAAAGCATTTAACTTAATCAGATGGTCGATTGAAGGGTATGAAAATGAACTAAAGCGGCGATTGAAGGGGCAAGATTTAAGTGCAATGGACTATGATTCCTATGTCAAAGAGTTTTTGGATTATATAAATATAATGCGAGCTTTGTATTATAAATAAAGGGAGGGTCAAAATATGTCGATCATACAAACGAATAACTTAACGAAAAAATTTGGGAAGTTCACCGCTTTAGATCATGTGAGTTTAGTAGTGAATGAAGGAGAAGTATATGGATTCATCGGTCCAAATGGAGCGGGTAAATCTACAACGATTCGTCTGTTGCTCGGTATGATTAAAGCATCAGAAGGTGGGGCAACTATTTTTGGTAAGGATGCTTGGAATGATGCTTTGGATATTCATAAACGCGTTTCATATGTACCAGGTGATGTGAACTTATGGCCGAATTTAACGGGCGGAGAAGTAATTGATTTGTTCATGAAATTACGGGGAGCAATAAATAAAAATCGGCGAGAAGAAATGATTGAAAAGTTTAAGTTTGACCCTTCCAAAAAATGTAGAACTTATTCTAAAGGAAATCGACAAAAGGTTGCATTAATAGCAGCATTCGCATCGGGTGCGGACCTATATATTTTGGATGAGCCAACATCAGGTCTAGACCCTCTGATGGAAAGAGTGTTCCAAGAATGTGTGATGGATGCTAAAAAAGAAGGAAAAAGCATTCTACTATCCAGTCATATTCTTTCCGAAGTAGAAAAGTTATGTGATCGAGTAGGAATCATCCGACAAGGTAAAATGATTGAAACAGGTACATTAAGCGAACTAAGACATTTAACTCGAACCAATGTACTCGTCGAAGCGAAGTTGCCAATTATCGGATTAAGTGAATTAAAAGGTATTTATTCTATAGAACAAAACAATCGAGTACTTTCATTCCAAGTAGATTCAGACCAATTGGATGCGGTTATTAGGCATGTTAGTCAGTTTGGAGTTGTAAGATTAGAAAGTGCCCCTCAAAATTTAGAAGACTTATTTATGCGCCATTATGAGGGAGACGCAGTCTGATGTCAAAACAGCTGTTTAAACATACAGGAATGCTTGCCTACTTTATATTACGGCAAAATCGTTTGCGGATCTCTATTTGGATTATTGCTTTACTTTTAATAACACTCAGCACTGCTAATGCATTTAAGGATTTATACCAAACTTCAGAGGATAGACAGGCAATTGCGCAAACAATGTTGAACCCTGCAATGACAGCAATGGTTGGTCATAGTGATGGGTTAGACAACTATACAAACGGAGCGATGATGGCTCATCAGATGTTGCTTTTTACTGCTATAGCAGTTGCTATCATGAGTATTTTACTTGTAGTAAGACATACGCGCGCAGAGGAAGAAGATGGGCAGATGGAATTGATACGCTCGCTACCTATTGGTCGATTGTCGAATTTAAGTGCCACTGTCTTAGTTGTGAGTGGAACGAATATTTTATTAGCTTTCTTAATGGGTTTTGGATTGTACGCATTAGGAATTGAAAGTATGGATTTAGAAGGCTCCGTGTTATACGGAGCGGCTTTAGGGGCAACGGGAATCATTTTTACAGGGATAACAGCTGTATTTGCCCAACTATCGGAGAACTCTCGCGGGACAATAGGGTTAAGTTTTGCCGTACTAATTATCGCGTATTTAATTCGAGCGGTAGGAGATGTTAGCAATGAAACACTTTCCTGGTTTTCACCCCTAGGAATCCCATTAAAAGCGGAAGTCTATGTTCACAATAACTGGTCACCCATTTTATTGCTAATAGGTTTAGCATTAGTTTTACTAGCACTGGCAATCTATCTAAATTCCATCAGAGATTTAGCAGCAGGATTTCTACCATCTAGACCAGGTAAAATGCATGCATCAGCCTTTTTGAAAAGTCCAATAGGTCTCGCACTAAGGATTCAACGTACAGGATTGATTGCTTGGGCAATTGGAATATTAATATTGGGAGCTTCATATGGTTCTGTTTTAGGTGATTTGGAATCATTTTTCAAGGACGTGGAAATGATGAAAATACTAATCAAACCAGTTGAAGGATTTTCATTAATAGAGCAATTTATACCCATATTAATGACGGTGTTGGCGATGCTCTGCACGGTTCCTGTACTCATCATACTATTTAAATTGAAAAGTGAAGAAAAGAAGAATCATACGGAGCATTTACTCAGCCGTGGAATATCTCGAGCCAGGATAATAGGTAGTTATTTTGTCATTTCGATCGGTAGTAGTGTAATGATGCTATTCTTAGCAGTAGTCGGTTTATGGTCCGCAAGTGCAACAGTAATGGATGACGCTATTTCTTTTGCAACACTTTTTAATGCGGGGATGGTCTACTTACCTGCGATGTGGACGATGATTAGTTTGGCAGTATTATTGGTAGGATTTCTTCCACAATTTACAGGTTTCGCGTGGTTGTATTTAGTGTATTCCTTTGTAGTTGTTTATTTAGGTGGTTTACTTCAAATTCCTAACTGGATGAGCAATCTTACGCCGTATGGCCATATTCCAAAATTACCAGTGCAGGAAATGGACTATATGTCAGTGACTGTATTGTTAATCATAGCAATTGTTTTAGCTACTGCAGGATTCATCTTATACAATAGGAGAGATATATTGGGGTGATAGAATTATGATACTATTATTTCCAAAATTTAATAGACTAGAATGCAAGGTGTTATCAGTGGTGATCCTTTTTGGAATATGCTCAGGTAATGCCTTTTTTAGTTCCTAAAAGAAGAACCGGTGAAGGTAATATGGAAAGTAATGTCGAAACAAAGGATATGCCATGAATGAACAGGGGGATGATTTTTTTGTGGAATGGGGATATTGTCGAAATAATCACCATTATTTTAGCGTGGTTTGTAATTGGAATGATTGCATTTCGTTTATATAAAAAGCATTCGGAAAAGCCTAAGTTGTGGAAAGTAATTATCGTTATCTTATTAGGTTTCTTTTCTTTTTCATTTAATTGGAATGTTTTTGATAGAATGATACAGGTTGCAGTCCTGCCACTTGGTGTATGGATTTTATATGGGGTTTTAAAAAGAAAAAAAGAGAGATGGGAGAAGTATCGCCCTTTTGCTTGGTTGGGCTTTTTTGCTAATTTTATTTTATTGTCGTTTATTTTAGTCGCTTTACCAATAAATTTTTTCATATTCCCTGAAAATAAACCAGAAACCTATATTTCAAATGTAGAAAAAGCCTTCATTATTAATATTCATCCATCTGCAAAGGAACACCAACAAGTTAAAGAAAACTTACTAAAGCTTATTCATCGTTTAAAGCAAGAAGAGTTCTTTAGTGATGAATGGTATAACGAGACGTATATGGATACCGAGTCGAATAAAAGAAAAGAACGATTTCCATATATGCTTATTAATACGTTACCTAAATGGGGGAGCGGTTTAAGTGCTATCGTATATATAGAAGGTGATGGAAAAGGGCTTTTAATCGTAACACCGAAAAAGCAATATTATTTTCACTCTGATCAATCACTATTAGAGGAGGGGAAGTAAATGACGAAGACAAAGTTTCTCACTTTAATAGGGATTGTCTTGATTTTATTGACTGCATTCACCGTTTATTGGTTTTATTTTTCGAAGCCAGAGCCTTTTTTAACAAATGAACAGATGGTCAAGGAGATGAATCGTTTCAGTCCAGGAACTGATGCGAGCATCATTCAAGATACTGTCTACTTTGACGAACAGCATGTATATGTCCCTTTTGTATCGGTAGATAACAAATACGGTTTTAGTTTTTGGGAATGGCAACATCATAAATGGCAAGCTGTATTCATTTCTACAAATGGTGATATGCGAATATGGAAGATAAATAGCAAAGACCCTTCCACTTATCATTTAGTATGGAATTTTCCTTCTTTAGATCAAGTGAGCTATATGAAGCTGTATCTAATTAAGAAGCGAGGATACCATATCACAGGGGATATTCATTATTATGAACCTGGGGTACAAATGGAGAAAAAAATTGTTTTCTCAGAAAATCTTTCCGGCAGTATGCAAATTCCAAATGAATGGATTTCCGTCATACAATCATTAAATAATATTTCCGCTAACCAATTTGATTTATTTTCTAATTTACTTAATTATCGGCGGGATATATATTTTGGTTGGAATGCCTATGATAAATTGGATAAGATAACCTCTCTAGGAGGTTCTTCAAATGGTTCCAGCAGGTATGGTGATTTGGACGTTGATTATGTCATGTTTATAGATGAATCGGAACTTGAATACCCGTAGTGGAAGCTTTCATGTCAAAAAAATATCCTTTCAATGGATATTTTTTTGACATCCTCTACGTTCAATCTCTCAATCGAAATACTTTTATTAGTCTTTAAAGAAAAATTAAATAAGGGGAAATGCAGATGAAGGAAAAACAGATTTCTGAACATATTTGGAGCTTAAAAACGTGGATGATCATTCCTATTCATGTATGGGTTGTTGTGGAAGAAAACGGGATCACTTTAGTAGATGCGGGAATGCCAATGATGGCAAAAGGAATCATTAAATTCATGAAACAACTAAACGCTGGCCCGCTAAAACGAATTCTTCTCACTCATGGACATTCAGATCATGTTGGATCAGTAAAAGCAATATTGAATGAAAGCGAAGTACCTGTTTACGCACATAGAATAGAAATTCCTTATTTAGAAGGCGATACTCTCTATCCAAAACGAAAGAAACTGGAAAATAACTTACCTAAACAGCTAACTCAACCGCTTTTAGAAGAAGAGTCCGGAAACTTGAAATCAGTGGGCGGATTGAAGCCATTTTTTACACCTGGCCATTCCCCAGGTCATGTCGTTTACTACCATGAAAAAGATCAAGTGTTGCTAGCGGGAGATCTCTTTAAATCGAAAAATGGTAAACTCCAACCTCCTATGTTTACACCTAATATGACGGAAGCTTTGAAAAGCAGTGCTATTGTTGGGCAATTGAAACCGAAACTTTTAGAAGTATGCCATGGAAATACGGTGTTTGATCCAGCAAATCAGTTAGAGGATTATGTTCGAACTGTGGAGAGGAAATTAGGTGAGAAATGATTTTGTTTACTGGACACGTGTCGCTGTGTCAGTAGCAGGTTTGGGGACAATTGAGTCCGATACAGAGCCACTGGAAAGATTTATTCCTGTAAAGTTTAGCCAATGTGCAGCCCAAGCTCATGGTGAATGGTGAAGACGATATGTACTAAAAGGGCTCTTGCACTTTTCTAAAAGATTAAGAGAATATATAAAATTGGATTATATAAATCCGTCTTCATTGTGTTTTTAGTTGCATTGAGTGTAGAATCTGTAGTTTTCATCATGCAATTAGTTGTTCTATGATAGTTTTTAACTTTTTAGTTCAGCGTTTGAATTTGATAATACGCGCGTAAGTATATCAGCCAAAATCTGGAGGGTAATTGGGTATGAAGCTGGATCGGTGGTACTAAAGAAAAATAGATAGTATCCATTGATAAAGAGGTGCTGAGCGGACGAAATTGCATCTTCGTCCGCTTTTAAAAGTATAGGGAAAGATTTATTCTCTCATTATCCAAACCTTATGTACCTTGTTTCGATATATTCCATGAGGGCGACGGACAAACATCTGCCACAAGATTACCGAAAAAAGAGGATCTGGAAGTGACGCACTCACTTCCGGATCCTTTATAAAATTCTTCGTTAATAGTGTAGCTGATATTTTGTCCAAAGCACTCTGGAAATAGTAAAAACAAGATGCACTTAAAGGACTCAATCAAGAATCAATCGAATAGGAAAAAGCCGTTACATGAAAACCATCTTGTAACAATCTAAAGGAAATATTAATAGTATACAACAAAAGATGTGAAGAATAATCAGTTTGAATCATTTAGGAGCGTGCGTATGCCAGCTATAACGGGGAAACAATATATTGATCGAATTGATCAAATGCAAACGAATATATGGATAGACGGAAGTCCGGTGACAGGCAAGATCTCGGAGCACCCTTCATTCAAAGGAGTTATGAAAAGTCAGGCAGCCTTGTATGACCTTCAACATGATGTGGCTTTCAAAGAGGCCGTGACGTACCCATCACCATCCACTTCTGAACCAGTTGGATTGTCTTTTTTACAGCCAAAGACAAAAGAGGACTTAACTAAAAAGAGAAATATGGTGCAACAATGGGCTAAATCGAACAATGGCCTTATGGGTAGAAGTCCAGATTATATGAATACAACATTAATGGCCTTTGCATCATCTGCCAGTTTCTTGAATGAAAAAAAGAACTGCTTTCCTGAAAACTTACTATCATTCTATGAATATGCACGAGAACACGATCTATCTATGACACATACATTTATTGATCCTCAAGTAAATCGATCGCCATTTTATTTGGAATATTCAGAAGAACCTATTGCTGCAAGGGTGATTGATAAAAATGAAGAAGGGATCATTGTAAAAGGTGCGCGTTTGCTAGCTACACAGGGTGGAATAACGGATGAAATACTTGTTATATCATCCGGAGGTGTGGTGGAGGAAGAAAAAGGATTTTCATTTTCCATACCTAGTAACACGAAAGGATTAAAGTTTATATGCAGAGAATCTTTTGTTGGTGGAGATTCAACCTTTAACTATCCGCTAAGCTCAAGGTATGAGGAAATGGATACGATAGTAGTATTTGATAACGTAGTAGTCCCATGGGACCGCGTATTTTATTATAACAATATAGTTGTATCTAATAATTTTATGAATGAAAGTTCATTTCAAGCATTTGCCTTGCATCAAGTTGTTTCAAGACAGATTGTAAAAACTGAATTTGTATTGGGAGTTGTCCAATCAATTATAGAGACGATTAATATTGAGGAGTACCAACACGTTCAAGAAAAGGTTTCTGAAATTATCATAGCTTTAGAAACGATGAAGGCATTGGTCATTAAGTCTGAGGTAGAAGCCGAATTAGATAAATGGGGTTTGATGCAACCAGACTGCACAACGCTAAAAGTTGCTATCAATATTTTTCCGCGAGTCTATCCAAGGTTTACCGAAATCATACAGCTTTTAGGTGCAAGTGGATTAATGTCTATCCCAACGGAAGATGCATTCCAATCATCCATTAGAAACGATTTAGATCAATATTTACAGTCTAAAGCCGATAATGCCGAAAATCGCGTTAAACTATTCCGTTTGGCATGGGATTTGACAATGAGTTCTTTCGGCACAAGACAGACTTTATACGAACGCTTTTTCTTCGGGGATCCTATTAGACTTTCTAGCGAACTATACCATTCATACAATAAGGCTTCATATGTACAGCGCGTAAAGAGTATCTTGGAATGAGCATAGATACAAAGAGCCCTTAGGAACTTTAACAACAGTTCCCAAGGGCTCAAAATGTATTATAGGATGAAATATAATGAATTAACCCGTAATAACTCGCTCTTTTGGATATTGATATTTTGTTTTCTTTGTTTGACCACCTATAATAAACAAAAATGAAGTTAAGCCGATTCTTCCCACGAACATCAAAATCATCAGAATACATTTCGAATAAATGCTGAGATCTGGGGTAATCCCCATAGACAAGCCTACAGTACCGAATGCGGAACAAACTTCTAATACAATTTCGATAAGATGGGGCTTCGTGTCAAAAACACTGATGGCTACAACTGATATAAAGCACATGATAGTAGCTAACATTGTGATAGCTAGTGATTTCAATATATCTTCTTGATGAAGCTCGCGATTAAACACTTTAATATTACGATTTCCTTTTGCAAAATGATAAATAAATAATATATTTAAAGCAAATGTCGTCGTCCGTATTCCGCCCCCAACAGAAGTAGGGGAACCACCGATAAACATGAAAATACTCATAACCAACAGTGTTGGCATCGTAAATTCGGTAATATCCATTGTAGTAAGTCCAGCACTTCTCGTTGTTGCTGCTTGGAAAAAAGCATAGAAGAAGCTTTTATGCCAAGACAAACCCTTAAAGTAATGTTGACATTCAAAAAGCAAAATAAGAACCGTTCCAATAACGAGAAGAATTCCATATGTTAATGTCGATAATTTTGTAAATAGGGAAAAACGAAACGGTAAATTATTGTCCGTTTTTCTTCTGAATAAATATTCCTTCACTTCAATTAATACTGGGAACCCAATTGCACCAAGAATGATTAAAATAATCGTTATGATTTGCACAAAATAGTCACCAGCATATGGGGCAAGAGACTCTCCTGTGATATCCATTCCAGCGTTTGTTGTCGCAGTTACGGATGCAAACAAACCATGAAGAAATGCATCTTTCCAAGTTGGATAATAATTTAAAAAATGCAACCCTAGAATAATTCCTCCTAAAATCTCAATAAGGAAAATAATTTTCAAAATTTCTTTAACCATTTGAACGAGTCCAGATAATGCGAACTGGTTATGATCGACCATTATTAGACGGCGTTCGCGCAAACCAACCTTTTTTCCTATAAGTATCCAAAAAAAAGTGTTAATCGCCATAATGCCAAGTCCTGCAAACTGTAAAACAATCATAATGACAAAATAGCCGAATACACTATAAGTTTCCGAAATATTAAATACAGTTAAACCTGTATCGCTTACCACGGTAACAGCAGTAAAGACCGTATCGATAAAAGACACGTGAACCCCAGGTTTAAAAACAGCAGGGAGACTAAATAATAGGATAGATATAGTTACCGCGAGCAAATAATAGCCTGTAATAACCTTGGCAGGTGACAGATTTTCCAGCCAATTTCGTACTTTACCCCACATGATTACAGATCCCTTCGATTTTTTCATATCCCTTATCATAAAGAATATCCGGTGATTTTGGAAGTGATTTTTTGAAAACGATTATATAAGTTACAAACATACGCAATAGGCGGTAATGAACATTAGATTAGACCTCTAAAATAGTAGAACATTCTGGTATAAAAATAGAAAAGATTGGATGCTTTGTGGGTGTAGAGATATAATTAGTATAGATAATAGAGAAGTAGAAAGAATAAGTGAATAATATCGAAAATAGCATGTAGGCCTCTACTTTTAACTGAAATTTTTTGTGCCTACGATTGGAGAAAGTATGAATGTTTAGGGAGCAGACAAGATATTCAAGGCTTGCGAATATAACAAAAATAATAAATACGAAGTTGGAACTACGTGAAGTATTACAACATGTAACAATAGCGATATCGGAAGAAATTGTTCAATGCAATTCTGTCGGTATTTATTTACCTCAAAAAGATGGAACATTCAGAGGTTTTGCAGGAAAACCAGAGAGCATGAATGGCATAACGCTCGATACGCAGGTAATTGATCCTGAATTAGACTTATTGGCCAAAGAAGTGATTGAAACTAAAAAAACTATTTACATCCCAGATACTTCAAAAGATAATAGGCCAGATCCGAGATCGGTCGATGCCTTTCAAATTAAATCTTTATTAGCTCTTCCTATCTCATTTGAACAAGAGTTATTTGGTTTAGTGTTCTTATTTGATTATGGAACTCCTATGAACTTAACAGATTCAGAAATTCAAAGTGTTGAAGCTTATGTGAATATGGCTGCAGTTGCCATTCAAAACGCGAATAATTTAACGCAAAAGGAAAAAATTCTTGCAGAAAAGCAGTTATTACTTAACATCACGCGAGACTTATCGATGTGTTCTTCCATACAAGAATGTCTCGATAAATGTTTTTTCTACTTAGGAAAAATGTTAGATAGCCAACATATTGCTGCCCATCTTCTTGATCCATTTGAAAAAACAACCATTAGATTAACAAGGACTAGTAAGGAATGCGATTGGACAGAATTGGATTGGATGGAAATTCGCCGAAACATAAGAAAGGATAAAAGCTACGAAGCTATGATCCAAGAGGTTATAAAAACAAAAAAAGTAACGCACATTACAAGTGTTGATACAAAGCACTTGCTTATGATTCCATTGGTTTCAATGGGAGAAGTATTAGCGGTAATAGTCGTCGTCTATTTAGAGGGGAAAGCTAACAATTACGATGAGTCTCAAATTCAACTGGCACAATCTATCGTTAATGCTACAGCCCCAACGTTTTCCAACTTGTTATATATGGACCAACTCGAAAGCATGGTAGTAGAGCGGACAAGGGAGCTAGCTACTGCTAATGAAAAAGTGACAAGTGTTATTGAAGGTATAACAGATGGGTTCTTTGCTTTAAATAAAGAATGGGAATTTACTTATATAAATAAACATCAATATTTACCGCTTGGAAAAACGGCAAAAGACGTATTAGGTAAGAATGTATGGGGAATATTCCCGAAAGATGTAGGTAGGGTCATTTATAAAGAGCTCCATCGTGCAATGTCAGAGCGTATTCAAGTACAATTCGAAATGCTTTCACCCTATGACGGTTATTGGCACGAAGTAGTAGCCTACCCTTATGACGACGGTATCTGTTGTCTGCTTAAAAATATAACGGAAAAAAAGAAATATGAAAAGGAATTGAGAAGGTTGTCCAACTTGGATTTAATTGGGCAAATGGCGGCAGGAATCAGCCATGAGATTAGAAATCCAATGACTACGGTACGAGGATTCTTGCAATTACTAAGAAAAGAGGTCAAGTTTGAAAAACATATAGATTATTTCAATCTAATGATTGAAGAACTGGACCGTGCCAATTCGATTATTACGGAATTTCTCTCAGTGGGTAATATAAGGACATCCGAATTACAGATGTTAGATTTAAATTCCATTATCCATGATATTACACCTTTAATAGAGATTGATGCGTTCAATCAAAATAAAAGTGTTCGATTCGATACGCAAGACATTCCAGAATTGCTTTTAAATCGTAATGAGATACGACAATTAATCTTAAACCTATACCGTAATGGCTTAGAAGCGATGATTGCAGGGAAATTACTAACTATTAGCACCTACAAGGAAGGTGGGAATTGTGTCGTTCTTGCAGTGCGGGATCAAGGAGAAGGAATCAATCTCGATATATTAGAGAAACTCGGTACGCCATTCTACACAACTAAAGATAATGGTACAGGCTTGGGGCTAGGTATATGCTATGCCATTGCTGCCCGTCATAATGCGGAAATCGATATTCAAACTGGGATAGAAGGTACCACTTTTTTGGTTAAGTTTAAAATTTAAAAGATTTTATACCCATTTTTTTATAAAGTCAGATGCCTTCTACATTGATGAAAGCTAACGTGTAGGAATTTGACATTGCTACACTAACTCTTGAAGATAATATCGGTGGAGCAGATCTTTAGAAGTTTTAGGATTAAGTTTATAAGAATAGAAAGGATGTACATATGAAAATCAATCAATTAATTGCGAACAATATTAACAAATTAGATGCAGCACTACCAGTAGATAAATCGTTAGGAATTGCTGGTTTATCTGGATCTGGTAAAACAACATTTTGTCAAACTATTGGTGAAGAATCCAAGAAGCGTCTCGTTTCTTTATTGCCAAAAGCCGAATATCAGTATTTATTTCCTAACATTATGGAAACTAATTTTAGTGCTATAAAGATGGAAGAAATGCCTTTAGTACTTTTTCTCGGAAAATCATCCATTTCTTCAAATCCACGCTCAACGATTGGCACCCATACAGGTGTTTTTAAAGAGATTCGCGTACGACTTGCGGAAGAATTTAATCTTTCTCCAGAGGTTTTTTCATTTAATAATGAATTAGGATGGTGTCCTGCATGTAAAGGACGCGGGACTACGAAAAATATCGAATGTAAAAAGTGTGAGGGCAAGCGTTATAATCCAGAAGTGGAGCAACATAAGATAGAAGTATTGAATCAACCACATAGTATTTCCGATATTAACAATTTAAGTATTGAAACGATTCTTTCACTTAGAGAAGAATTACATATTAGTGAAGCCAAACAGCATATTCTTCAAAATATACTCAATATGAATATTGGTTACTTAACATTAAATCGTATTATGGGTACGTTATCAGGTGGAGAAATAACACGACTTTACTTGGCGGAATTTATGGCAACAAGTGAAAATACGGTTATTATAATTGATGAAATTTCAGTAGGTCTAGACCACCAAACACTATTGAAGATTTTAGAAGAGATTAAACAATTGGGCTACAAGAATCAGATTTGGCTCATTGATCATTCTGACACGGTGCTTAACACATCGGAAGAACAATTATTCTTTGGACCTGGAAGTGGAAAATACGGTGGGAAAATTGTAGAAGAATCCCCACGACCACAACCAATCACTTCGGAAAGAAATAAAGAAGTGCCAACAGAATACTATCAATTTCAAGATCTTTACTGCCGTAATATTCAAATGAAAGAAATTCAGATTCCTAAAAATAGAATTGTCACTTTTACGGGGGAATCAGGATGTGGGAAGTCTACACTTGTTAATGAGTGTATTGCCAAAGACTTTCAGAAGCGCTATGCAAAAGATAAACTCGTAATTGTTGGGCAAGATCGAAACCAATCGATTACTAGTAGGTCTACAGTTGCGACGTTTCTTGATATTAAAAGGAAACTTACAAAATATAGTGAAGATATTGAAGATATTTTTCAGCGTTCGATTGAAGATATTATTGAAGAACTACCAAATGAAGATATTGCTCATAAACGCTTGAGCTTATTGATCAAACTTGGACTTGGCTATTTGACGTTGGAAAGAAAAACACAGTCGTTATCAACGGGTGAATTTCAATGTGTTCATTTAGTTTCTGAGCTGTTTGCTAACTCGAGAAACCCACATACGCTCTTTATTTTTGACGAGCCTTCCAAAGGTTTATCACAAAATATTTTAAATCAATTCATTGATAGTGCAAGGGTCATTCTGCAAGATGAATCAGTCTCTATTATGATGATTGAGCATAATGCTTATATGATAGACAACTCTGATTTTATCGTTGATTTTGGTAACAGACAGATTGCACCTGTCCAGCAACTTGATGTTGTCAGTCATGATGAGTATTATAGCAGGCAAAACGGTCCAGGTAAGGTAGCGCCATTGCAAATTTCTTCTACGCTAAATCAACCTAATGGTATTAATTACTTAACAGAAAACCATATTGCCTATTTTAAAAATGCAGAAAACGTCTATAAGGGCGGTATTTTAAAAAGCTTATCCTCCATGGCCCGTTTGATTTACGGTGAATATGAAACGGACATAATTGCACCCGTTATCGCGATAGACTTGGAACGCCATTTGTATAGTCAATATAGTTTTCTTTATGAACTTGGCGGCGTGATCAACCATATTGTAGCTGCTCATCCGACCAATAAAGATACGAGAAGCTTTGATTTCTATCATCAAGACAATCATTGCCCGTGCTGTTCGGGCCGTCGAGTGATTGAAAAATTTGATTTTGAAGTTGTTCTTCAGGATAAAACCGTGCCATTTTGGGATGGTCAATTACATGCAGACGTAATGGAAGTTTTAAAATTTTATCAGTTTTCAAAATTAGAATTCCTCTTTGAAGAAATTAAAAATGAACTCGGTCAGGATATAAGCAAAAGTTTTAATGATATGACAGAAGCTGAAAAGCATACCTTTTTATACGGGTATTGGGAAAATTCATTTTATGATAAAGAAGGCAAGACAAGGAGGATTTGGGAAGGCTTTAATTTAATCATTGGACGCTATATATTTGTATCGAAATCAATTATTAAAGAGCATATAAAAGAATCCAAAACGATGATTACATGTCCAGTCTGCGAAGGAACTGTACTAAACCACCATAAAAAGCTGAAATTTGGCGACACGGATATTCGTGAGGTTATTAACCAGCCACTTGATCAAGTAATAAAAACAGTTGGCAACTTACAGCAACTAGAAAAATTAAAAGACATTGTCGGCGGTGATATGACTTTAAGCGAAGATGTTTCCCTTTTACCGAGAGAAATGCAAGTAGCTCTGAAAATGTTTGAATTGGAGCAGGCTAGCTTTTCCCACTATGAAATGGTTTTACAAAATGTACTGCCATTCTGGAGCAGTGTTAGCAACAATATCGAAACTATCGGTATGAAAAATCGGATTACCATCTGTGATTTTGACAATATCACAGAAACGAGAGAAACGATCATTGATAAGTACTTCACGAATGGAAAATACAAGAAGCTGACGTATGTCTATGAAGCGTTAGGTTACAAAAAGATTGTCACGCTAATAAATAAGGTTAGAAAAAGCAATCCATGTCCATTCTGTAATGGAAAGAAAGCTATTACAGAGGAAAATCTCCATGATGGCGTATTTAAGCTGACGATACCTTGTGTAACGTGTAATGAAACTGGTGTTAATAATGAAGGCCTTAAGGAAATGGTCGAAGGAATAGACGTAGAAACATGGTTAACTGGCACAGTCAGTGACGTTGTTACTGAAAGTTTAAATAGTGAAGCTGTTGCGGATATTCCAATTTTCAATCGTATTCGGGAGTTGAATAAACGAGAAATGATGGCGGTTTACGAATTCCTTGAGCAAAATAATTAGTTTTGTATGATGATTTTGCACGAATTAGCCGCGAATGGTGCGAAATAATTGGAGATAGACGGATAATTAATTTAAGGTGAAATAAATGAAAGACCGAACAAGTAGTTTAATTTGTTCGGTCTTTTTTTATCTCATTATAAAAGTGGTTGATATATCCAAACTAGACGGTGAACAAGGCCATAAATAAAGGAGATTTTTGGAATAGCTGTCTATTAGGTTTTGAGTTTAGGGTTATAAAGTGAATTAGATTAAATTCAGTATAAATGTTAGAGGTATATTATTCTTAATAACTTATCCAAAAGTCTAATCTATTGGAAAATACAAACATATACTATTTTAAAGTTTAACTTTGACAGGTGGTGAATTGATATGCCATTTTATCCGCCAAATCCTAGAAGGAGACCATTCTCGCCAGTCTATAGACAAAGAGGAGGACCTCCAAATCAAATGAGGAGGCCGAATAATTCTTTCCGATACTCTAATCAACAACAATCTCAAGGTTCTAGATTTGAAAGATTACCAGGCCATTTTAAGAACATTATGGGCCATGTGGGCACAGTAAAAACTGGAGTTAACATGATAAGGCAAGTTGGATCAATTTTAGGTCTATTTAGATAGTTTATCTCGACTGAAGGATATCTTATGCACGTCAATTGAATATTAACGGGATTTCATCCTTAAAACCCTGATTGAATTTAATGGCCAATCAGGGTTTTATTTTGTTTTAGTTGTTATTTCAGTGAAAATATTTTCTTCGGAGTTTGTCGATTGTTCGGTTTGTGTAGATAGCTTGCCTGTTTGAATTAATTGAATAAGATTTTGAATATCTTCTTTCGTTGCAGGTTGCTTTTCTTTTTTCAACGAATAGCCTAATTGTCCATTTACCTCCAGTGTTGCATATTCAACGTCACTAATGGTCGTTATACCTAACTGCCGTAGATGTGTTTCTAGTTTATCGACGGTTAGCCTAAGTTTCTTTAAACTTTTCGTATTTATTTCCCCATTTTCAATGATTATTATGGCTTTTCCAGAAATTATAGATTCCAATCGATTAAATTTTAATTCAATAAATTCAATAAAGATAAGGGATAGAATTAATAAGGAACTGATTCCAATAGTCGACAATAACCCTTTACTTTTTACTGGATGAATCAGCAATGTACCGAGCATAATCATAATAATTGTATGAGGGACAGTCATTTGCGAGATGGACCTTCTTCCACCAATCTTTAACAAAACCATTCCAACTACAAGAATTATGATTGTCTTCCAAACTAAATCCATAACCGATCACCTTTTTTTAATAGTATTAGAAACTTTCTTCATGTTTATACCATTCTTGAAAGGGAATCACTGACAAAGGAAATGTGATTTTTCTTTTATATATCTTCCTCCTTCACATTATCCTTCCAACTTGAATAAGATATCTAATTGGAAATACCTTATAGCTAGGAGTAGGATAATGTGAAAAGATGGATTGTAGCTTTAGTAATATTGTGTTTAGTAGGACTGGCAGGTTGTCTAGAGAAAACAGTAAATGAAGAGTTAGAAACAAGTAATAATGAAGGGAAACAACCCGTGGATGAAGTAAAAACACCAGTAACCTATGAGGAAGAAGCAGAAAAGGAAACAAAGCCTTTAGTTGTCAATATCGTTGACCCAAATACTTTAGAAATAATAAAAACGCTATCACCGACCAACTTAGGATATGAAACGGATGTCGAAACATATAAAAAGGAAATTGAAAAATTAGCTTATGAGTTGGCAAGGGGTACAGAAACGGAAGCTGGTTATGACACGAGAATGGTTCTTGATAAAATAGATGAAAACGGTCAGATCATTAAAGGGAGCCCAAGGATAATATTAAAAGAAAGTGAATTGGTGACTAGAATTATTGATGCATCCATTACTGGCAAGGACGTTGAAATTCCTTTGTATGTAACAGAAAGTAACTATAATATTGAAGATATTCTTCGTTTAGAGGAAGTAATAATTGCCTCTTATACAACTTATTTTAATCCCTCGGATGTAAACAGAAATAAAAATATAGAGATTTCAGCAAAAGCTATAAATAATGTAATTGTTGGAAGTAGGGATTATTTCTCTTTTAATGAAATAACAGGTCCAAGAGACGAAAAAAATGGCTACCAGCCTGCACCGGAAATAATTAATAAGAAGCTCGTCATGGGTATTGGGGGAGGGGTTTGCCAAACATCCTCCACACTTTTTAACGTAGTGGACCAACTATGGGTAACGTATGTGGAAAGACATCATCATTCATTAGATATAGGTTACGTGCCAAAGGGAAGAGATGCAACTGTTTCATATGGTGCTTTGGATTTTAGATTTCAAAATACGTCAGATGCCCCTTTTTTAATAAAAGCTGTTTATGGTAATGACTTTCTAACGATAGAAGTAAGAACTTCGAAGGAATATGAAGGTATTGCGGATTAAATCTGTGTAGAAAGTGCACTTGTTCACATCACAAATTGATAATAAGAAATATGAAAGCACATCATATATAAAATTGATGTGCATTTCTAATATTAGTGTCCAGCTAATAAGGCATGTCTAAATGTAGTTGTCCGTCCAAACGTGCTAAAATATAACCAACTAAACCGATATAGGAGTAACTGAAATGATCGAGAAAGGATTAAAATAATGAATTTTTCGATGAGCGAAACGAAAATTAAACAATTATGCGGCGTTACAGCTTTTAAAAAGGGCAAAGCTTATTATCAGGCGGGAAAAGTTAATCTTCGCTCCTATCAGGCAAGTAGTTCAGTAGTTGAAGCTAGTGTGAAAGCGGGAGATGATTTTGATGTCACCGTGAAAACAGTCCCCAATGGGAAAATCGTGGCTACTTGTACATGTCCGCCAATAGGCTTACATACATACTGTCAACATATTGCAGCGGTACTGCTTGTCATCCAAGAGAAGCAACAGGTGGAAGAGCATTTGGTTGCTAGGATGATGGATCTATTTGGAAATAAAAGCATTCCCCCTACTGGCAAGCAACTGCATTTCGACAACAGACAAACGCTGCATGTGGAATTTACATGCCGTCCAGTCTTTCAAGGTGACGGGGAGTATGCAATCGGGATCCAGATGAGTGCAGGTTCTCAAGCCTTGCAGCCCATCTCATATATAGCAAAGTTTCTTCATGCAATAGAAAAAAGAGAACCACTTGAATATGCTCGAGGTTTGCTATATGCGCCGGAGCTTTACAGTTTTCCAAGAGAAACGGATGAAGTCCTTCAATTTCTAATAAAAAGCCAACGAGTAAAAAGTAAAGTCATCTTACAAGAAGGACTATTACTCATTTCCGCTTCTGATTGGGAGCAGCTCCTTCCTTTATTAACAAAAGCTCCAGCAATAAGATTTATGCAGGATGGGGAGCTTTATGAGGGGATTCATTTTAGAACAGAGTTACCTCTAAGTTTTGCATTGGATGAAGGAAATACAACCAACTACGAACTGGATGTGAAAGGACTAGAACGAATAACTGTTTTAAAGGCTTATTGTTATGCACTTTTAGAAGGGAAATTGTTCAAACTTCCTCCAGAGGATTGCAATCGACTGGTTGAATTGAAAGAAATGTTGGATCAATCTGGAAAGAACCAACTGGTCATCTCAGAAAATCAAATAGAGCACTTTATGGAGAAAGTCGTACCTGGATTAGGGAAGCTTGGCAATGTGGTAATTGCGGAGTCCATTTCCAAAAGAGTCGGGGAAACGCCACTTCGAGTCAAGCTTTTCTTGGACCGAGTCAAGCATCGATTGCTGGCAGGTTTGGAGTTCCATTACGGACATCTCATCATCAATCCATGTGAAGAAACCAAGGAGACATTCTTGCACTACCCCGGGATTAGACGCCAGCGTAATAAGGAATTGCAAATTATTCAATTGCTCGAAGAAAATGCATTTACACAAACTGATGGTGGATTTTTCCTGTACGACGAGGAAGCGGAATATCATTTTTTGTATCATGTTGTTGCAGGAATGGAAAAATGGGTGCATATCTATGCCTCGACAGCTGTGAAAATGCGTGTCCAAAAAGCGTATACAGGCCCGAGGATAAAGGTGGAAGTGAAAGAACGTATGGAGTGGTTGGAGTTCCGTTTTGATCTAAATGGAATCCCTGAAAAAGAAATTCAAAGTCTAATGGCTTCACTTGAAGCAAAACAAAAATTTTATCGAATACCAAATGGCAATTTAGTCTCATTGGAAACACCTGAATTTTTGGCACTAGCCAATTTCATGCAAGATATGGGCCTAACTAACGATAATATAAACGAAGAAATTAGAGTTCCGTTAATTCGCGGGATGCAATTGATTGACTCCCTAGAACAAGGAGATTTAGTGGATCCAGGTGAAAAATTTGCGAAGCTAATGAAAAATTTAAACAATCCCGAGGAGTTGAATGAAACTGTACCTTCAACTCTAACAACCGTTCTGCGTGATTACCAGAAGGTAGGTTTTAAATGGTTCAAGCTCTTAGCGAAATTTAAATTTGGAGGAATCCTGGCAGATGATATGGGGCTGGGGAAAACACTGCAAAGCATTGCATTCATCGAATCGATACTCCCGGATGCGCGACAGCGAAAATTACCAGTATTGATCGTATGTCCAGCATCGCTTCTTTACAATTGGAAAAATGAGTTCGAAAAATTCACTCCGCATATAAACGCGCAAATCATTGACGGCAACAAAGCAAAAAGAAGTTCTTTATGGGAAGCATCTTTTGGAGTAGATATACTCATCACTTCATACCCATCACTACGGATGGACACAGACTTCTTCCAAAAACATCTTTTTCACACATTGTTTCTGGATGAAGCACAAGCATTTAAAAATCCAATAACGAAGACAGCAAAATCGGTGAAAAAAATCCAAGCAGAATACCGATTTGCTCTAACAGGAACGCCTATAGAGAATTCGTTGGACGAACTTTGGTCCATATTCCACGTCGTATTTCCTGAATTGTTGCCGGGTAGAAGAGCCTTTAGCGAATTAAGACGAGAAGACGTAGCGAAACGTGTACGTCCATTTATCTTAAGGCGAATGAAAAAAGATGTTCTAAAAGAATTGCCGGACAAAATTGAAATGATTCAATTCTCAGAGTTGCAAATAGAGCAGAAAAAACTCTACGCAGCATATTTAGCGGAACTAAAAGAGGATACATTGAAGCATTTAAAGAAAGGAGATTTAAAAAAGAATCGCATAAAAATTTTAGCTGGCCTAACAAGACTCCGACAATTATGTTGCCACCCGGCTCTATTTGTTGAAGGGTACACAGGAAGCTCCGCGAAGTATGAGCAATTAATGCAAATCCTAGAAGAATGCCGATTGTCAGGAAGAAAAGTGCTCGTCTTTTCACAATTCACCCAAATGCTCGGCATTATAAGAAGACAACTTATACGACAGGGCACATCTTACTTTTACTTAGATGGACAAACCCCACCAGCCGATCGCGTCGAATTATGCAATCGATTCAACAACTGCGAAGGAGACTTATTTCTCATCTCATTAAAAGCAGGAGGCACCGGTTTAAATTTAACTGGAGCAGATACTGTGATCCTTTATGACCTCTGGTGGAATCCAGCAGTCGAACAACAAGCAGCAGACCGGGCCCACCGAATGGGACAGCAAAATGAAGTACAGGTCATCCGCTTAGTAGCAAAGGGTACGATTGAAGAGAAAATAAATGAACTTCAACATAGAAAAAAGAGTCTCATTGATGAGGTTATTCATTCAGGGGGGGACGGGCTGACTACTATGACGGAGGAGGATATTCGGGATATTTTGACGATTGAGTGAGATAATACTTGTCCCAACTATACATCCATTTAAATTGACAATGAATGCATTGCGATTACCAGAAGAACTCCAGTCAAAATGAGAACTGCATTGGGCAAGGGGAATTAATCCATTATGTTGGGAATACCATATGATATATCTGAATGAAAATTTTCATGAAGGTGGTTATACCCTGATGCATAGAGTAAAATTTATGATTAAGCAATTCTTAAAAGAGCCTTTGTGGTTTAAAATGTTAATCTCTACAACCTTGCTTGCTTCGATTGTTTTTAGTAGTTCATTTTTCTCAGATAGTGTTTATTTTCAAAGTTGTTCCAAATTAGCTGCTGCTATCTTTTTTTGTGCTTATGGTTTTAAATTAAGAAAGAGTCTTAAAAACTCACTCATTTTATTTATATTAGCAGGTATTTGTATTGTTCTATCCATTCTGGCATTATATTAGAGTTGATTATGTTAAGTCCCCATTCTGCTAACTGGTAATTACTTTATTAAGGAACACAAAAATGATCAATCTTTTTTGAAAATGAATGAATCAAATGAATACTTACATTCTTAGTATTGCTTAGCTCTTTGTACAGTGAAAGTGCTGAAGCAGTATATCTGAAGAGTTCTGATAAAACAAACTCCATAAATACTGGACTTAATCTTACTATACCTTTAAATCTTGGAGAAAAAACTTTCAAACTACAAGAGAATGTTCATGACATTATTACTAATTCTACTGGTTTAGAAGTTGATCATTATTATTTATGTTTAGAGATAGATGGTGAAAAAGTTATTGGAATTGACCCTGCTAAAGGGATGTTCTAAGATAGAGCATCCGCTGTTCCGGGTTCCCGTGTCAGGCTCAATTGCTATTAGATTGATGATTGATACGGGGTCTTCGGTAGCTAGGTTTTTTCTATTGGTTCTAAATAAGTGAATCAGTAGTAGAGTTCGCGAACTTAATAGAAAGTTTGGGTTTTTTCGGAACCAATTGTGCTACATTCATTAGAATTTCACGTCCAAATATAAAGTAGGTATCCCCATTTGTAAATATTGATAAAAGCTCTACAAATCTTCAAAATAATATTCCTCGATTAAATGGAACCCTTTTGTATTATAATCTGCAGTAGATAGGATATAAGATACAAGAGCACAGTCTGTAAGTCCATTACCATCTTCAAAACTATGCATAGTTAGTAATTAATATCTTCGCAGAGCGCCTATTTGCAGTTGTAGGTGAATCGACATTGGAAGTTGAAGTTTCAGAATGATGATTCAACCAATATTAATAGAAATGACTGTGAAAATTAGAAGGGGTATCTGCAAGCGTTTCTCTTGTAGATACTCCTAGATTTTTTGGAGGAGATTCAATGTTCCTGGATAAGCTGAAGAATGAGTTAAATCAAAATCAACCTCTATTTATCGGAGAGGAGACAGCACTGCGTTCCGCTATTATGATCCCACTTGTTCAAGTGAATGAAGAATGGCATGTCCTTTTTGAAGTGCGTTCACTAACAATGAGAAATCAACCAGGTGATATTAGTTTTCCAGGTGGTCGAATCGATCCAACAGATGCATCGCCATTAGACTCAGCCATACGAGAGGCCCATGAGGAATTGGGTGTCGACCCAATATACATCAACATTCTGGGGCAGCTGAGTGCATATATTCCATCGTCATCTTTCGTTGTGTATCCATTTGTAGCGACCATCGATGACCATCAAATCCATTCCTTTAACAAACAAGAGGTGGAAGAAATATTCACGATACCCGTCGAGTGGTTGCTGAACTATCAACCTTATATGCATACAGTATCCATTCAACCAATGCCCTTAACCGATTTCCCCTATGAAAAAATAGTAAACGGAGATAAGTATCAGTGGAGATCACGGGTGATAGAAGAATGGTTTTATGACTATGAGAAGTATACAATCTGGGGTTTAACTGCTAGCATTTTAAAGCATTTTATAGAGACGATTAAGTAAGAAGATAGCAGATTACCCCTATGATGCAATCAATTCAAATTAGTCATTTCAATTGAATATGAAGAAACAACTCCTCTACGACAAGCAAGAGAGGAGTTGTTTCTGTATAAATATCTAGATGGCATGGAAATGTAGAGGTGTAATTTTACAGAAAATTACCTCTTCGAAGCACGGTATCCAGCAGCCAGTGCTGCAGCTTTACTACAAAACATTTCCTCTGGTTCTGTAACATTATAAAATTGACCTCCAGGAACATGGAAAATCTTTTCACCGCTTGAGCTAATATTTCCTTTTATATTACAAGAATCAGAAGTCGTTTTTTCTTCTGGTTTCGGTTTGGGCTGTGAAGTTGTCGTTGTTGCAGACTTTTTATCTTCCGTATGATAACCGTCTTCCTGCGCATAGTTTTCGATACTCCAAATCCCAATTCCTTGTTTTTGCGCTTTTTGTTGTAATTCTCTAAATTGGTCAATGTACTTCACATCTGGTTGGAAAACAGCTACACGAGCAAGTCCTTTTTCAATTAATGTTTCATTGAAAAGTTTTCCATCTATCCACACATACCGGAGCAATCGTCCATACCTGTCACGCTCAGAGATATCTTTTTCAAGCTCTATCTCTTCACCAGTTAAAGCGTTTTTTGTAAAAGAACTTGCTTCCGGTCCGAATGGTTGGACACCTAGTTTAGGATGTTTTGTTTCGGGTGTATCAACAAGAATCATGCGTACAGTCTCTTCTTTACCATTCACTTTTACTTTAATCGTATCCCCATCAACAACGCGAGTGACAACTGCAGAAGTTAAAACCGTACTTATCGAACTATTCAGCTCATCTTTTTTCTCACTCAACTTAGTTGTAGCGGAAATAGGAAGGGTATTTTCTTTATCAGTGTCTTCATCCACTTGTTTTGCTGGTGCAACAGTTGAGTTTATATTTTCCTCTTTAGTAATCGTTGCGCTTTCTACTTCATCTTCGCTTTGATCTTGATTATTTTTTTGCTCTAGCCAAAAGAAGAGACTAACAATGAACGAGATTAATAAAAGTGCACCGTAGATCTTACCCATTCTATTTCTTTTAACTAAACCTTCTTTGGAAGGCTTTTTTTCTTTTTGGGCACCCATATAAAACTCCTATTTTCTATTAAATTTCGGGGACTTTTCTAAAAGTATCCCTGTGCCAGAATCAATTGTTCCTAAAATTGTGGCTGACACAGCTTGTAAAAGTATAACACGTTAAATATATCAAGTTCGGTGGTCTGGAAGAAACCTTGAATAGAAAACTTCCCGGGAACATCGCATAAATTTAGTAGTGGTGTTAAAATAAACTGTCAATTTTGAAGTATCTTACTTAAACTAATGCTTTATCGGTTAAAAATAATGAAAAAACATTAAAAGGGGAGAGTGAGGGATATGAAGTTAAAAATTTTATATTTAGCAATAACTATGTTGTCATTATTGCTAATTGTTGGTTGTTCAAATGATAATGGTTCAGATAATACATTGGTTAATGAAAGTTACGAAAGCGTTAGAGAAGTTGTATGGGATTTTATAGTAGAGCAAGGTTGAAACCATAATTACTCTAAGGAAAATTGGGGAAGTGCAACAGTAAAGAAAGCAGTTGCTGATGATAGCTATAAAAATTTAGATGAAACTTATAATGGAAAAGAGATATTAATTGTTACTTTAGAAGATGCAGTAGCAGCACCATTAATATTTGTTTACCCTAAAAACAATGAAGTAATTGGCTACATGCCAGGTGAATAATACTTATAACTTTATGGTTAACCAACAAAAACAAGAAGGTATAACGTCTGTAATTGTAGAAGATAGCAAAGGAAGTAGCCACTGCCACTTTTAATAAAGAGGTAGGAGAAACTTTTAGGAGTGGGGCAATGAATATCGAAAATCAAATGGGAAAAAATGAATTGGGTAATAGAAAGATTCAAAAGTTAATATTAGTATTAATCTTTTTTATTAATAATACCTTCAGCTTTTTATCCAAAATTAACGAGTATTTCTTTAATTCTTCTAGGTTTAATGCTCATATTAGCCTCTTGGAAATACAAAGAAAAGTATAGAAGGTATTTCCTTATTGAAGTGATCTTATCATTAATAACAATTGTCTTCGCGGTATTAAAGCTATTGGACATAACTCCATAGGGATAATATAAGGAGGTATTAACCGGTGAAATATATAAAGGTTTTTATTAGTATTATCTTAATTTTCTTTGGTAGTACATTGTTAAATATAACCATTCGTGGTGAGCTGATGGATAATATAATAATTAAAGTATTGGGTGGACTTACGATGCTTGTGGGTGTTGTTTCTGGAAGAAGGGCAATAAAAAAAGGTAAATTAAAGAACGTGGAATAAGAGAAATTACTACTTACAATGTATTCTGGGTTGTAATAGGTATTATGTTTATGCCAAACCCATTTAAATTACAGAAATCGACTTCGAACTAGAAAAACTCAATTGATAATCTTATCTCATGAAACCTGTTGTATAATGGATAAATTGAATATGCGAGAAATGAAAACCATTCATTCTTAAAGGAAAGGAGGTTCACCTTGGATTCACTGGAAAAGGTTATTTATTATGTTGTGCAAATAGGCGAGCGCTACTACAAACATACAGATGGTATAGCTACCTACACAGAAGATGAAGAACAGGCATATGCATTTACGAATCTAGCCGATGTGAAGGAAAAGGCTATTGAGATACAAGGTACTGTGCATAAAAGAGAAGTTAGTTACAAGGAACTGCAAGAGTTATCAGAGCAACATGAGGAAGAATATATGCAATTGCCAGTGGAGGAAAAAGAAGCAATTGAAACATTTTGTCAGTACTTAATAGATATAAAAGACGATAAAGGTAAGGTTCTTATATGAATTCAAATTACATAAAAAATGATTAACTTTTCGTCATTTGGATATTTGGACATACGACATATTTAAAATTAAGTCGTATGTCCAAATCGCAAAGATGCAAAGATGATTAAAATATTTTGTGGCAATTAGAACGAAGGTGAAGTAGGAAACTAGCTCCTTGCATTCCCCACTCCAATAATTCTTTCCTAGGCCCAAATTCTTCTAGAGCAGTTACTGAGACAAAGTTACTTCTAGAATAAAGTCTTCTTTTTATTATATACGTATTAACTGTTTTTCTAGTTTATTTGATTCGTTTGTATTCATCTATGGATCATAATCATCAGTTTTTAATTGTTAAATCTCAATCTCATAAAATAGGCTTAATTGCTGAGATACGTTGCGATTATCCATAACGGTATTTAAGTTTTTGGTGCTCCAATGGGCAATTGGAGAAGCCATGGCTCTTGCTAGTACTATTGGAACTGCATTGCCGATTTGTTTGTATATTTTATCAACTCTGCCGTTTCGACTAACGCTGGAGTTGTTTCCGTAAGAAAATTGGAACAAGTCTGGGAATGTTTGAATTCGAGCAATTACTTTCACAGGAAGGTCTATACATATTCAATCCACCAGGTAATATCCATTGATCAGCACCTGTTTTTTTCATAGCTTCATCACCTGTATGTAATAGTACTTTCCTACCTTAAGCCTGAATGGTGAAGCTTTGCTCACCACAAGTTTTTTACGATTGCGAGAAAGGTAGATAGTTGAAAAGCTTCCTTCAGAACATTTATCCAGATCATTTTCTAAATCATGAATAGAATCGTGTAGTGTGACAAAAAGATTGCTGGTTCTTACCGTATCCATGAGTAGGAGTGAGAAATTGATAGTAGAAATCAATATCTTCTCGCATACCTAGAATGAACACTTGTACACGTAATTGTGGAACACCGAAAGAGCGAGAGTTGACAAGCTTAAATTTCACCTTATATGAATTTCTAGTAATTAAGATAGAACTAATGGTAGTATAATGGAATTTTATGTGAATCAAAAGAAATAGGTGAAAGATATATTTTAAATGTGTATAGTAATATTATAATATACGAGGGGGTATTTGATTTGCCAATCACCGATAGTTTGATGTTAATATGTAGAAATTATTTATTGTCAATTGGTTCTGATCAAACATGCATAGATGAAGTCCTAAACATTGAGAGCTTTAATCGCGGGTTAACAATCATATTATCTAATGTCAATGTAGTAAGAGAAAACAGGCCTACTGACTACACGAGTAAACAAACACATATACATGTTACAGGTGAATCAATGGAGTTTTTTTATGAAAGTTCATTTCTTGAGAGGGTAATAGGGAATACAGATGACGAAAATATCAGAGTTGAATTAATTAGTTCAAATTTAGAACATCTCAACGGAATAGCCGAATTTAGAAGAAATGGAGAAAGTATTCCAAGTTCTGTAGTGACAGGTGAAACACTAATTTATACATCTAATACCCTAAAGAAAATAGGGCATGGAGGTACACAAGTTCAATTATCGAAAAAAAGACTAGACGGAGAAGCGTTTGCCATGCTCAGAAATGGGTTATTTCCTAATGATATTCTAGTACTTTTGGAATACTCTGATACAGAGAGAGGTTATTTAGCAATAGGTTTGCCGAAATTTTTTGCGGGAAGTACAGAATTAGTAAATGGAGGAAGTACATTATTCACTAGAAATCAACAATCTGCTGCAAACCCAGAGTTTAGAATAAGGTTGAGTCAGGTTACGGCAGAAAACATAGCTAAATTTAATCGCACAGAGATGGCTGAAGGAATAACTAGCCAAATTGAATTTAATTTATCTGATGGCATCTTAATAAGGGGAGAAAGAACTGAAAGACATCAAGAAATGTTAAGAGTACTGGCGTCATATTTGGAATCGAATGGATTTTCATTATTTGAAGGTAACATTGATTGTTTAGCTGTTAGAGAGAATGTTGATACATTAATTTTTGAAGCAAAGACATTAGATGGTACCGCAGTAGATGAAGCGAAACAGGTACGTTTAGCATTAGGTCAACTTTTATATTACGAGTTTTTGGGAACACAACAATTTGCAAATACTACTAAATTGAAAATAGCTTTTTTTGAAACTGAAATTTCCAGTTTTCACATAGATTTGTTGAAGCAAAATAATTGTTTGGTCATTTGGTTAAATGGACAAGGTGAGCTTTTTGGTGATTCTGAATCTTTGGATTTTTTAAGTGGATTAAGTAACCTATAGTGTTGAAGCCTTCATAAGGCACTTGTTGAAGGACACCCTATGAAGGCTTTCCAAGGTTACTAGGTTATTTAGAACTTAATGGGAAAATTAATTGCTCATCTTCTTTTTTCACTTGAAGATAATTGATAATTTCGCTAGCTATGCACTTAGCCATTAATGGTGGGACTGAGTTTCCAATTTGCATATATGTCTTCGTATAGGAACCTTTGAAGTAATAATCATCTGGATATGATTGAACACGAGCAGCTTCTCGAGGTGTCAAACCTCGTGCTTGGGTTGGATGAATATACATATTACAATCGAATTTCATATGCGCTGTAATCGTTTTACAAGGTTGATTATAAATTAATTTATAATACTTATCCTTGAATATGTCCGTTCGGTTAGTATAGGGCATAATATCAGCAATTTTAGGATCATCAGATTTATCGCCTTGATGAAGACGCGAAAAGATTTCGATATCACGTTCATTATTATACCTGGCTTTATGGTTATATATAAATTGCGGTGTTTGACTACTATTAATGTTACTTAAATAAGAATTTTCAAGATAGTTGGTCATAGGAGTAATGAAATAACCGTGTTCTTTAGATTCGTGGTTTGTTGCATTCTTAATGTTTAATGCCTTAAGTGCAGGTAAATCAGAAATAGCATCTTTTAAGGATTTCATATCAATTAACCTGTTTTTTTTATGGATTTTTTTAAAAATAACCTCATTGTCTACATCTATTTTATTTCCTATAAAAATGATTCGTTTTCGTTGTTGAGGTACTCCAAAATTAACGGCATTCAATACTTCAAAGCTAACTTTGTATCCAATGTTTTCAAAATCTCCAATGATTTGTTCAGCTATATTTTTCATTCCAATTACATTCTCCATTACAAAAAAAGATGGACGAATAGTTGCGACTACGTTAACGAATTCTTTATAGAGTCTATTTCTAGGATCGTCAATCATGCGTTGTTGGTTGGCATTACTAAAGCCTTGACAAGGCGGACCTCCAATAACTATATCTACACTCTCGGACAAAGTGTAGCTGCTCACAGTTTCTGAAAAGTCTTGAATATCTCCCAGAAAAACCCTATCAGGTTCAACTTCTGGATGGTTATAAAGATAGGTTTCAATACAGCTTGGTTCAATGTCATTGGCAAAAATGGTTCTAAATCCCGCTTGTGTAAACCCTAATGACATGCCACCGGAGCCACAAAATAGGTCAACCAAAGTAGGCTTTTTGCTTTGTTTTTCAATTTCAATTTTTTTTGTTCGACAACTTTTGCAAATTTTAGGGATTAGACAAAGACCATTTGTATGATCAAGAACTGATAACATTTTGAAGAACTCGTCTATATTGATTTTTGATTTTTTTTGTAATAATTTTGTGAATAATTCTGTTGTATCTGAGTTTTTAATGAAACCTATTTCTATTAATCTAGCCACTATTTCTCCTTCACGAATGTTTGAAGGTAACAAGCGAATGAGAACTTGTAGATGTTTATAAGCATCTTCAACGTATTCAATGAATTTTTTTTCATCAGTAGCATTTTTTATATCTTCAATTGCTTTAAACATGTAGTTCCTCCCGTAAATGTAGCGTTGGGATTGTTGTTAATATACTATTAGCAATGTTTTCTGCTACATTAACCGTTACTGCATTTCCAAATTGTTTATAAGCTTGTGTGTCAGAAACTACTATCTCATAACTATCTGGGAATCCTTGAAGTCTAGCGCATTCCCGAGGAGTAAGTCGCCGTACATTAGTTTTCCCGACTGCTTCTGCACGTGCACTTGGAACTGTTACATAGTTATCTTGATTAGCCCTATGCATTTTAGCCATTGTTGCGGTTAAGGGACGAGCAATCGCTAAATCAATTTCTGACCTTGAATAATAATTACCAGAACCGTGGGCTAGAATTGTAGGAAGAATTCTATGGCTTAAATAATATTTAGGATCGACGTCCTTCTCTAATATACTTTGTAAGTTGACGTGTGTAGTGTCGAGTGTAGAAGGAGTTGGAAATGTATAGGGAGTTTCCATATTAGTTGCTACATCATTGCGAATACATACGATAAACAAGCGGTTTCGAACTTGTGGAACGCCAAAGTCTAAACTATTTAATATGTTGATGTGTACTGTATATTCTAGATCTTCTAAAGTATTAATGATTGTATTCAGAGTTCTTCCCTGGTCATGGGTACGTAAATTCCTTACATTTTCCAATACGACTACTTTAGGAAGGTGTGTAGCGATAATTCGAGCAACGTCGAAAAATAATGTTCCTTGTATATTGTCTAGAAAGCCTTGTTGGGTTCCCATCATAGAGAATGGTTGGCAAGGAAATCCTCCAATTAAAACGTCATGTGTAGGGATATCTGTAGCATCAATTTGCGATAAGTCTCCACTAACAATATGATTTCCAATGTTGTGTGTATATGATTGAACTGCATATTTATCAAAGTCATTAGCATAAACGATATTGAATCCAGCATTAATGAATCCAAGGTCTAATCCACCGCAACCGCTAAAAAGTGAAACTGTTGTTGTCATAAAATCCCTCCTTAATCTCGCTTTTTATTTCTATCGATATAATCAATAATCCACTCACGAATTAAAATAGAGCAGTATTGATTATTGCCATGAACAATTGCCATGAATTCTTCTTTCAATTTTGGCTCTACAGTAATTTCGATTTTTGATGTTTTAATTTTGCCTGCCGGTCTGCCTCTTTTTTTATTGGACAAGATAATAATCACCAACCAATTAAATGAATATAATCAGTATACCATTTTAGACCCTGATTGAAAAGGTGAAAGGAACTAAAATGAGAACGTTTGTTTTTTTAAAAGAATATTTATTTGAATCAATTTCATAAATCGCATTTTTCAAAAGTCCAGACTACTCCGTAGTTGAAATTCCCGTTTTTTTAAATTATGCTGCTTGTTTTTTCGCTAGTATCTCGTTTAAATTTTGAAGAACATTCATACTATGTTCTCAGAAGTGTCCCAAATTTTATTCAATCTTCGTGGTGAGAACTATCTGAAGCTTATAAAGTGCCTCGGGATTACTGGTTGCATGCACCTATTATTGCTTGGTCTAGAAAAAAAAATCATCTATCCGCCTCATTGTAGAGGTAGGACCTATAGAGCATCTATATCGTGTTAAAGTATTGGAAAGGTTAGCATTAGAAGGAATCTTTATAAGAGCTATGGGATATGAAGAAGGCAGGAAATATACCCGTATATATTCAAATACTATGCCAGTTCAAAACCTTGATGATGCTGATCAAGTTTTCACTACAATGGAGCAACTCTATCATTCACTTGAACTCACGCAGTTTTTAAACAAAATCAATAAAGTTATTGATGATTTAAAAGAAGCAGAGTGAATACGAAGTAGCATAAATATTTTTATAACTTTGAGGAATCAATAGACTGGAGAACAAGTGGTTCAGTTGCAATGATATTAAAAAAAGTACTATGAAAGGAGCAATGGTCAGCTTATGTTCAGTTTTTTTAAATCCAAATGTTCTATATGTAAGCGTAAAGCTGGTCCATACCGCTTCTATAAAGATTCTACAGGTAAAAAAGTGAAACTTTGTGCAGAATGTTCCTTGTATGCGGAAAGGCGCGCATACACTAAGTTAAGGTAATGTGAGCTGTGAAAATAGTTAAAATAGGGTATCTTTCAATGATACCGTAGAATATCACGCAGATATAGAAGAAACCTAGCTAAATTTCCAAGAACTGAATGAAGTTGTCACATCGTTTCATAAAGGGAAATATTAGTTCGAACTTGGAAAAAAGACATTAGAGAAGATTTTAAAAAACATCCAAAACTTGCACGCAAATCGTAAAAGGGAACATGAGAACCGTCCTTATATTTCCCACGTAAAAAAGCTCAGAGTTTATGGCTCTGAGCTTATCTTATATTATTTAATTCTTCCATTAGACTTCCAGGGAGTATAATAAGAAAAAAGATTGCCGCAGCAGCCCTCCTGGAACGCAAACACACCTGTTAGCTTATAATTCATCTCAGCCCTTTGGCATTTTGCTCATATCCATATACAACACATTCCACCGATGACCATCCAAATCAGTAAAACCGCAGCCGTACATCCATCCTTGACTTTCTGAAGGTTCTCCATATATTGTACCCCCAGCCTCTACTGCATTCTTAGCAATTTCATCAACTTCTTCTCTGCTGTCAGCATCAACGGATAGCAGTACTTCCGTAGCTCGCTTTGTATCAACAATTTCATGATTGGTGAAGCTTTTGAATGTAGATTCTGGAAAAAGCATGACAGTAGCATTATTATCTCCGATGATTAATTGCGCTTGACCGCTAATGCCATGTTGCTCATTAACCAAAAATCCAACCTTGCTATAAAACTCTTTCGATTTATTGATGTCTTTTACCGGCAAGTTAATCCAAAACTGTTTTGGCATGGTTATTTCTCCTTTATTATTTGAGTATATTAACAATAATGAATATTTTAACACACTATTTTAAAAACTAATAATATGTGAGCGGTAGAAGTGTAGGGCACCAGGTTCTAAAACAATTTCGAATTATATTAGAACCTGGTACCTTAAAATGATATGCTACCATGAGTAAGAGATCAGGCATTCGCGCATGGAGGATTACAAATGATTGAAGTAATAACGGTAGTAAATATGCTAGTGGAAATTAAAAATACGAAAGACTATGAAAAAAAGTAGAAAAGATTTTACGGTCTAAGAAACGAATGATCCAACATATAGAGACAATTAGTATGTCTGAACCAAATGAAAAGCTGATTGTAAGTGCTTTGGTGAAGTATAGAGTACTAATAGAAGAAAGGATGGAAAATAAATTTTTAGATGATTATGTGGGTCTCGTCCTCCCGATGTTTTATAATCGCTTTAAAGCAATGCCAGTAAGCAATCAAATTTATAAAATATCAAGAATAAAGAAAGAATATGGTGCACGGCGTTAATATTAGTGTTTGATGCCAGGAACCAAAGCATTCTTTTCGGTTAATCTCAAACGGATTCTAACACTCTTGAAAGAAAAAGAGAAAAAGAGTAAAAATAAGCAAAGGAATAGGCAACTTTCGTTCAAAATTGAACGAAAAGTTGCCTATTCTTGTTTAGGAACAATTAAAACTAATAAGAACGTAAGTTTTTCATTGCCCTCACATAAAAACCGTGTCATCCGATAGTAGTTATTAAACTTGAATTTATAAATTTATCCATTTAGTTTTTGCCTTTCGAACGAGATGCCTCACTAATCAAATTAAAAAAGTCTTGAAAAATCGGGTTACTTAGGTTTTTTGTTAGAGCAATGAGTTTGACTGGAACGTTTGAAGTATACGTTTCCAAAATAGTGACAGTTCCTAATTCGATTTCTTCTTTAATTCTGCCTGTCCCTATGACTCCGAGATATGGATTTTTGAGAACTCCATCTTTAATTGCTTCATCACTATTACAGTGAATAATATTTGGAAAATGCGTTCCGTTTTTTAATATTTCAAATTTAATAAAAGGAGCCCTAAGATCAACCAGAACGGGAAATTTTGCTAGATATTCTTCTATTTTAGAAGTGTCATTAGCTACTTCACTTGAAGCAAACAGCACCAAGTTGACATAATCAATGCATTGATAGGAAATATCGGAGTTTAAAGGTCTTCCATTAATAATAGCAAAATCCACCTCATTAAGAATTACCTTTTTCAGTGCATCATCACTACTATTAATAGAATAAACTTCTATCAGAACATTTTGGTTCTTTTTTTGGAAATTTACTATTTGTGGCAGAAAAAAGCGGGCACAATATTCATCTAATCCACAAACGCGAATGATTTGTTTTTCTCCTTTAGATTCCTCCATTTTCCTTTGTAGAGTAAACAGTTCACTTAAAATATTTTTTGCATGGTCATATAGAATTTCACCAGATTTAGTTAATTTTTTTCGATTGTCCACTTTCTCAAAAAGAGGTAAGCCAATCTCATCTTCCAACTGTTGTATATGTTTTGTAACAGTAGGTTGCGAGTAATTGAGACGCATAGCTGCTTGTATTAGATTTTGTTCTTCTACTACGATTTGGAATGTCTGAAGGTGTCGAATCTCCATTAAGTAACAACCTTTCCTGTTTATTTCTAAAGCTATATATTAGATAAAATAATTATATAGCAATAATTGAATTATTTTAATTGAATTATTAACCAGAATATTTAAAACAGTAATATTGAATATTCCTTATTGGAATATCAGTAATCAATAATTAGGATAAAATGAAAGCGTTGACAAGTTTAAATATTTCCTAAATTTAATTTGGTTGAAAGGATGATTACAACTCAGATTGTTTAATGAGTTAATTCATAGTAGGACAAGTTGCTTTTTACATAAACTATAAAGGAGTGTTAAATTTGAGTACTGCCAAACCATTAAAGATAGAAGAAAGCACTGAAAAGAAAAAGAAGAAAAAAGGCGGGTTAAGTGCCTATGTTCTGATGTTTTTAATCATTACCGTTATTACTCTATTAACCTATGTAATACCTGCTGGCCAATACGAGAGACATGAGGAAAATGGCAGAACCATCATTGACCCTTCAAAATTTGAATTCGTAGAAAAAACGCCTGTAGGATTATTAGACATGTTTAATTCTTTTCACCAAGGTATGGTAAACGGCGCTCCGATTATCCTATTTGTTTTACTATTTGGCGGTGCACTTGGGATTATGCAAGCTACAGGTTCCATTGATGCTTTAATTAGATTTACTGTGCAAAAATTTGGTGCAAGAAAAAAATTGATTATTCCCGTTATGGTGTTACTTTTTTCATTACTTGGTACTCTAATTGGATCGGCTGAAGACTCCTTGGTCTATATTGCCATCATTGCTCCGATGGCTATTGCATTAGGTTTTGATGCGTTAACAGGTATGGCGATTGTTTTTCTAGGGATGCTAGGTGCTGGATTTACATCAGGAATTACGAATCCTTTTACAATTGGTGTTGCCCAAACAGTAGCTGAACTTCCTATGTACTCAGGAATTGGCTTACGTATCGCGATTTACGTTGTTTTTTATATTTTGTCAGTTGTCTACATTTGGAGACATGTTAATAAGATAGAAAAAAATCCAGAATTAGCCGAGTACGGAAAGTTCAACATAAACGAAAGCATTAAGTTTGAAAACAATTACAAGTTGAGTAAAAGGCATGCGATTTCTCTTTTAGTCTTTTTAGGCTGCTTTATTGCCCTTATCTATGGTGTTATTAGTCTTGAATGGTATATCAGTGAAATCGTAGGAGTTTTCTTACTAGGTGCCATTGTTATGGCGCTTATTGGAAAACTTTCTGGAAATGAAATTACAGATGCATTTTTAAAAGGTTGTTCTGAAATGATTCCAGGTGCCATGATAATTGGTGTTGCGAATACAATCCTTGTTGTTCTTAAATCCGGCCAATTATTAGACACCATATTACATACTGCCTCTGGTTTACTTGACGGCCTACCGCCTAGCGTTACAGCCGTAGGAATGGCAGTTGTCAATTTCTTCATCCATTTCCTTGTTCCATCTGGAAGCGGACATGCATCCTTAGTTATGCCTATTATGGCACCGTTAGCGGATTTAGTCGGTGTAACGAGACAAACAGCTGCATTTGCTACTGTAATGGGTGGAGGAGTTTCTAATTTAATTATTCCTACAGGTGGGGTGCTACTAGCAGCTCTTGGAATGATGGGTATTCCTTATTCCAAATGGGCAAAATGGATATTGCCATATGTTCTTATTCAGGTTGTGGTTGTTATAATCTTTTTGATCATTGCTCAAGCTATTAATTATGGTCCGTTTTAATAAAAGGTAAGAGATTTCTTGTGAATGAAGTTAAATAAATAATAATTTTCTAATGAGGTGAATGAATTGGATTATCGTGATGCTCTATCAAAAATTATTGAAGAGAAACGTCAAAAATTAATTTCTGTGAGTGATCAAATTTGGGATTATGCTGAAACAGGCTTCGAAGAATTTCAATCAGCAGAATTATTATGTAAAACTTTAGAAGAAGAAGGTTTTACAGTTGAAAAAGGTGTAGGAAATATCGATACCGCCTTTATAGGAAGCTTTGGGACAGGTAAACCGATTATTGCTATATTAGGTGAATTTGATGCCTTGACTGGTCTAAGCCAAGTTGGTGGAGAAACTGAGTATAATCCAGTAATAACAAATGGCAATGGGCATGGCTGTGGACATAATTTACTTGGTACAGGTGCATTAGCAGCTGCAATTGCGATCCGTTATTACTTAGAAGAAAACAACCTAGAAGGAACGGTTCGATACTACGGATGTCCCGGAGAAGAAATTGGAAGCGGAAAAACCTTTATGGTAAGAGAGGGCCTATTTGATGATGTAGATTTTGCCGTATGCTGGCACCCATGGTCTCGAAATGCCGTTTGGTCCATGTCATCTCTTGCTTGTTATGAAGTTTCCTATAGATTCAGAGGAAAAAGTGCTCATGCCGCTGCTAGTCCATATCTTGGAAGAAGCGCGCTTGATGCAGTTGAACTAATGAATGTGGGTGTAAACTATTTACGGGAACATATTATTCCTGAAGCAAGGGTTCATTATGCCATAACCAATTCAGGTGGATTTTCACCAAATGTCGTTCAAGAAAAGGCAGATGTATTATATTTTATTCGTGCACCACGTGTATCTCAAACAGAAGAAATCTATCAACGTATTTGCGATGTTGCAAGAGGCGCTGCTCTTATGACCGGAACACAATTAGAAATAGAATTTGCTTCTGCTGCCGCTGATATATTGCCAAATAATACATTAGAAAAAGTCATGCATGATAACTTTGTTGCCTTAGGAGTTCCTCAGTATAATGAAAAAGAAATAGAATTTGCGAAGGCCATTCGAGCGACTCTATCTGAGGCAGATAAGAAAGAAGATATTAAGGCCAATAAAGAACTAGAAGGAAAAGATTTAGCGGACGTCATTGATCCATTTATTCCATCAAACGGGATGTTGCCGGGTACAACCGATGTTGGCGATGTGAGCTGGATTGTCCCTACCGTACAATGTTTGGTAGCGTGTGAACCAGTCGGAACTCCGCTTCATACTTGGCAGGTGGTTTCAACTGGAAAAACTTCAGTAGCTCATAAAGGAATGCTTCATGCTGGTAAAGTCATGGCAGCAACCGCAATCGAAGCCCTTCTTAACCCTGATGTCCTTGAAAAAGCGAAGGTAGAATTGATCGAGCAGCGAAATGGTGAAGACTATGTGTCACCCATTCCGCCTGAAATTAAAAAGTATAAACTTCAGACAATGTAAAAGGTATAGAAAAGTCTGTCAAATGCTGTTGAATTATGCATACACCACTTGATAATAAGTGGTGTATTTTTTTGGTTTTCTCTTTATGTCTAACGCTAGGTAGTTCATATTTTTTGTTCGGGGTACCAGGTTCTAAAACAAATCTTGATCATCAATCCAAATATGATATGTTATTCAGTGTTTATTGGGTATGGCGCAAGTAAATCCGGTTATTTAATCTAGGTCCTTAACTAAATTTTCGCCAATTAGAACGGTGAAATCTAAAATCACTTTTTTAACAATAGAGTAATGATGTAATATGCTACCATTAGTAAAGAGCGCCGGGTTCTATTCACGCATGGAAGACTACAAGTAATTGAAGTAATATATGATTAAAATAGATTAAGAGCAAATATTTAAAAAATTAAATAGATGCTGATACTTAATTAGTTGATCAGCGTCTGTTTAATTTGTTTTTTATCTACTAGTCACTTTATTATTTTTTTCCTTATACATTTTGCTATCTGCTTCTACAAACAATTGCTCCATTTTACCAATTGATGAAAAATGATAAGCGTGTCCTTTAGACATTTTTATGTTAAATGTATCAGTTTCTTCGTTGAAATGATCTATTCTATTTTGCACTTTGACCAAAAACGTTTCTACTTGTAGGGGGTCTGTATTAATCAGTGTAATCGCAAATTCATCTCCCCCAATTCTTGCAACCTCAACCTCATCCTCATCCTTAACCTCTTCATTCGCGCATTGCATTAATAATTTTGCGGATTCCTGTATTAAATTGTCCCCAACCTTATGTCCATAATGATCATTTATCATCTTTAATTCGTCTAGATCACATATGATAATGGCTATTGAAACATCTATTTTCTCGTTGTACCTCTGAAGCTGATTTTCAAAGTGTTCACGATTATAAATATCTGTTAATGCATCGTGAGTAACCTTATATTCCAGCTGTTGTTGCAGTAAAATCCGATCATCAATATTTCTATGAACTCCATGTATAGCAATGAATTCACCATTTTCGTATATAGGGGTAGCGTATTCTTCAAACCATAGGTATTTACCTTCGTCATTTCTCATTCTAGTTATTATAGGTTTACTAAAATCAGTCTTACCAGATAGTTTTTCCACAGCCATATTATAATCATCTGGATGGACTATCTCATAGTAATAATCAGGATTTTTAAGATGTTCTTCTAATGAATTAATACCTAAAAAATTTTCTATTACAGGGCTTAAATATTGATATTTTAACCTTGGTTTTATTTCAAGGTAATATAGGATATCTTTTGAATTCTCCACTGTTTGTATCATGGGACTTAAATGTTTAACTTGTTGTTGTAACTTAATCCGCGCTGAGTTTAATTTATAACATATTATTATAAGTCCTAATATCAGCAATATAACAATTTTCAACACTAGAAAAATCCCTTTCTTATCTAAGATTTTGCAAAGAGGTTATTTTTTTGAACATAATTGTTTTTAGGAATAAATAATATTTCTGAAATTGCTTTCAGTTTATCTTGCTATTCTATTTGTCTTTATATTTACTTTATTATATGACCATTTTACCAGTTTGTTAATAGGTAATTTAGTATAAATGGAACACCCGTAAATAAAAAATACGATAACGAATAGAACGGAATACTTTATAAAAGTAAATGAATTATAGGTAGAAATAAACCAAAAATGAATGAATATTTAGTTCAAAAGGAGATGTTCGTACCCACTAGTTTTTATAAGTTACAAATATGTTTATATAACCAATATTTTTATAGTCGGATTTGTTCCCTGTGTTACACATAATTCGTAAACAACACTAAATATCTTGGCTCATAGGTGTTATAACAAGCGTTGCACAAATTATTTACTACGCTACTAAAAGAAAAAGGGCAACTTCCTGTTTAATATGAAGCAGGAAGTTGCCTATTCTTTATAAAAGTCTAAGTTTTTTAAGGAAAGTATATCAATCTTCATGCTGTGAACAGGTTGATTTCCAGAGCTGGCGGAAGCTTTCCTGGAGACAAGCATCAAGCCGCTTCCTTCTCTACGAGCGAGGCTAGGGTCTTGATTTGCTTGTTAATCCCCTAGGAGTAGCCCCTTCCGCTCCAATCAACAGTCCTAATACGGAAAGAATATGAATCGTCCAATTAATGAAAAGTTGTACTGACTTTTGCTTATTGAGGCAGAGGCGGATACTGAAAAAAAATAGATAGCATCCATTGATAAAGAAAGATATGCTGAGCGGACGAAATTGCATCTTCGTCCGCTTTTATAATAATAGGAAAGGATTTATTCTCTCATTTCAAGAGGATTATGATTATGCCAAGCAAGTTCACCTTCGATACCCAACAATTCCTTTTTATCTTCAGGTCGGTAATGAAGAAATTACGACGACGGATAATCCGCAACTTCTCATCCGTTTTTTGGAGAAGTACGAAGCGCTGATCGACAAGGTGATTGCAGACATGGAATTACGAGATGTCAAAGTACTGCCGCAGCTACATACCCTTGTTTGGGGAAACAATAGGGAAGTTTAGTAGGTATCCACAAAACTATAATTCCCTTGAGGAAACCTACTATTTATTATTTGACCGTTTGATGTTGAGGCATCAGGTGGTCTTTTTTAGTTTTCATAATAGGATTTAGCTCATAGAGGATGTTGATAAGTTGTGTATATATCGTCAACTAGTATTTACCGAAGCTATCCACATGTTGATATATTACTTTTACTTGAATGCAATAGATTGAAGAAGAGTTTTTCTTCTGAAGTTTCTAAGGAACTTTAACATTCGACAATTAGATGAGAATATTTTGGCAGAAATAAAATACCATTAAGATAATATGCTTCGTCGAAATAATGAACTGGTACTTTCCTTTTGAACAGTTGCCTATCTCTTCTCTCCAATCTCTCCATCTCCAGTAGTACACAAGTAGATTGATGCGAAGGCAGTGACTTCTGCGGGAATAGCAAATATATTTGCGATGAAAGCGAAGCGGCAGGAGCATGAGTGGAAGGCCTCGCAAGAACGCAGTGACGAAGAGACTGAAATCATGCCCGCGAAAAGCGTCCGCCATAGCGGAAATCAACGGTTTTTCTTATATGCGTTGATCTCTTTTGAAGAGTCATGATTTCACGACTTCTAGATGTTATCCGCTACTCTTAAAGAAAAATAAAGAATTGATAGACTATTGACACTAGTAAGTTATAGATTTATTATTAACTTGTACACATAAGTGGTCAACTAATGAAACATGACTGAAGGAGGATTAAAATTGCTAGATAAGAATGATTTTACTCCTTTGTATATTCAACTATATCGTCAATTGAGGCTGAAGATAGTAAATGGTGAGTATAAACAAGGGGAAGCGATTCCATCTGAAACCGAGATGATGAAGTTGTTTGATACAACTCGAGGAACCATTAGAAAAGCGCTGTCTTTGTTAGTGAATGAGGGGTTAGTCCATCAAGTTCGTGGGAAAGGTACTTTTGTTCGTCTAAGTCCACTTCAGTACAGCATTACTAATTTTGGAGGCTTTACGGATTATTTGAAAAACCGTAATGAGTTAGCCGTTTCGAAAGTATTAGATCAATGCAGGATCACAATTGATGGTGAAGAATACTATCAGTTGACGCGAGCTCGAGGTGTGAAGAAGGAAGATTCCGTTACCTACTTAATGATTGATACCTCGTTGCTTCCAGTGAGTTTATTTCCAGACTTAGACAAAAACAGTTTTGAAAATGAATCACTTTACAAAATACTGCGCGATAAGTATCTAGTTAAGCCAACGCGTTCGGAAATCTCTTTGTCACCAGTTTTAATCGATGACCAAATGAGAAATATTCTAGAGTTAAAAGATGATGAAGTGGCATTACTGAAAGCGGAAGGAAATATATACGATCAAAACAATAGAAAAATAGAAAAAGTGAAAATCGTTTATTCGCCAACTATTGAGTTCAATATAATGACGAGTATTAACTCGTCAAAATAAATGTTTTGATGTAGTTAATGGAAGCGTATACATTTCGAAGAGTGCTGTATCCATGCTGTAAAGATTAAATATTTTTATTTAATTTATATAAAAAAATTGAATGGGAGATGTCATGTGAAAAAGATGAACAAGTTAACAATTTTTTTAATTCCTATTGGGATTGCAGTAAATTTTATCGGAGGTCAAATCGCACTCTTATTAAAATTACCACTCTATCTGGATTCAATTGGAACGATTACAGTAGGTGCGCTTTGCGGTGGAATACCAGGGGCAATCGTTGGAGCAATCACAAACGTTAGTATTTCCGTTTCAAATCCTACAACCATTGCTTACATTTGGTTGAATATCGGTTTCGGTTTACTTGCTGGTTATTTATCGAAAAAAGGTGTATTTAAAAAACTATGGAAAACAGTTATTGCTGGTTTGGGCTTCGCCTTTATTGGCGGAGGTGTTGGTTCAATGATTACTATTTTGCTTTTTGATGGGTTAGGTGCTGGGACGACAGGTATGATTACTGGAATGCTAATGACACTAGGCTTATCGGTACAGGCAGGTGCATTTATTTCTGAGTTGTTTGCTGATTTACTTGATAAAATTCCGACATTAATTATTGTATTTTTCATTCTTAAAAGTATTCCAATACGAACATTGGCGAAGCTTCCACTTGGACACGTTTTAATTGACAAAGATAAGTTGCAAGGTGGGGCTCGAAAAGTAGCCTGATAGTGAGTAGAACATTATAGTGCATTCGCTAATCCCTGCATGTAGCTTATTTCTGCATGTGGGGAAATTTGTTATATCTACGTTGGAATAGATTAGAATGTTGAGAGATTCCACGATTTTGAAAAGGGGACATGGACATGGAAATGGATTATGAATTTATCAATTCGTTTAAAAAGCCACAGGTACAAAATAATTGGTTTTTGGATCTTAATCCGCTAAGTAAGTTAAATATCATCCTCATTTTAGCGATTATTCCGATTGTCGCTAAGAGTTGGGTAGTCAGTGTGGCGGTCATCCTCTTTTATTTTATTCTCGCAACGGCGTCCAGTCGTATTAAACAGTTCTCAAAAGTCTATATTCGGCTTGGGCTTCTGATAGGTTCGTTACTCTTCATCATGAGGGCGATGTTCATACCTGGAGAAGACGTACTGATGAAATTAGGCTTTCTCACGATTACTCAAGAAGGCGTGGACCACGGGTTGCAGTTTGCTACATTGGTTGTGGCAATTTGCGGAGCGCTTGTATTTTATAGTGTTGCGACGCAGGCGAAAGACTTAATGCTTGCCCTAGAAAAAAAAGGTGTCCCTCCTACGGGTACCTATGTCATACTATCATCGCTCCAGTCCATTATTGACCTTGGAAGCATGTCGAAGCTAATTATGGAATCACAAAAAGCGAGGGGAATCGAGACGGAGGGAAAAGCCATTCATCGAATTAAAGCTTTTTTCCCAATACTAGGACCGTTGTTTTTAGGGGCTATCTCAAATTCAGAAGAAAAGGCCATTGCAATGGATGCAAGAGCATTTTATGCACCCGCAAAAAATACGCATTTACGTGAATTACGGCTGGTTCCCCCGTCTGAGAAAATGATTTTGCTAATCGTCAATCTTGCTTTTATAGGATTTATTGTATGGAGGGTTGTTGGATGAACTGTATTTCACTTAAAAATGTATCCTATAAGTATCCCTATATGGAAGAATTCGCTCTCCAAGAGTTGAATTACGCGTTTGAAACAGGGAAATGCTACGGTATTATTGGCGCGAACGGAAGTGGAAAAACAACATTTTGTAATTTACTTAGAGGGATGATTCCTCATTTTTTCGAAGGTGATCTTACGGGTGATGTTTTGATCGAAGGGAACGATGTGCGCAATTGGGATAGTAATTTATTATCCACCAAAATAGGGTATATCTTTCAAAATCCGTTTACACAAATCAGTGGAATTAAAGACACTGTCTTTGAAGAGATTGCGCTTGGCCTTGAAAACCTGGGAGTGGAAAAAGAAGTGTTGATCGATCGAGTCATTGAAGTCGTGAAGCTTTTAAAACTGGAACAGCTCATCAAGAAAAACCCAAATAATCTTTCGGGTGGTCAAAAACAACGCGTTGCATTTGCATCCATTATTGCCATGAATAGCGATATTCTAGTGATTGATGAACCGACTTCGCAGCTCGATCCGGAGAGTAGTGCAGAGATTTTTTCGATTATCAATCTGTTAAAAGAACAGGGGAAAACTATTTTTCTAGTTGAACATAAAGTGGATTTGATAGCCGAATACACAGATGAGGTTATCGTGTTAAAAGATGGTCGTATTGCCTTAAGTGGTTCTGCGCTAGACGTATTTTCCAATATAGATTTGCTTCAAATGGGTGTTATGCTTCCGCAAGCAGCTATGCTCAGTTACGACATGCAAAAGGCGAATAAAGCATTCGATACAATCGCGATAACGAAATCCCAGGTAATAGATCAGATAAAGCAAAGGGTGGGTGTATAGATGGAAGCAATTGAGTTAAAGAATGTTTCGTTTGCTTACCCTGATGGACATGTAGCTAACGAAGAACTGAATTTGATCATTCAAAAAGGGGAAAGAGTAGCCATTGTAGGACAGAATGGAGCAGGAAAGACGACAGCAGTGAAGTTAATGAATGGGTTAAACAAACCTACGAACGGTGATGTACTCATTAATGGCGTGAATACCAAAATGCAAACCACCGCTCAAGTTTCAGCCTATGTGGGCTACGTTTTTCAAAATCCGGATGATCAGATATTTAATAGTAATGTCCAGAAAGAAATCGAATACATGCTTCATTATTCAAAACTAGATTCACAAGAAATCGAGCGACGTGTTAGTCGGGCGGTAGAGCTGACTGGGATCGAGAGCTATTTACATATGAATCCATTTGATGTGCCCTATTCAATCAGGAAGTTTATAACTATCGCCATGGTATTGGCACTTGAAACTCCATATATCATCCTGGATGAACCAACTGCAGGACAAGATTTACATGGAATTCAAACACTCACTAAACTGTTAGATAGACTACAGGAAGAGGGGAAATGCGTCATTACAATTACCCATGATATGGAGTTTGTGGCGGATAATTTTGCACGTGTAATAACCATGGCAAATAAAAGGATTATTGCAGATGATTCGGCACGGAATACATTTTGGTCTACAGAAATCTTAACGGAGGCTAGGCTTAAAAAGCCTCAAATTGGAGAGATTTCTGAGGAACTTGGCATGGAAGGAAATATCATCTACCGACATGAACTGGTGGAACTACTAAATAAGAAGTAATGAATAGACAAACATAAAAAATTGGTATGAGGTGAAGGGATTGCGTATCCAAAAAGAGAATTTTCTAAGCTTGTTTCATGTAAAAAAACCTATATTGGCAATGATTCATTTAAAAGGTGAAAGCAATGAAGAGAAGGTTGAAATTGCTAAACTGGAAATTGATCAATTGATTGACAATGGCATTGACGCTGTAATTATTGAAAATTATTTCGGTTCCCCTGAAGTTGTGGAAGAAGTGCTGAACTATCTCTATTCAGAACGAAAAAACATCATTTATGGTGTCAATGTTCTCGATGATGATAAGAAAGCATTTGAACTTGCCGTTAAATACGATGTGAAATTCATTCAGTTGGATTCGGTCGCAGGACATCTGAACTTAGATGAAGATCGCGAGTTTGATGAATGGATTACGAATGCACGTAAACAAACGAATGCTTTTGTACTTGGTGGCGTTCGATTTAAATATCAACCTTATTTGTCAGGTAGAACGTTAGAAGAGGATTTAACAATTGGGATAACTAGATGCGATGCAATTGTTGTGACAGGCGAGGGGACAGGTCTAGAAACAGATATATCGAAAATCAATGCATTCAGAAAAATTATGGGGAATGACCACCCGCTAGTTGTCGGTGCGGGAATTACTGCAGATAACTTTAAAGAGCAACTTGGCGTAGCTGATGCTGCAATTGTAGGGAGCTATTTGAAGGACACATTTAAAGATGATGGAAATGTTAGTGTTGAAAACGTGCGTCATTTTATGACGCAAGTAAAGAACGTCCGATAGGCTTTTCCTATCGGTAGTGGAGGGGTACATATGAAGAGCGATTATTCTTTTTTTGTTGGAGACATTGCGTTAGATGAATATTATAGGGCTCCGTATTGGCCGGGGATTCGTGAAAAAGTCCTTGTTGAAACGTTAGACGCATACGTAGGCGGAATGATAGCGAATGCAGCAAGTGTCTATGCGGCTTATAATGAAAATATTTACTATCTTGCTTTGCTTAATAGCGGAAACATTACACAAATCCTATGTAAAGATTTAAAGGATAGAGGAATAGACACACGCTATATTCTCCATGATGATTCACTGCCAGATGCGAAGAATATGATTATATTAGCGGAAGATGACCATACATTATTTATCCCTACATTGGGCATTACTCATTTTGAGATAACGCATGAAATTATCGATGCAATGTGCAAGGCAAAATACGTATATACATGTATTTCAGAAATCAGACCTTTACGATGTGGAGATATGCATGCAATCGATATTATTAGGAAAGTCAGAGCAAGTGGTGCAAAAATGGTCTATGATCTGGATGTCGCTCATTTAGAAGCGGGTGACGAATTATTTATAGAAGAGATGGACATTGTATTTTTCAATACAATTGGTTTTGATACCTATCGAAAAGAGAAAACAGCTGAACAAGCTGTTGCTCAATTGCTTGAATTTGGAACAGAAATTGTCGTCGTTACACATGCAGAAGACGGATGTGTTGTATATACAAAGGATGAGCAGATTCATATTCCGGGAATCCCAGTTGAAGTTGTCGATGTAACTGGAGCGGGTGATACATTTTGCAGTTCTTTTATTCATGCGCTAAATAAAAGTGATGATTTAACACTTGTTGCCCTTTTTGCAAACGCAGCAGCTGCCCGAGCAGTGACTGTCATGGGTCCTCGTGGTGGAGTGGCTTCAAATGAGGAAATTATAGACTTTATGAAAGAACGGAATCTCCTCCTAGACAATGCGTTCGATCGTTTCTTAGTTTAAACGACATACATAATGGGGAGAGGATAATGTTTGAAAATCATCGCACAACCTGTTTCATCAATTGATTTCTCGGAATATGGAAAGTACTACAATATGAGTAATCAACCTCATAATGTTGTGCTTTCAGAAGGTGATGGATGGAAAGATAGTATGACGGATTCACCTCTTATACATTCAGAGGGGCATTTAGGATTAACTGTTGGATCACCTTTGCCATGTAAAACATATAAAATGGAAAGACATTTGCATACAGAAGAAGCTCTTTTTTGCATGGCAGATCCCATTGTTTTGGCGATTGCAAACAGCGGAAATCGGCAATACCCTAGAGCGGAAGACATAAAAGCAATCATCATTCATCCTGGGGAAGTTGTTGTTCTGAAAGAAGGGATTTGGCATGATGCCTGTCATGGGATTGATGGTGTGGTACCTTATTACTGGTTCGCACAAGTCCTAGACACACCAACCGAGTGGATAGAAATAGCGGATGGCCCGGTTGAAATTAGAGTTGCTGCAGACTAAGGTGTAGTAATTCTGTCATTCAACCATAAAAAATAACCCAACCTTGAGTTAGAGATCAGATGGGTTAGTCCTATGTGCTAGCTAATCCTCCTTGAAGGGAACCCGCTCCTGCGATTACTCGTCGCAAATAAAAATTGCTATTACATTGGCCATTTGATGCACAAACATCAAGTGGTCTTTTTTATTGTATTCAGATGTTACCTCTATTTATCCTTTTGAAAGTTTTGTTTTTCAAGTAAGTGTGGTGTATCAGTCCTTAAACAAAATTGTATTAGAACCTGGTACCTTTCATCTATAGAGGATGTTGATAAGTTGTGCATATCTCGTCAATCACAATTTATTGAAGTTATCCACATGTAGATAAGTTACTTTTATATAAACGCTTGAAAAAAAATTATCCTCGTAGAGCTTCTAAGGAACAATAAAATACGACAATTGGATGTTATTAATTTGTCAGGAATCAAATACGAAATTATTAAAACTCGGGTACGATTATTATATAGACGTTTGGAGGATTACCAACTTGTTGCAAACTTATCCAAAACGATTTGTTTTTGTGGATGAATTAGGGAAGCTGTAACGACAAGTTTGTATAACGAGTAAAACAAATGAAAATAAGAGTAGTACCAATTCAGTATTTATTTGCATAGTTATTATGTAGTACTATTCGTAGGATTTTAAGTGGGATAGTGGAGGGAATGTTGAAGAAAAATCAATAAGTAGATATCTCTACCTGCCACAAGTAAGGATATCTACTTTTCTATGTTTCCAAGTCTCATTATTAATCTAAATCTCTCCTATGCAACAACCGTTTGTAATAATAGCTTTAATAACTCTTCTAATGTTTCTGGTAATTGTTCTGGTAAACCTATTGAATTCTTCATTTCTATTCCTCCTTTAATCTCTTACTCTATTAACAATATAGGTAATCTATTTCGATTTTATACATAGTTTTAGAGAAAAAATTAATAAACTCTTAAAAGATTTTCGAATAATCAATTGAGAGTATAATTTAAACTAGTTTTCCATTTGATAAAGATTAATTGGACGGCTACTTATTATTTTTGGGATATACTAGAAGGAGATTTATTCACTGTTCTTGAATGGATATAAAATACGTTTTAGGAGGAATTTGAATGGGTTTTTTAGATGGATTGATGGGAAACGCTTCGGAGATAGAAAATGATAAGGTAGAAAGTGAATTGAAGGATTTACTTACTCCTACTGAAAGGGTGGAGCATGCATATAAACTTATACGAGATCTTATTGTTTTTACGGATAAACGATTATTACTTATTGATAAACAAGGTGTGACTGGAAAAAAAGTAGAGTATCACTCAATTCCATATAAAAGTGTCGTGCATTTCTCTATTGAAACGGCAGGCACTTTTGACTTGGATGCAGAATTAAAAATTTGGTTATCGGGAAGTGCTGCGCCAATTCAAAAAAAATTCAACAAATCTTTAAATATATATAAGGTACAAAGTGTTTTAGCGGGGTATGTAATGAAGTAATAGACAGGGGAGAGGCTAACTATGATTATGGTTGCATATGTAGCGAAACCTCTTCCTCTATTTTAGCAAGCAAGTTCTTTACTAATAAGAGCAAAGAGCATTATAAAAATGCTCTAAAATCATAAATTGCGATTGGCTATTAGAAAATGGCTTAATGGAATGATTACGGATATGACTTAATTTTACATACCAATGGATTCCAATGTTTTTTTTACATACATTAGATTTTGAGTTTCAAAGGGAGTATATTAATAAATATTATTAGACATCTAGCTCATATCGAATATTGGAATGGAGGAATATATATGTATAGCTTTAAGAATGATTACGCAGAAGGGGCTCATCCGAGGATTTTACAAGCTTTAATGGAGTCGAACTTTGTGCAAGAAGATGGGTATGGCGGTGATCAATTTACACAAAAAGCGATCGATATATTGAAGCAAAAGCTAGAGAATACAGAAGTCGATATCCATTTGTTATCGGGCGGGACGCAAACTAATTTAACGGCAATTTCTGCTTTCTTACGACCACATGAAGCGGTGATAGCTACTAGTGCGGGGCATGTTTTTACACATGAAACGGGTGCGATTGAAGCTACGGGACATAAAGTTATTTCCGTAGAAACGGAAGATGGAAAACTAAATCCTGCTCAAATTAAAGAAGTGTTAGATCTCCATACAGATGAGCATATGGTAAAACCAAAATTAGTCTACATATCAAATTCGACGGAAATAGGTTCTATTTACAATAAGCGTGAACTGACAGACTTAAAAGAGTTTTGTAAGGAACATAATCTACTATTATATATGGATGGGGCAAGACTAGGATCCGCATTGTGCTCCACTGAAAATGACTTGAAGTTAAGTGATATCTCGACACTTGTGGATGCTTTCTATATTGGTGGGACTAAGAATGGCGCTCTTTTAGGTGAGGCATTAGTCATTTGTCGCAATTCATTAAAAGAAGATTTTCGTTTTCAATTGAAGCAAAAAGGGGCTTTATTAGCGAAAGGGAGATTATTAGGTATCCAGTTTTATGAGCTGTTTAAAGATGATTTGTTTGCTGAATTGGCCCAGCATGCGAATGATATGGCCGCTATTCTAAGGGCGGGATGTAGCGCTGCTCAATTATCATTTTTAATAGATTCTCCGTCCAATCAAATCTTTCCAATTTTGCCGAACTATCTAATTACAGAGCTCCAAAAAAGTTATTCGTTTCTTATTTGGGAAAAGGTTGATTCTACACATTCCGCGATTCGATTAGTTACCTCATGGGCAACAAAAGAGGAAGAAGTACGTAGTTTCGTTAAGGCCATAAAACAAATAGTGGATGCAAAAAGAGTAATATAAAATAACGGGTTTGTTGTTTAGCGCTTATCTATGCAGAATCTATATTAACTAGCATTGCCTTTATTAAAGTGGGCAAGGAACGCATTGTTTATATAGTGCGCAAAATAGTAGCCACTGGGATTTAGCACTCTGGTATTCGCTTTCCGCGAGCGTTGCCTCAGCCTCCTCGCTGCGGGGTCTTCGGCTAACACTATTCCCGCAGGAGTCTCATACCCATAGCCGTGTACTTAAGCTAATTCAATTATTTTTCATAATAAGTGCCTCTTTTAAGTTAGTATTAAAACGACAACTTAGAGGAGGCTTTTATGTACAATCAACATAATTTATATTTAAAAGAACGTTTTCAACTTTTTCTACCTAAAAATATTGAACAACTAGCGAAGGAAACAGGATTTATTAAACGGGAGCGGCAATTTTCAGCTTCCGACTTTTTATCACTTGTCTTTCGACAAAATGCTAATCTTGTTCAGCCCTCATTAAATAATTTATGCCACGATTTAGAAAAACATCATATAAATATTACTAAATCAGGTTTAAATAAACGATTCACTACTGAAGCTGTCGACTTTTTTAAGGCCCTATTTGACCGTCTATTTCAATATCAACTTCAGGCGCCATTGGCTGAAATGAAATTAAAGAAAGATTCCCCATACAAACGGATTCGAATTATTGATAGTACAAGCTTTAAACTCCCTAAATCATATGAAAATGAGTATAAAGGAACGAGAGATGCTGGTGCTAAAATTCAATTTGAATTTGATTACTTAAGTGAGAAATTACTTTGGTTTAATTTAGATGAAGGGAAATCCGCAGACAGTCCCGCAGGATTCGAACGACTAGCTAGTTTAGAAAAAGGGGATTTATTCTTGCAGGATTTAGGTTACTATCATTTGGATTTATTTGAACAAATTCATCTATCTGAAGCCTTTTATCTTTCAAGAGCTAGAATGGATTCGCAGTTCTTTGTAGAGGTTGATGATCCACCTCGTCATCCAGATGGTTCCTTTATTGAAAGCCAACGCTATCAGCGTTTATACATGGAAGAAGAATTAAAAACATTACCTAGGGGACAATATCGAGAGTGGAATCAAATTTATGTGGGAAGACATAAAAAAATGCCCACACGTTGTGTTATTTATCGCCATGATGAAGTGCAAGAAGCAAAAAATATAAACAAAAGAATTAGAAGTTATCAAAAAAAATGCCGCTCTGTTCCAAAAGAAAATGTAGCTGCACTTTCTGGACTAACTATTTACATAACTAATTTACCACCTACTATTTCCGTTGAAAAAATAACTCAGTTATATCGTGTTCGATGGCAGATTGAACTTCGTTTTAAAACATGGAAATCTCATTTGAAAATCCATCAAATAAAAGACATGAAAATGGAACGTTGGTTATGCCACGTATATTGCCAATGTATTGTCATGCTGTTAAGCATGATAACCACAGGTTTTATTCGAAAGGTAGTTTGGAAAACATTAAATAAATTTATTAGTGAAGATTTAACGATCCGTATGATTTCTAGAATGATAAACCGACTCGTTTTAGAAAGCAAAAAAAGTGCACGAAGCTGGAGTTTGTTCTTTAAGAGTCTTATTCCTACCACAGAAAAATTCAACTTAAAATCGACAAAGTCAGAACCGCACACTCTATTTGTTTGATTAAATTCACAAAAAATCCAAATTAAAGGTAGTTGGAAACTGCTTTATTTTGGGTTTATTTGTTATGTTCTTTTTTTAGAACATATCTTATTCTAACCTCAAAACACTCATTTGCAACATTAAATTTCTCGAAAAATAGTAAAAACATATAATTTGAAACTTACTATTCTTCTTAAGTACACGGCTATGGTCTCATACCGACGCGCTAAATCCACATAATGTAGCATTTTTAAAAATAAAAACCGATAAGTGAATAAGTTAAAAAATACACTTTGAATGTGACCACTGTCTCTTAATAGAGCTTTTACATGGCATGGGATGACACCTATAAAGTGTACACTACATAAATTGCACATAACATTAGTTATCTTGCGATTAGCAAAAAGTGGTATCATTTTAGAATAGAAAGCACTTATCCTATGGTAACGAGTTCTTTTTTGAGCATTTACGCGACGGCACACACAGAATAGCCAACAAGCTACGTTGATTGTAGCGGAAGGGCGGCGACTCCTGCCGGATGAGTGAGACAGTTGAGCAATCACAAACGACGCGAATGCGGCGGTGATGGCTCATCGCTCACCGGGCGGAAAGCGTCCGCCCTGCAGCGAAAATCTTAGCGGGCACTTAATAGAGCATCTTTAAGACGTACTATATGAATACTCCACATAATTCGTTCTATGTTGCGCATAATAAAAAACACCCAAAAAAATAACCATCTATCAGTTATCTTGATAGATGGTTACTTTTTATTCCTGATTAAACCATAGTGGATCCTTGTCATCAACGTCTCCGTTATAATTAATCAAAATTTCTTCTCCTGCTTTTATATCCTCGAAAGCAAAGAAATCAAATGTGTGATTTTTAAAATTAATCTCATAATTTGCATTAGGTTCATAAGAATGGTTAAATAACATTCCATAACCAAGAAGGATAGCAGATTTATCTAACCCATACTCAAAAGCGTAATCACCTAGTATGGTTTGCTCAACGTATTGATGCTGTTCGTTTGGATAAGCAATGACAGGTGCTTCATGTAAAAGCTCTCCTTTTTTGATATCCACTTTAGCAAATACCCCTCTATTGAATTCTCCATCACTTAATGAAGATGTTTTTACTTCAATCATGTTTATTCGCCTACTCACTATTAATATATTCTTTCTAACTGTAACATTAATTTGAACATTGAGCTCTTTTTATTTGTTTTCAGAAGACTTTATTATTAATTAAAAGACTTTATTGGCACCGAATTAGGTCCATGTCCTAAAATAATTCAAAGTTGTGTTAGAATTGGTACCTTTAATATAGTAAAGACAAGCCAATGTCTCAATCCTTGCAAGAAGCTGGGTTAAGGTATGGATGATTTTGTATGTTACTAGAGTTTTGTGGAAATACTTCTCCCTTTTTTATTAGCTTTAAATAGTCTATAATTATTAAATGACAGCAGGTATTATAATTTATAAATAATTAGTACAAACTTTGATAGGGTTACATAGAGACTGAAAAGGTGTGTGAGGAATTCGCACCTACATCTTTTCTTCAAATTTGAGGGTATAAGGATGGGTAAAATGAGCAGAGAAACTAAAACAGACGTCATCTTAATTGGTGCTGGAATCATGAGTGCGACTCTAGGTACATTTTTGAAAGAATTAGTACCTGAATGGAAAATTACAGTGTTTGAAAAGCTCGAAAGTGCAGGAGAGGAAAGTTCTAACGAATGGAATAATGCAGGAACAGGGCATGCTGCACTGTGCGAGCTTAACTATACGGTCGAAAAACCAGACGGATCGATAGACATTAGCAAAGCTATTCAAGTTAATGAACAGTTTCAGCTTTCCATGCAGTTTTGGTCTTATCTTGTAAATAACGAGCTGATACGTAATCCGAAGGACTTTATCATGCCATTGCCTCATATGAGTATGGTACAAGGGGAACAAAATGTAACATTTTTAAAGAAACGTTTTGAAGCGATGTTACAAAATCCTCTGTTTCAAGGGATGGAATTTTCCGATGACCCTGAAAAACTGATGGAATGGATCCCGCTTATTTTACAAGGTCGTACATCCAATGAACCTATAGCAGCAACAAAAATTGACTCAGGCACAGATGTTAACTTTGGTGCTTTAACGCGCATTTTGTTTGACCACTTAAAGGGTAAAAATGTAGATATTAATTACAAACATAGTGTTGAAAATCTTAATCGGACGGAAGACGGCAAGTGGGAAGTGAAAGTGAAGAATGATGCTGAAGGTAAAATCGAATACCATACGGCAAAGTTCGTCTTTATCGGAGGCGGTGGAGGAAGCTTGCATTTACTGCAAAAATCCGGTATTCCTGAAGGGAAACATATTGGTGGATTTCCGGTAAGTGGAATATTTATGGTGTGTAATGATCCCGATGTAGTAGAGCAGCATCATGCAAAAGTATATGGGTTAGCTAAGGTTGGAGCACCTCCAATGTCTGTTCCGCATCTGGACACAAGATTTATCGACAATAAGAAATCGTTGCTATTTGGACCGTTTGCAGGCTTCTCACCAAAGTTTTTAAAAACTGGTTCCATGTTAGATTTGGTGACTTCCGTAAAACCGGATAATCTTTTTACTATGTTGTCGGCAGGTGCAAAAAATATGTCATTGACAAAATACTTGATCGAGCAAGTTATGTTATCGAAAGAACAGCGCATGGAAGAGTTACGAGAGTTTATCCCGAACGCAAACAGCGAGGATTGGGATTTGGTAGTAGCTGGTCAACGTGTACAAGTTATCAAAGATACGGAAGCTGGCGGCAAAGGTACGCTTCAATTTGGTACGGAAGTTATTAGTGCAGCAGATGGTTCGATTGCAGCATTACTAGGTGCTTCTCCAGGAGCTTCTACTGCTGTTCACGTGATGCTTGAAATTTTTGAAAAATGTTTCCCACAACATATAAAAGAGTGGGAGCCGAAAATAAAAGAAATGATTCCTTCTTATGGCATGTCACTAATGGAAAATCCAGAGCTTCTGCACGAAATTCATACGACCACAGCAGAAGCGCTTGGCCTAAGTGAAACAGATTAAGGTAAAAGTTAATACTTTGGGTACCAGGTACTAAAACAATTCAAAATTGTATTAGAACCTGGTACCCTTCGTTTAAGCAAATCTCTATTTGACGTTTCCGCAAGTATTCTATATCATAAATAGGTACCCGAACTTAATCGGGAGAGGTTCATAGCTCATACCCTCTATAAAAAACTATGGATACATGACTATTCGCCATGTCCATATTTGGACGTGGCTTTTTTTGTTTTTATCCTATAAGTTTGGAATAGAATGTTTGGAGATGCCTCTTTTGAAAGTGTTTGGGGAAACACTTTATTAGGAGGTTTTTTTATGTCTGGAAGAAGTCATGAAGAAGGTTTAAAGGATTTAACATTGTTAGGTAATCAAGGGACACAATATTCATTTGATTATGCACCAGAGGTACTGGAGTCGGTAGATAGTCTTCATTCTAATCGCGATTATTTCGTAAAATTTAATTGTCCAGAATTCACTAGTTTATGCCCAATTACACAACAGCCTGATTTTGCAACAATGTATATTTCGTACATACCGGATAAAAAAATTGTAGAGAGTAAATCACTAAAATTATATTTATTCAGTTTTAGAAATCATGGAGATTTTCATGAAGATTGTGTCAACATCATCATGGACGATTTAATTAAGTTACTTGATCCAAGGTACATAGAGGTTTGGGGAAAATTCACACCACGTGGAGGAATCTCTATTGATCCATGGTGTAACTATGGAAAACCAGGTACCAAATACGAAGAGATGGCAGATTATCGTTTGATGAACCATGATCTATACCCAGAAAAAATAGATAATCGATAAACGAAGAATTGAATAGTTCATATTTGGGAAGAGGTTTTTAGCTACCCTCTTTAAAAAACTAAGAAGAAAACAGCATTCTTTTTAGGGTGCTGCTTTCTCGGTATAGGGGAGTTTTTACAGATGAAGCAGGAAAAAGCAATCATTGTATTTAGTGGAGGTCAGGACAGCACGACTTGTCTGTTCTGGGCAAAAGAACGTTTTAAAGAGATTGAGGCAGTGACTTTTGATTATGGTCAAAGACACAGCCTTGAAATTGAATGTGCGAAGGAGATAGCAAAGGAACTCGGTATCAAGCATCATATTCTTGATATGTCGCTTCTAAACCAACTTGCACCGAACGCATTAACAAGAGAAGACATAAAGGTAGAAGACGGTGAAGAAGGTGAGCTTCCATCGACTTTTGTTCCTGGACGAAATCTGCTCTTTCTTTCATTTGCTGGAGTTTTAGCGAGCCAAGTAGGAGCTAAGCATATCGTGACTGGAGTTTGTGAAACGGATTTTAGCGGATATCCGGATTGTCGAGATATTTTTATTAAATCATTGAACGTAACATTAAATTTATCTATGGATGATACTTTTGTTCTTGATACACCGCTAATGTGGTTGAACAAGGCACAAACATGGGAACTTGCCGATCAGCTTGGTGCGCTTGAATTTGTTCGAGAAAGAACGTTGACCTGCTATAACGGGGTAATTGCAGATGGCTGTGGGGAGTGCCCAGCTTGTAAGCTGCGCAAAAAAGGGCTTGATGAGTATTTAAGCTTCAAGAAGGAGTCCTAAGGCATGTCTGAATTTAGAATTGTCGATAAGCTCCAAAAAATAGATGAAGATATTCAAAAGGGTCAATTGAAATATCATTCAAAGCGTGTTCTTGTGAGCAAGGAATTTACCTTTGATGCTGCCCATCATTTACATAACTATGAGGGAAAATGTAAAAACCTTCATGGCCATACGTACCGTGCCGTTTTAGGTTTGAGTGGATACACGGATGAGCGCGGCTTGATGATTGATTTTGGCGATATAAAAGAAATATGGAAACAAAAAATAGAGATTTATTTGGATCATCGTTATTTAAATGAAACCCTTCCACCGATGAATACGACGGCAGAGAACATTGTTGTCTGGATCTACGAGAAGTTGGTGGAAGCCTTGCTTGAGGAAAAACGATATAACGGGGCACGTGTAGAATTTATCCAACTGTATGAAACTCCTACAAGTTATGCTGAAGCAAGACGGGAGTGGCTGGAAGTTGAGTAAAGTACCCGTTATGGAGATCTTTGGACCTACGATTCAAGGTGAGGGGATGGTAGTGGGCCAGAAGACAATGTTTGTGCGGACTGCCGGCTGTGACTATTCCTGTTCCTGGTGTGATTCATCGTTTACATGGGATGGCAGTGGCAAGCATCTTATTGTACAAATGACAGCAGAAGAGATTTGGTCCGAGTTGAAACGTATTGGAGGCAGTGGCTTTTCATTTGTTACAATTTCGGGTGGAAATCCTGCACTCCTTCGAAATTTGGAATCACTCATTGCCATTTTAAAAGAAAACGATATTAAGATCGGAGTCGAGACACAGGGAAGCAAATGGCAGGAATGGCTGTACGAGATTGATGAACTTACCATTTCACCAAAGCCTCCTAGTTCTGGAATGACCACGGACTTTTCTGTGCTCTCTGATCTCCTCGGAAAACTTAAAAATCGAAATAGCGAGCAGCATATATCCCTTAAAATAGTCGTTTTCAACCAAGGCGATTATGATTATGCGAAACAAGTTCACCTTCGATACCCGGCGATTCCTTTTTATCTCCAGGTCGGTAATGATAACATCACAACAACAGACAATCCACGACTTATCGGTCATTTATTGGAGAAGTACGAAGCGTTGATCGACAAGGTCATTACGGATGATGAATTAAGAGATGTTAAAGTACTTCCACAGTTACATGCCCTTGTATGGGGAAATAAAAGAGGAGTATAGTAGATAGCCACAAAACTATGTATCAATTTAATTGAGGAGCAACATCATGAGAATACTATTCTATTTAATATCTATTGTCACCGCTAATGTGGTAACGGCAGCATTTGCACCATTACATCTTGGAATGTTTATCATTCCTATGGGAACTCTTCTGATCGGAGCGACTTTTATTCTCCGAGATCTTGTGCAAAATAAATACGGGAGAGCAAAAACATACTTGTTTATTATTACAGCTTTGGCATTATCCGCGTTAGTTTCATTCATACTTGGGGATACATTACTAATTGTGGTGGCATCGACACTTTCATTTGTTGTCTCTGAAACAGCTGACACAGAGATCTATACACGATTGAAACTACCGATGGCTTGGCGTGTTTTCTACAGTGGAATAGTGGGAGGATTTTTTGATTCTGTTATTTTCGTCATAATCGGCTTAAGTCCTCTAGGAGCTAATATATTGCCTTGGGAAGCTGTACCAGCAGCTATTTTGGGACAGATTATCGTGAAAACTATTATTCAAATGTTCGGTGCACTGATTTGGAATCAAGTTCATGGAATGAAAGTAAAACGTCTTATTACAGAATAATTGTATGAAAAAGACCTATTCACATTGTTGAATAGGTCTCTTCATATTGAACTCGAAAAATGTCTAACATAAAGTCAGATCAGTATTAGATCTCTCCCAAAACACCTTTAACTAATTCAACAAATTTAACTCTTACCTTACCAGCAACTTCAATTACTTCGTCGTGATTTAATGGCTGATCTAATATTCCACATGCCATATTCGTTAAACAAGAAATACCAAGTACTTTCATATTTGCATGAGTCGCTACAATAGCTTCTGGTACTGTCGACATACCTACAGCGTCCGCTCCTAATATGCGAATCATGCGGATTTCAGCAGGAGATTCGTAGGCAGGTCCACTCCACCAAGCATAAACACCTTGTTGCAATTGAATGTTTTGTTCGGTAGCTATTTTAGTTGCAATATTACGCAGATCCTTGTTATACACTTGTGATAGATCAGGGAAACGAGTTCCTAATTCGTTATTATTTGGTCCCATTAACGGATTGGTTCCAACTAAATTAAGATGATCCGTAATTAACATTAAATCTCCAGGGTTAAAGCTTGTATTAACTGCGCCACAAGCGTTTGTAATAATTAAATTCTCTATACCTAGTGCTTTCATTACACGAACTGGAAAGGTTACTTCATCTAATGTATACCCTTCATAATAATGAAAACGACCTTTCATAGCCGCTACGATTTTGCCATTTAACTCTCCAATAACTAGTTCGTTCGCGTGACCAATCGCTTCTGATTTGGCAAAGTGAGGAATTGCGCTATATGGAATTTGGACAGGGTTCTTAATTTCATCCGCAAGTGTTCCTAAACCTGAACCAAGAATTAGTCCTATCACAGGGCGGTGATCTGTTTTACTCATAATAAAATCTTTAGCTTCTAAAATGTCTTGGATGTTGTGCATTAATAATTCCTCCTTGAAACGTAAAAAACATGTTACCAATAAAATTTTACGGGAAGGAAGGACTATTGTAAAGAAAGCTACATAAATAACCCTCCATTCAAGTGTTGCCGATTGGAGGGCTTCTATTGTAATTCTGATTACTTTATTTATTTGAAAAGGCTCAATTGCCAACCATTTTCTTACTTAATTCCACTTGTTCGTTGATCAGTTTGATAGCACATCCAGCCAGAATATGAACTGATATCCCGAAAATCGAATGCAGAAGCAGATTACCTGGCAACACAAGCACTGAATGACATTGAAATTACAACAACTAGTGAGATAGTAAAGGGTTAGGAAAACGATAGCGGGTCGTATTAGTGAGCTGTAAATAGTATGCAATAAAAAAGTTTTACTCGTAACATAAAAGGCATGTGATTCCAAATAGAATACATGCCTTTTATGTAGATCAAATAGTTTAAACGCAAAATCGTAAGTTAGTTATTCGGCTTCTTCCTTATAAATAAAATAATCGAAATCAGCATGACAACTTTGCCCGGATGTATCTTGGCACTGCATGCCGACGAATGCTCCAGTAAAGAAACCGCCACCATGAATATAGTCATCCGAAAGCTTATATGAATCGAATTGGATAGGAATTACTGTCCAATTATCACCATCGAACGAATAAGAATATTCGTAAATAGTTGTTTGCACGTCTACCTTGAGATAAACATATTCAATATCATTAGCGATGACAATTTCTTTCCCTTGAAGAGGTTGATCAAAACTAAAGTTATCACAAGTGGTGAGTTCTAGGATTTTTCCTTTCTCCTCATGCCAGGAAATCTGAAATGCTGTCCAGTTTTCGGTATTATAATAGTTGACCAGTCCTGCAGATTGCTGGAAAGAGTTTGGATTGAAAGCTACTTTTGTCTCAGCTGTAAAGTTAAAATGCTGCCAACGTCTCGCTACAAAAGCTTGTGTGAATTTTGAAGTCAAGGATTCCTTACCGTATAGACGCAGATGGCCAGGATTGTCTTTCAAAGAAATAATATCTTCACCAAGTGGGATACGTAACGATTGAAAGTGATTATTTAATGTGTCGATTTCAAAATCATCTTTCTCCTTATAATCTTTTTCCCATTTAACTTCTTTGATAGAAGGTCCTTCTATTTCAAGAGATGGTCCGTTACCGTTAACAACATATGGCCAGTCGTCTTTCCACTCAATTCTTTGAATGGCCGTTTCCCTTCCAAGCGGGCAATATCCTCGAGCTTCCAATATCGGTTGGTTTTTTCTTGGTAATGGTCGTCCTGTTAGGTGTACTAAAAACCACTCATTTGTATGTGTGTGGACAAGAGAAGCATGACCAGATTTTTGGAGCGGACTTCTTGGATATGGCCATGATGTGATCAATGGATTTTCTGGATGTACTTCATATGGTCCCCGTAGATTCTTTGATCGAGCAATAGTTGCTGCGTGATCGTATTTTGTTCCACCCTCTGCTGTTAATAAGTAATAGTAACCATTGATTTTATAAATATGTGGTGCTTCAACTAATTTAATATCCGTTCCTTTAAAAATAATATTGGATTCGCCGACAAGTTTTTGTTCTTCCACGCTAAACTCCTGAAGAGCAATTCCATAAAAATTATGGTGATTAAAGCGATGATCCCAATACATGTTTACCAAAAATTTTTTTCCTGATTCATCATGATAGAGAGATGGATCGAAACCAGAACTGTTTAAATAAGTACGCTCAGACCATTCGCCATCGATTGTTTCACAAGTGACAAGGTAATTATGACAATCTTTCCATTGCCCCTCCGTTACCTTGACATCCGTATAGATTAGCCAGAACTTACCATCACTATAAGACAGATGAGGTGCCCAAACACCACCTGAATTTGGATTTCCCATCATATTCAATTGGCTAATGCGATTAAGAGGTCTTGAAACCAATCGCCAATTTTTTAAATCCTTTGAATGATAGATACCAACACCCGGGAACCATTCAAATGTAGAAACTGCAATATAATAGTCTTCCCCTACACGGCAAATACATGGATCTGGATTGAATCCTGGTAAAATTGGATTGCGAATGATTGTCAATTTTCTTCACCCTTTACAGTATTATTGCTTTTTTCATCAAATAAGCAGTCTTCATTTAAATTAATGTTAGTGCTTTCAAAGATGGTGAGAGATTACTTACAATTGCAGGAATACTAAACAAATAACTCCCTAAATTAGTATTTATTGCAATGTAATAATACTTATAACACTAGTAAATTAGATTGGCAAGTTAATAATATTCAAATAATTCATACTTCAATCTATAAAACTCACGGTGAAGTGAGCTATTCATTAGAGAAATATTAATAATTAGAAATCACCATTTTGTTGAATACTATCACTCAAAAAGCTTTCAATTGAAAAAGCTGCGACACCTAAAGCAGTCGAACGTGTAGACAACTCGGAAAAATCAATTTGTAAATCATTTTGCTGGAACCACAGAGCCTGACTAGCAATTCTATTATTCAATGGTTCCTCGAGCCACTTTTTAGAGAAGGCCAATCGATTGCCAATAATTACTTGTTGCGGGTTGAAGATGTTAATAATGTTATTTATCCCGATACCTAAATAGTCACCCGTTTGCTCGAATAGTGTAATCACATCTTTATTGCCATTTTCAGCGAGAATTAATAAACTTTCTAAATCGACTTCCTTGTAAGTAGATAGAGGAATATCTAGCGTTTCTGCCTTATGAATTAGTGCTTGCTCCGAAGCATATAATTCCCAACAACCTTCGTTTCCACAACGACATCTAGAACCATTAGCTTGAATGGTCATGTGACCAAGTTCACCTGAAAAACCATTGGAGCCTTTATACAAAGAACCATTGAGAATGAGCCCGACGCCTATCCCAACACCAGCACTTACATAAATAACGTTGTCAAAATCCTTCCCTGCTCCAAATTCTTTCTCCCCGTATGCACCTGCATTTGCTTCATTTTCAATGATGATTGGAAGATTGTATTTAGTATGTAGTGTCGCCTTTAAATTTACGTTCTTCCAGTTTAAATTTGGAGCTAGTAGCACATTGCCGTTTTTATCAACTATACCTGGTACTCCAACTCCGATTCCAATGATACCGTGAGGACTGGAGGGAGCAGACGAAATGAGAAAATCGATTGCGTTAAACAGTTGTTCCTCCATTTCTTTGTAAGAAAGATTTTTGAAGGTTATTTCTTTTTCTTCATAAATATTCCCTTTTAAGTCTGTCAGGACGCCGAGTAAATAATTAACTCCTAAATCGATTCCAATCGAATAACCGGCTTTTTCATTAAATAACAACATAACGGGTCTTCTCCCTCCACTTGATTCGCCGGGACCGGACTCGTAGATTAAGTGTTCTTCCAGTAAATCATTCACTAAGGATGAAACGGTTCCTTTGTTTAATCCCGTTTGACTTGCGACGGAGGCTCTTGAAATAGGAGAGTTATTTTTAATTTTATCTAAAACTAAGGATTTATTGCCCTTTTTTACGACATGATGATTCCAAGTTTGATTTGCTTCCATCTTCATAATATTCAGCTCTTTCTCTTTTTTTTCATTCTAACAAATAAAACATGATTAGCAATCCTTTCTTGTTTAGCTAGTTTAGATAGATGACATACTTTTCTTTAATTTATTATGTCGGAAATTGTTATTTTTTAGATAAAATGAGTGCTTATAGTCTCGTCTCGTAGTCGATAAAAAACTTTGTTCATCCACTAGACTAACAACTAGTCGTTTGATATAATGAAAACGCATACAACATTCAGAATATTGTTGTAATTAAAAATTGGGGTGGGGGAGAATAATGAAGGGGATTAAGAGAACGATTACAATTCTATTATTTGCTTCTGTTTTTTATTTACTAGCAGGTTGTTCGGATTCAAATGGTTCATCAAATGCAAGTGGAGACAAGGAAATAAAATTCATGCATTTATGGCCTGAAGGAAGCTCCAAACAGCATTATGATGTTGTAAAAGAAATTATTGCCGATTACGAAAAAGAACACAAAGGCGTAAAAGTTGATCTAGAAGTCTTAAGTAATGAGCAATATAAAGATAAATTAAGAGTGTTGTCCACGTCGAAAGAACTTCCTGATGTGGGGATGACTTGGGCGGCAGGATTTTTGGAGCCATATGTAGGGGGAAATATGTTTGCTCCATTAGATGATGTAATTAAAGAAAAATTAAGTGATAGTTTTGTACCAGGAACTGTAGAAGCATATGCAAAGGATGGGAAAACATATGGGCTTCCACTAGAGTTGAACATCGTGACACTATATTATAATAAGGCGATGTTTGAGAAACATAATTTAGAAGCACCAAAAACGTTTGAAGAATTGGAAAATGTCGTTAAAGCATTTAAAAAAGATGGGATTCAGCCTATTGCATTAGGTAATAAAGATGCTTGGACAGGATCATTATGGTATATGTACCTTGCAGACCGAATTGGTGGAGCCGATGTTCTTAACAAAGCAATTGATAGAACAGGTACTTTTGAAGATCCAGCACTGATTGAAGCAGCAAAAAAAGTGCAAGATCTTGTAGATATGGGTGCGTTTGTTAATGGTTTTAACGGCCTTGCAGATGAAGAAGCAAAAAGCATGTTTATGAGTGAGCAAGCACCAATGTATTTAATCGCAACTTGGGATTTACCGAATTACACAACAAACGAAAGCGTTCCAAAAGAATTTAGGGATTCTGTAGCGTATCTTAAATTTCCAACTGTAAATGGCAAGGGAGATATGAACAGTTTCGTTGGAGGACCTGGTGTCGGATTATTTGTTGCAGAGGATTCTAAAGTGAAAAAAGAAGCAAAAGAATTCGCAGCATTTTTTGTGAAGGAATGGGGAGAGAAAGCTGTTAGTGAAGCTGGTGTAATACCTGCAACAAAAGTAAAAGCAGACTCTTTAGATCTTCCAAAAATGTATATCGATATATTGAATGAGTTAAATCAAGCAAGTAATATTACATTATTTGCAGATGTTCAAATGAGTCCAGATGTAGCACAAGTGCATCTAGATTCCATTCAAGCCCTTTTTGGAAAAGAAATGACACCGGAACAATTCGCTAAAGCACATGAAGATGCTCTTTCGAAAAGTAAATAACAAGCTTCAATAAGTAAAGTTAAAAATAGGGGACTTATCCTTAATTTTGGATAGTCCTCTTCTACCTTCTAAGATAGGGGTTGAATGTAATGAACAAAGTTATGTCTAATAAGCTGTTAATAGCATTATATATTTCCCCAGCCCTTGTATTGGTTACCGTGTTAATATTCATTCCGTTAATCCTTTCAGGGTACTATGGATTAATGGATTGGGACGGTATTGGTGCGAAGACATTTATTGGAATAGAAAATTATATGAATGGAATCAAAGATATTAAATTTTGGAACAGTGCCTATCATTCATTTTTATTAGCAATATTTTCGACACTAAGCCTAGCGATTTATCTAGTCATTTCTTTTATATTAGCTTCCAAAATAAAAGGAGCGGATTTACTAAGGAAAATATATTTAATTCCAATGCTATTATCTTCGGTTGCAATTGCGCAGCTTTGGATAAAAGTGTATAACCCATCAAACGGAATTTTAAATGTGTTTCTTACTAAAATAGGCGTTCATAATCCTCCAGCATGGTTGGCAGATTCCTCTCTTGTCCTATTTGCAATTTTCATCCCGATCTTATGGCAATATGCTGGATTTTATATATTAATTTATTATGCTGCATTGAAAAACATCCCTGAGTCACTAATTGAGGCAGCAAAAATTGATGGTGCATCTGCTTTCCAAATTGCAACTAAAATAAAGTTGCCTTTAATTAAAGAAGTAGTAAGCGTGACCGTCGTATTAGCGATTGTTGGATCGTTAAAATATTTCGATCTTATTTATGTGATGACTGCCGGTGGACCAAATGGAGCAAGTGAAGTTATGGCATCTTACATGTATAAGTTAGCTTTTTCAAGTTATAAGTTTGGATACGGAAGTGCAATTGGTTTCTTATTGTTATTGATTACTTTAATCGTAACATTTGTAGTTCGCAAATTAACTACATCTAAAGAGAAAATAGAGTATTAGAAAGGGGTTTGTTTAATGAAGCGAATAGGTTATTTTTTTCTTTATTTCTCTCTGGTGGTCGTAGCGTTATTTCAAATCGTTCCGCTAATATGGCTTTTCATTTTCTCATTGAAAGATAACCGAGAAATATTTGCGGGATCTCCATTTGCGTTACCATCAGAATTTAGATGGGAGAACTACCAAAAGGTTTGGGACGGTGGAATCGGAGTTTATTTTTTCAATAGTGTTTGGATTACTGCCCTAGCAATATTCTTAACCGTATTGTTCGCAAGTATGGCAACTTTCGCTATCACTAGAATGAAATGGAAACTTAGCGGATTTGTGTTAAGCGTATTTATCATCGGTTTAATGATTCCAATTCATTCGGCCTTAATCCCGCTGTACAGTATGTTTTTAAGCGTCCATTTAATTAATAACCCGCTAGGTGTTGTTATTACATATACTGCATATAATTTACCGATTACTATGATGATTTTACTAGGGTTTTATTACACCCTACCACGTGAAATTGAAGAAGCCGCGGTTATCGATGGTTGTTCAGTCCATCGAATGTTTTTTCAAATAATTCTACCCATGACAATTCCAGTTATGTCTACTACTGTCGTAATCAATATGATTTATAATTGGAATGAATTCGTCTTTGTCAATACATTCATAAGTTCTGAAAAATATAAAACACTAACTGTGGGTATCCAAAACTTTATCGGTCAATACATGACGGATTGGGGAGCAATTGGAGCCACGTTAATCATTAGTGTATTACCGATTATCATTGCATTTATATTCTTTAGCAATAAAGTGGTGGAAGGAATATCCGCTAGTGCGGTTAAAGGTTGATATGAACACTGCAAAACGAAAAAGCTTCGTACAATAGGGAATCAAAACCCTAATTGTGTGAAGCTTTTTTAGAGCAAAGTCCGTCCAAAGCTCTCCAGAAACGAAAGAAAATAGGTTCTGCGCTTAAAGGACGTTTGCACTTTTCTTATTTAGCTTCTTGAAGACGTGTAGACTTAACCACATCGTGATAAATGCGTAGGAACTTCCACCAAATATAAATGCTAGTGCAGGAAAAGCCCGCATTAAGAAAAAGAGAGGTACTAAGCACAGGATGATTAATAAGCTATTGACTGGACTTATTAACATAAATAAAAAAGAATTTTTAATAACTTGTAGTACTTTTAAATCGTAATGTACAAATGCTGGAAATAGATAAAATAAAAACATCGTGAATAATAACATAAATGCAAATAATGGAATGTATGTCCAGGTTAGAAGTTCATTATTATTAGCTTGAATATAATAAATGTCCATTACAACAAAAAAGACTATAACCGCAATAAATAATCCTAAGATATTGCTTTTTATGAAGTCTTTTCGATAATGCTCCCAAAATGATTTTAATAATGGCTTATCCGTGTTCCCTGTTAACCATTCTCGAGAAATGGCAAACATAGCAACTGTAGCTGGAAATATGCCGAAAATCATGCCGCCAACAAGCGAAAAGAGAATCCATAATAAATTTAAATACGCAAATCTTGTAATCCATTCCAACGCATTATATATAAAGCTAGGAGTAGAAATCATTGACAATCACCCTTTCTATTAATTATATTCAAGCACCTGATTCAGTTGTTTTAATGGAAAATAAAAGAGCAATTATTAAAAGCATACACCTTATTTATGATGAAAACATCATAATTATTGGCTTTCCTAAAACTTTGTTTGATTGATATACAAACTAATGAATTATGTTATAATTTAAAATGTAAGCCTTTTCACTAGCTGTTCATTTATAATTCGAAAATATCTAGGGGGTATATATCGTGAATTATTTTCAGAATATTAAAAGAATTGAATTTGAAGGAGCAACTTCAACAAATCCATTTGCGTTTAAATTTTATAATCCCAATGAAAAAATAGGGGATAAAACAATGGAAGATATTTTACGATATGCGGTCTCTTATTGGCATACATTTACAATGGATGGTTCAGATCCGTTTGGTGTAGGCACTATGAATCGTCCATGGAATAAATATAATGGGATGGATTTAGCGAAGGCGCGTGTAGATGCTTCATTTGAATTTTACGAAAAAATGGATGTACCATTTTTCTGTTTTCATGATGTCGATATAGCACCTGAAGGAAGTAGTTTAAGAGAGACGAACCAAAATTTAGATTCAATTGTAAGCATGATCAAAGACTATATGAAAGATAGTAAAGCAAAATTACTTTGGAATACAGCTAATAACTTTACTCATCCACGTTTTGTTCATGGTGCTGCTACTTCTAGTAATGCAGATGTTTTTGCTTATTCTGCGGCTAAGGTGAAAAAGGGATTAGAAGTTGGTAAGGAATTGGGAGCTCAAAACTACGTGTTTTGGGGTGGTCGAGAAGGCTATGAAACTCTTTTAAATACAAATATGAAGCTAGAATTGGATAACTTATCTCGTTTCTATCATATGGCGGTTGACTATGCAAAAGAAATTGGATTTAATGCTCAATTCTTAATTGAACCTAAGCCGAAAGAGCCTTCCACACATCAGTATGATTATGATGTAGCTACCGCCCATGCATTTTTGCAAAGTTATGGTCTTGAAGATCATTTCAAATTCAATATTGAAGCAAATCATGCAACATTGGCTGGTCATACATTCGAACATGAGCTCCATTATGCACGTATTAATAATATGTTGGGTTCAGTTGATGCAAACCAAGGTAATCTGCTACTTGGATGGGATACAGATGAGTTTCCGACAGATTTATGGACAACAACACTTGCTATGTATGAAATTCTTAAGAACGGAGGACTTGGCAAAGGTGGTTTGAACTTTGATGCGAAGGTAAGAAGATCGTCATTCGAGCCAGAAGATTTGTTCCTTGCACATATTGCGGGAATGGATGCTTTTGCAGTTGGTTTAAGAGTGGCGCAAAATTTAATTGATGATAAAGTTCTGGAAAATATAATCAAGGATCGTTACAAAACATACGCAGAAGGTATTGGGCTGGATATTGTGGAAGGAAAAACAGATTTTCACAAATTAGAAGCGTATGCACTAGGTTTATCGGATATTAAACAGACTTCGGGTCGTTTAGAACAAATAAAAGCTACAATTAATCAATATTTATTACAAGCTTTTGCTAATTAATTAATCTTTGTAATGGTAGGAGAGCTGTCGCTATGAAGTATGTAATTGGGGTGGACTTAGGAACAAGTGCTGTTAAGATATTACTCGTTAACCAACATGGGGATGTAGTTTTAAGTGTATCGAAACCCTATCCGATAATTAATGAAAAAACGGGTTATAGTGAACAAAATCCGAAAGACTGGGTGGAGCAAACAACGACAGGGCTGTTTGAACTCTTAAAGGGTTTCGATGGGAATATAGAAGCGATTGAAGGAATCAGCTTTTCAGGGCAAATGCATGGCCTCGTACTACTTGATGAAAATAATGAAGTACTTCGACCTGCAATCCTTTGGAATGATACAAGAACAACGGCTGAGTGCCAGCGAATTTATGAAGTAGTCGGAGAAAAGCGCCTATTGGATATAACAAAAAATCCGGCATTGGAAGGATTCACTTTACCAAAATTACTTTGGGTTAAAGACCATGAGCCCCAAGTTTTCAGTAAGGTAATTACATTTGTGCTTCCGAAAGATTATTTGCGTTATAAAATTACAGGCAAACTGCAGATGGAATACTCTGACGCAGCTGGAACACTTTTAATGGATGTCAGTAAAAAAGAGTGGAGTACAGAAATCTGTGAGTTACTAGGAATTGAGCCGAGTTGTTGCCCTCCATTAGTTCCTTCCCATTCAGAAGTAGGGAAAATTACTGCCGAATTTGCAGAAGCAACTGGTCTTTCAAAATCAACCCGCATATTTGCTGGAGGTGCTGACAACGCTTGTGGTGCAATTGGATCAGGGATTTTAGAAGATGGAAAAACTCTTTGCAGTATTGGAACGTCTGGTGTTGTTTTATCATATGAAGCAAGTGATGACAAAGATTTTGGTGGGAAGGTACATTACTTTAACCACGGAGCTCCGAATTCATTTTACACAATGGGTGTGACACTAGCGGCTGGTTATAGCTTAACTTGGTTTAAGGATACTTTTGCTAGAGATGAATCTTTCGATCGTTTACTAGCGGATGTAGGGTCTGTCCCTGTTGGATCTAACGGATTATTATTTACTCCTTATTTAGTTGGTGAAAGAACGCCGCATGCAGACGCGTCAATTCGTGCAAGCTTTATTGGCATAGATAGTTCCCACCAACGAAGAGACTTTGTTCGGGCAGTTCTGGAAGGGATTACTTTTTCTTTAAATGAATCTATTCATATATTTCGCGAGAATGGTAAACGGATTGATACGATTGTATCGATTGGCGGTGGTGCATTAAATGACGATTGGCTTCAGATACAAGCAGATATTTTTGATGCAAAAATTATAAGACTTAAAAGTGAACAAGGGCCGGGAATGGGAGCCGCTATGTTAGCAGCCTATGGATGTGGCTGGTTTGATTCGTTAAAGGACTGTGCGAATGAGTTTTTGAAGGAAGATAGACAATTTCAACCAAATAAGAGCAATGTGCAAAAGTATAAAAAGCTGTTTTCTATATATCAAGATGTTTACACTCAAACAAAAGATATGAATAAAAAGCTTTTGGACTTCCGCAAGTAGGCATTGCATATAAGAGTCTCAACTAGCTTAGTTGGGGCTTTTGTTTACACATCTTACATGCTATTCGCAAGATCCGATGCCGCGTACAACATTATCAAGCATATGTGCAATATTTTTTAAATTACCCGCAACATTTCAGAGTATAAGCGCAATATTAATTCGTTTTTGCGCAACATTTTTGTGGATTTACGCAATAAATGAGCGATTCGCAAGATCACTTTCAAATTTGAGCGTGGAATCAGCGTGGATGCGATAGGGTATTCCTTTTACAATTGAAATAACAACAATGTAATTGAACAAATCATAAAATGCAAACAAAGGGAAGTGTGCAAAATGAATTATCGTCAAATTGGTGACACTGATTTAAAGGTAAGTGAGCTTAGCTTTGGTACTTGGGCAATTGGTGGTGCTTGGGGAAGAACAGATGATCAGGAAGCGCTAAAAGCTTTGGATTATGCAATTGGCAATGGGGTAAATTTTTTTGATACGGCCGATGTGTATGGGAATGGTAAGAGTGAGGAACTTTTAGCAGTTGCAACGAAAGGTAAACATGCAGAAGTCCATATTGCTACTAAATTTTGCCGAGCAGGGGATGTACACGATCCCGAAACATATTCAATGGAAGTTGTAACGAAATACTGCGAGGATAGTTTAAGAAGACTGAATCGTGATCAAATTGATTTGTTTCAAGTTCATTGTCCTCCACTCGAAATAATAAAGAATGGTTATGTATTTGAAGTGCTTGATCGATTAAAGAATCAAGGTAAGATACGTTACTATGGTGTAAGTGTAGAAACGGTTGAAGAAGGTTTATTATGTTTGGAACAGCCAAATGTTAGTAGCTTACAAGTAATTTTTAATTTGTTCCGTCAAAAGCCACTAGAAGTATTATTTCCAAAAGCAATGGAAAAAGGTGTTGGAATTCTTGCGCGCGTTCCACTGGCAAGCGGATTATTGACAGGTAAATTTAAAGCTGACGCGCAGTTTGAAGCAGATGATCATCGCCATTTTAATAGAGAAGGAAAAGCATTTAATGTAGGAGAAACTTTTGCTGGTCTAGAATTTGAAACAGGAGTGGGACTAAGCAAAAAACTTGCTTGGATTGCTGAAAATAGAGGTAATATGACACGAGCAGCGTTAAAATGGATTCTTGAGCATGATGCGATTTCTTGCGTAATACCTGGTTTCAAAAATGTTGCTCAAGTAGCGGATAATTTGGAAGCGGTAAACACAGAAACTTATACGAAACAAGAAATGCTGCAATTAGCGCAGTTTTATAAAGAAGAAGTGCACAATGAAATCAAAGGTGTTTATTAAGAAATAAAGTAAGGATGGATACCAGGATGAAGAAAATTCGTTGGGGAGTTTTAAGTACAGCAAACATCGCTCAAACGCAACTGATTCCGGCTATAATTCGAGCAGAAAATGCAGAATTACTTGCCATTTCAAGCAGAGGAAGTAAGGTCCATGTGATTGCATCCGCATTAAGTATTCCTAAAGCCTATGAGAGTTATGAGGAATTGCTGGATGATCCAGAGATTGATGCAGTATACATCCCTCTTCCAAACCATTTGCATAAAGAATGGGTTTTTAAAGCATCGATGCAAGGTAAACACGTACTCTGTGAGAAGCCAGTTTCGCTGACATCCACGGAGGCATCTGAAATGGTTCAAACATGCCATGAACAAAATGTACTGTTCATGGAAGGATTCATGTATCAACTGCACCCGCAGCATAAACGTGTGAAAGAGATATTAAACTCTGGAGAAATCGGCAATATTAAGCTAATAAAATCAAGTCATTCCTTTAACTTTGAAGATCGCGACAATGATATTAGGATGAATAAGGACATGGGCGGAGGCAGCCTATACGATGTTGGTTGTTATTCTATTCATGCAATTCGTTATTTATCAGATGCCGAACCAGTTAAAGTGCAGATGAGTGCAGAAATCGATTCTAAAACAGGGGTCGATACGAGTGCATTTGGTTATTTAAAACTAGATAATGGTTGGACTGCTATTTTTGATTGCAGTTTTGACATGACAGGAAGAAATGAATATGAAATTGTTGGTACAAAAGGAACAATCAAAGTTCCTTTTGCTTTTCGTCCTGATTTTAATGGTGGTATAGGTCGGATCATTGTAGAAGGAAATGGAATAAACCGTGAAGAAAAAATCTATGGTGATCTTTATCGGATAGAAGTGGAACATTTTTCAAATGCTATTTTAACAAATTCGATCCCTGAAATCACTGGACTATCTACTATTAATAATATGCGGGTAATAGAAGCATGCTATCAGTCAATCCAAACGGGACAATTCGTAGAAGTGGAATAATGTTATGTTCGGAAAGGATTGGTGTTGAGAATGAAACTAACGAAGAAATTGTTTGGATTTATAAACGAGCAGCCAGTTACCTTGTTTACGATTAAAAATAACAAAGGTTTTGAAGTGTCTTGTATGGATTATGGTTGCATTATCACGGAAATATTAGCACCGGATCGCTTTGGAAAAATAGAAAATACCGTATTAGGATTTGGAAGTTTAGAAGAATACGAAGGAAATTCATACTTTTTAGGAGCAGTAGTAGGTCGATTTGCTGGGCGAATAAAGAGGGGGTCATTCAACTTAGAGGGAAATGTCTACCAAGTTAAAACAAATGAAAATAACAATCATTTGCATGGTGGACACAAAGGGTTTAGTCATGTTCTTTGGGATTCAAAAGTGATTAAATGCGAGCATAAGACAGCCGTTGAGTTTTCTTATTTTAGCCCTGATGGGGAAGAAGGCTATCCGGGAAACCTTAAAATGAAAGTAGTATATACCATTTATAATGGTAGCAATGATCTTGTCATCACCTATTCCGGTATTTCGGATAAAAAAACCTTAATAAATGTGACAAATCATACGTATTTTAATTTAAGTGGCAATTTGGAACGAGACATTTTAGACCATGAATTAACGATTGATAGCCAACAGTTTATCGAATTGAATGAGGAGCTACTGCCTACGGGAAATTTAGTTCCTGTCGATCATTCTGTTTTTGATTTTCGACAAGGCAGGAAAATTTCTGATGGAGTTGAATCGAATCATCCTCAAAATATACTAGTTGGAAATGGATATGATCATCCATTTTTGTTGAATAAAAGTGAAACGCATGCAATTGTTTTAGTTGATCATGAAAGTGGGCGTAAACTTGTGTTGGAGACTACAGAGCCGTCTGTTGTCTTGTATACGGGAAATAATTTGGAAGGATCTTATTCGACAGAAGGTGTAGAATTGCAAAACTATTTAGGGGTATGCCTGGAAACACAAAGTCCCCCTGACTCGATTCATCACCAACATTTTCAGTCGTCGATAGTAAGAGAGGGAGAAGTGTTTAAATCAAAAACGAAATATTCTTTTGGACTTATATAGAGTCAGGAAAGATAGTAACTTTAGTTGCAATGATGTTAAAATATATATTTAAACACCAAATCTCTGTCTATAACCGCATTTCCTGCACATTTCTTCTACAGCTTCTCTTCGTGTAAAACCGTCGTATAGGGCATTTGCTCGTTCTCCCTCTACAATTTCAGAGAAAGAGGTTTTATTGATATTACCGAGATTAATCACACCTTCCCCGTCTAGACAACAAGGTACAACGGTTCCATCGACGAGTATAGCTGCTTGACTGCGAAGGGCATGACAAAATCCTTTACCGTCATCCTCTGGTGCAAGTAAACTAGGCCATTGGAATTCGTGGTCCTGATTAATATAGATTCGATCTGCAATTTTAATCCCACTGCCTGGTACTACTTTTTCTTCAATCTTGTAATGCAGGTTAAATTCTTTTTCCAAGATTTCTAACGTTTCTTGGTTTCTTCTTATATCTTCATTCGTTGCATTCTCTCGTTGAAGATTCCATAATCGGAAGGAAATAATGACACCTTGTTCAGCGGCTTCTTTGGCAAAATTCAGAATGGTTGTTAGGTATTGTTCTCGATTTGTCGATCCCTCATGGCCGTCAAAACTATGAAGCGAGAAGTTCATTTGGCGAAGTGCGGGTTTTCCCAATAATTTATGCCTGTTTTTTGTAATAAGTGTACCGTTTGTTGTTATATTTACCTTAAACCCTTTTGCATGAGCAGCGTCTAGTAATTGGTCAACTCTTGGGTGCAGAAGAGGCTCTCCTTTGACATGAAGGTAAATATATTTCGTATGGTCTTTGATCTGATCTAATATGTTATTGAATGCATCAAGTTTGATAATATTCGCCTTTCTACTTGTAGGAGGGCAGAAGCTACATGCAAGATTACACACACTTGTAATTTCAATATACATTTTTTTGAATGTTTTCAAGGCTATTCACCAATCCAGTTCTGATTTATTAAAATGTCTATTCTCATCTTAACAGAATTGCATTCTTCATTGAGCAGATTATTTTAGGTTTTCGGTGTGAAAGAACAAGGATGTAAAAAACCTGTCTCCTCGAAAGAAGTCAGGTCTACTCATTTGCTATTAAAATTCGATTTCGTCTGGATCTGGGCCAATGCGTTCATTTGTTGCGATTGCATCAATAGCGGCTTGATCTTCAGAAGAAAGTTCAAAGTCAAATACGTTTAAGTTCTCTTGTATACGGCTTGGTGTCACTGATTTTGGTAAGGCAACGTGACCCAATTGCAAATGCCAGCGAAGTACGATTTGGGATGGCGTTTTATCATACTTATTCGCCAATTCATGGAACAAGTCAATTTCCATGAATTTCCCTTGCATCAATGGGCTCCAAGCTTCTACGTGAATACCCTCGGCTTTTAAGTAAGCTACAAAATCTTTTTGAGGCAACTGAGGATGTAACTCGATTTGGTTAACCATTGGTGTCATTAAACCGGCATCCTTCAGTTGTTCCAGATGATGCTGTTTGAAGTTTGATACCCCGATAGCTTTCACTTTACCTTCTTCATATAACTCGACAAGTGCACGATACGCCTCTACAATACCGTCAACTGGCCAGTGTAATAGGCATAGATCAAGGTAATCGGTACTCAAACGGTCCAGTGATTCTTGAAATGCTTCTTTCGTACGACCAGCACGAATGTCGTCATTCCAAATTTTAGACGTCAAGAAAATGTCCTCGCGTGCAACACCAGAAGCGGCGATACCTTTCGCAACACCTTCCTCGTTCTTATAAACAGCAGCCGTATCAATATGGCGATAACCTACGCGAAGTGCTTCTTCAACCGCTCCTGGCGCCTCTGTGTCGTTATCAACACGCCAAACTCCGAATCCAATTTGTGGTATTTTTAGACCATTGCTAAGTGTAATAAAATCCATATATATCTCTCCTCCCTTTGAATTTATATTACCATTTGCCAGTTTGATAAACCAATAAGATGTACCATCTAGAAATATATAAAATAATTATCGATTCTATTAATCATGCCTCATATTGGCTATCATTAAAATAATAAAAGATTGAAAAGAAAGGCGAATTAGCATTATGCCATTAGAATTCATTCGAAACGATATTACGAAAATGCAGGTAGATGCGACAAATACTACACTTTAAATGGGTGGTGGTGTTTATCACGTAGCAAAATTTGATTTCATAATTTATTTTGTAAAGGCAAAAATCGATAGAACTTGGAAAAAAGGCATTGAAGAAGACTCCAAAAATAGACAACGCCAAGAAAATAATCAAAAAAACAGGAGCCATTAATTGACTCCTGTTTTCTAAAGGAAGAAGAAAGTGTATGTTCAAGAATCAATTAAGTAAAATTCAAGTGGATGATTCTTTAAAAAAGATCTTAGGAAAAATTAGTTTGAGATTGTTATTTAAAGAAGAAAAAATACCGACAATCCATTATGGATTGTCGGTATTTTTTTAAGATGACCCCTACGGGATTCGAACCCGTGTTACCGCCGTGAAAGGGCGGTGTCTTAACCGCTTGACCAAGGGGCCAAACATCTGGCGGAGAAGGAGGGATTTGAACCCTCGCGCCGGTTACCCGACCTACACCCTTAGCAGGGGCGCCTCTTCAGCCACTTGAGTACTTCCCCATATGGCTCTAATCTTGCTGTTTATTCATGTAACTGTTCTTTATAAGCGGGTGAAGAGAATCGAACTCTCATCATCAGCTTGGAAGGCTGAGGTTTTACCACTAAACTACACCCGCATAAATGGTGGCTCAGGACGGAATCGAACCGCCGACACAAGGATTTTCAGTCCTTTGCTCTACCGACTGAGCTACTGAGCCTCTTCGATTTATGCTAAGCGGCGCATCTCTTCGTCAGCTACACTCGTTTAATTTGTCACGTACCTGAAGTACGTTCCTTCTTTCACTCGCTTGCTTCATAGACCTGCTTGCTTATCCTAAATCTCAATCTAGTAAAATATTAAATGGCGGTCCCGACCGGGATCGAACCGGCGATCTCCTGCGTGACAGGCAGGCATGTTAACCGCTACACCACGGGACCATTTGGTTGCGGGGACAGGATTTGAACCTGCGACCTTCGGGTTATGAGCCCGACGAGCTACCACTGCTCCACCCCGCGACAATAATATACATAATATTTAAAAACTACTACGCTCGAAGAAAGTAGGACACCTGCTTCGGCTTCGCCTGCATCGGTGTTAATCGTCATCTTCGTTTGACGATTTGCTCCACCCCGCGACAATAATATACTTAGAAAACAATTATAACACAAATTACATTAAAAATTTATGTTTTTTAGAAAAAAGTTAAAAGATGGAGGAGGAAGAGGGATTCGAACCCCCGCGCGGTATGACCCGCCTGTCGGTTTTCAAGACCGATCCCTTCAGCCAGACTTGGGTATTCCTCCAAGATATTGCTTGTTTGCCGTTTAACTTCTAATTAATAATTAACGACATGATATATTATAACCCGATTTGCATAAAAAAGGCAATACCTTTTTTAAAAAAAGTGTAAAAAAGAAAAACACGAAGTATTTTAGAATCTAATTGACGGTATTAGAATAGAGAAAAAAGACACCTCCAATTCTCTTGGAGGGTACTGAAAAACTTTAATTAGTACTTTTTATAGTAGCTAGTCGCTGAATTTTTTCTTTAAATAATAGGATTTATCCTCTTGTAGAATTAGAAGTGTCTCTTAGTTAATATATATTAGGCGTTTATAATTTCTTCATATCCAATCATATTATCCACATGGCTCGCAATCATAGATATAATTGCATTTGCCTCTTCTTTTTTAAAGGAAAAGGTACTTTCATCTTCGAAAAGTTCCGTGTCATCTACCCAAAGTCGGTTGACTCTTCGGAGAACTCCATCACCATTCGCACTATCTATCCCGAATTGATAGGTAACTTCTACCTTATCTTCTATATAGAAAGCGGTAACTTCAGGTGTTTCCCATTCAACGTTGATTTCTTCGAAAGTGACTTCTTCATCTAAAACTTCGTATTCATTACTATTTTCGTCTACATAATACATTTCACTATCATCATCCATGAATTCATGAAACATTTCATGGACAGCATCGATCACATCAGTAATGTCATTCAAAACTATTCTTGTAGGTTGGTGGAGAGTTACATCAAAACTTTCAACGTAAAACTCTTCATTATAGGGATCGAAGAGAAGGGTGCAAAAGTAATCCCTATCTTCTTCTGTACCAACAAAAAATTCTATACGTGGATGTTTTGAACCCCGATTAATATTCATATGACCGACTTGATCATATTCTTCACAAATCGATTCCAAATGATCTTGTAGTTCTCCAGTTACTCTATTAAACCATTCCATGGACATGTCATTACCGCCTTTTTATCTTTTTATCTTCAGTTATGTTGTCCTGGTTTGTTCTGTTTATTACATGTAATTATATTTATTTTTTACTAAAAATATCATTTGGATAGTTTTAGTTAGATTGGAGACTCTATATTTTGTGTAATTTATTAAAAAGAAGGAGGAATAAAAATGGGACAAAACACACCAAAACCGGATGATCGATCAGATAATATTGAAAAGCTACAGGATATGTCGAAAAATACAATTGGAAATATGGAAGCAGCTGAAGAATCCATGGGTTTTCTCGATGGTGAAGAACGAGAGGCACTCAGACAAAAAAATGAACGTCGCAAAAAAAGTCTAGAAGGTTTTCGACAAGAAATTTTAGATGAAGCTGCAGCGCGAAAAAATGGCTACTCACAAGATGAATAGAGAGTTTAATGAGAGGCTCAAAAATATAGATACTTTTAATTAAAGCATCCATTTGCCATATAAAGTTACCTTCTATAGTCGAGAGATTCCATAGGGCTTTTTTAGTTGAACAATATCATTAGGAAATTTCTAGTCGGACCAAATTAAATTTGACCGTTTGATGTGACTTCATCAAACGGTTTTTTTTATATTCTCAGCGATGCTATAAGGGACATTTTTTTAGTAGATTCCATATAGATAAAAACCTTCATTTGTACGATATACATTATTGTGCTTACTACTCCCTTGTTAGGTAGTCTTTGCTTAATATAAATAGTTCCCAATTATTTGACTTATCAAAATATATTGACTTCATTGGAGTGGGTAATTATAATTAAGCTACAATTTCCTTAAGGTGGAATCAGTTTCCGGTGAACGGAAAAATGGGTCTAAAGTCATTTGCATGAAAAAGAGAAAGGAAGTGCTGAGAAGGGGATATTACTAATTATAGAAATCTGAAAATATGAAACAGTTAGATATTTTGATAGGGGGAATTAGCTTGTTAACAGCATGGCATAAAGAAATCGAGGAAATGTATGAACAAATGGTGGCATGGAGACGACATCTTCATGAAAATCCGGAACTTTCTTACGAAGAAGTAGAAACACCACAAATGATTGCACAAATTCTTGAAGGTTATGGTATTCCAGTTCGTACGAAAGTAGGTGGAAGAGGGGTTGTTGGAAAGATTGAAGGGGCTAAACCAGGTCCAACGATTGCTCTAAGAGCAGACTTTGACGCACTACCAATTCAAGATGAAAAAGATGTTTCGTATAAATCGAAAGTAGACGGTGTGATGCATGCTTGTGGACATGATGGACATACAGCCACATTATTAGCTGTTGCAAAAGTGTTAAATCAACATAAAGATGAACTTGCTGGAAATGTTATCTTACTTCATCAACACGCAGAGGAATCTTCCCCTGGTGGAGCATCCGAAATGATTGCAGATGGCTGCTTAGATGGTGTTGACTATGTTTTTGGTACACATCTTATGTCTGGGTTACCAGTTGGAACATACAACTGTACAAAAGGTTATGCGATGGCATCTATTGATGCATTTGAATTAAAAATTCAAGGAAAAGGCGGACACGGTGCAATGCCTCACGAAACAATTGATGCAGTCGTTGTTGGTGCTCAGGTTATTAACCAGTTGCAATCAATAATTAGCCGTCGCATCGATCCGATTAAACCAGCAGTGATCACTGTTGGATCATTTCATGCAGGAAATGCAAGCAATGTTATTGCGGATACCGCTCAATTATCTGCTACGATTCGTACGTTTGATAAAGATGTTCGTCAGTCCATTGAACATGATATTAAACAAGTAATCAAACATGTCAGTGCTTCATACGGAGCAACGTATGAACTAAAATACGAAAATGGATTTCCGTCATTATATAACCACGAACTAGAAACAGACAATGTCATTCAGTCGATTACATCCACAATTGAAGGAATTCAATTTGTGGATAGCCCACCATCTATGGCAAGTGAAGATTTTGCTTATTATGTACAAAAAGTGCCAGGAGCATTTTTCTTTACAGGTGGACGTAATGAAGCAATTGGTGCTAGTTATCCCCACCACCATCCGAAATTCGATTTTGATGAGCGGGCAATGATTTATGCAGGAAAAGGGCTATTAAGCGTTGCCTACAAATATTTAGTGGAAACAGTGAAAGACAGCGTAGAGATTCATTAAATGAAAGGATGGCTTTTATGAGTGTGCATGTATTAGAGGTAAGTGAATTACAAACAGCATTTAAAGTGAATGACGATGAGATTATCTCTGTCGATGAAGTGTCATTCAATTTAAAACCCGGTGAGACTATTGGTATCGTTGGTGAATCGGGTTGTGGGAAAAGCGTCACGTCCTTATCAATCATGCGACTTCTCGGTACACATGGGTACATTCGAAAAGGGTCCATTAAGTTAAATGATAAAGAACTATCGACTCTTTCAGAAGCAGATATGAGAAATATACGTGGTAATGAAATTTCCATGATTTTTCAAGAGCCGATGACCTCCTTGAATCCTGTCTTTACAATAGGCAATCAAATGATGGAAGGAATTCGCCTTTACCTGAAACTGAATAAAAGAGAAGCACGTGAATATGCGATTGACATGTTGAAAAAGGTAAGAATTCCACGTGCAGAAGAAATTATGGATGAATATCCTCACTCGTTATCAGGTGGTATGCGCCAACGTGTAATGATTGCAATGGCATTAGCGTGTAAACCAAGGGTGTTGATAGCAGATGAGCCGACGACAGCTTTAGACGTTACGATACAACTTCAAATTTTAGAGCTTATGAAAGATTTAAAAGAAGAAACGCAAACGGCAATTATGCTGATTACGCATGATCTAGGTGTAATTGCCGAAATGGCAGATAAAGTAATTGTTATGTATGCAGGGCAAGTCGTAGAGGAAACGGATGTTTTTACGCTGTTTGATGAACCAAAACATCCGTATACAATCGGATTGATGGCGTCAATCCCACACTTAGATAAAGAAAAAAGTGAAAAATTGTATTCCATTCCGGGCTCTGTACCAATTGCTCAAAACATGCCTAGTGGCTGTCGTTTCCAAGCACGTTGCCCATATGTGACTGAAACTTGTATTGCAAATGCACCGAAGCTTGTGGAAGTAGGTGTAGATAAGCCACATAAAGTTCGTTGTTTTTTACATACCAGTGACCAGGTTGGAGGTGAAGTGAATGAATGAATTGCTGAAACAAAAGGATCAAACGAACAAAAAGCAGCCTCTTGTCGAAATTCGTAATTTGACAAAATATTATCCTATTAAGAAAGGGATATTTTCACGCACAGTCGGCAATGTCAAAGCTGTTGATGGATTGAACTTCGATATTTATCCTGGAGAAACACTAGCGCTCGTAGGGGAATCTGGATGTGGTAAATCCACTACTGGTAAAGCTATTGTAAAGATTGATCCTCCAACAGACGGTCATATTATATTTGATGGGAAGGACATGGCGAATATAACAGGTGCTGAACTTCGCTCATTGCGTACAAAGCTACAAATTATATTTCAAGACCCTTATTCATCACTCAATCCTAGGAAGCGTGTAGGTGAATTACTGGCTGAGCCTCTTCTAGCACATGGATTAGCTTCAGCTGCTGATGCGAAAGAAAAAGTGAATCGTATGTTAGAAGTTGTTGGTTTAACGCCACAACATGGTCGTCGTTATCCCCATGAGTTTTCCGGTGGTCAGCGCCAACGCATTGGTATCGCACGTGCACTTATCTTAAATCCTAAGCTAATTGTTTGTGACGAGCCAGTATCTGCTCTTGATGTGTCGGTACAAGCACAAGTATTAAATCTATTGAAAGATTTACAGAAAGAATTTGACTTAACCTATTTGTTTATCGCACATGGTCTTGGTGCCGTTCGCTATATCAGTGATCGTATTGCTGTAATGTATTTGGGAAAAATTGTAGAAATCGGAGAAACGGAAGAACTTTTTAGTAGTCCTCGCCATCCGTACACACAAATTTTATTGAATGCTTATCCAGTACCTAATCCACATTTGCGTAATCGAGATCGCATCGTTATCGAAGGGGATGTACCGAGCCCTATAAACCCACCTAGTGGTTGTAGCTTTCATACACGTTGTCCTTATGCACAAGATATATGTAAAGAGAAAACTCCGGAATTGCAATCAGGCCAGCATGGCGTTGCTTGTCATTTTCCACTGAATTAAGGGAGTGTAGCAATGTTCCAATATATTTTAAGAAGATTATTGATCGCAATTCCGATTTTGTTTGGTGTAACCGTCTTTAACTTTTTTATCATCAACTTGGCGCCAGGGAA